>NZ_LMMW01000063.1:0-168181 GCF_001422845.1 Methylobacterium sp. Leaf100 | reverse complement strand
CCGACCGAACCGAGCGGATCAGTGCCGTCCGCTCGCCCTGCCATCGTCACACGACCGACGATGCACTAACTTCAAACCTGGGCCACTGAATGGGGGCAGGCCACCCGGATCTTTTGTGCTTACCGTTAATCTGCCGTGACCAAAAGAGTCGGATCGGTTCCCTTCAAGTAGGTCATGATTCAGTAAGGGGGGGGGACCATACGGGGCTAGACGGCTTGAGGAACGTTCGCTTTCAAAAAGGTCGGTCGCCGGATGTAGAGTTTGAAAAGTTCGCATCAAATGCGTTAATATGCGACGAAATTACGCATCGAGAACGTTGATGGATTTGATCGCTACGCTGCCGAACCGTTCCATCCATTGTCGCTAATCGATGTCGTTAAAGTCGCTAACAGGAATGTTAAGTCTCTGAATTCATTGGGTGGTGCGGACGGCGGGACTCGAACCCGCACAGCCTTGCGGCCGCAAGATTTTAAGTCTCGTGCGTCTACCGGTTTCGCCACGTCCGCATACCGGTTCCTGCGGTAGCGGGGCGGGCGTCCGAGATCAAGACATTCGCCCTCAGGGCGTCCAGCCGTAGAGCCAGCGGTAGCGGCGGGTCATGCCGGCGGGACCGAGGCGGCGCATCACCATGTTGCGCACGCGGCCGACGAGGGAACCGGCATGGTAGCTGCGGCCGTTGGCGCGGGCCGCCGCGCGGACCTTGCGCACCCGGGCCCGGCGCGCCTTGGCGTAGGCGGCGAGCGCCTCCGGCACCGGAGCCGTGCCGAGGCAGGCCGCCAGGATCGCCGCATCCTCGATGGCAAGCGCCGCACCCTGCGCCAGGAACGGCAGGATCGGATGGCCGGCATCGCCCAGGAGCGCGACGCGTCCGCGCGCCAGAGGCTTGGCCGGCGGACGGTCGACGAGGGACCACACCAGCCACGAATCCGGCACGCTGAGGAGCGCGGCCAGCGCAGGCGCCGCATCGGGGAAGCGGGCGCGCAGGACCGCCGGCTCGCCGAGCTGGCCCCAATCGTCGGTCCCGGCGCGCTCTGGCACCACGGCGACGACGTTGAGGTGGCTGCCGCCGCGGATCGGATAGTGCACCACGTGGCGGTCGCGGCCGAGCCACAGCCCGGTGGCGTCGGCGGCGAGTTCGGGCGGCACCGCCTCGCGCGGCACCAGGGCCCGCCAGGCGGCGGCGCGCCACGGGCGCAGGGGAACCGCGTCGAGGTGGCCGCGCAGGCGCGAGCGCACCCCGTCTGCGCCCACCGCGAGGTCGGCCACGTAGGTCTCGGAGCGGGCGCCCTGGTGGCTTTCCAGGGTGAGGCTGACGCCGTCCCGGGTTTCCACGAGGCCGGTGACGTCGCGGCCCATGAGCAGGCGGATACCGGCACGACCCCGCACGGCATCGAGGAGCAGGGTCTGCAGATCGGCCCGATGGATCACGTAGTAGGGCGCGCCGAAATTTTCACGATGCGCGGGGCCGAGGGGAATCGCGCCGAGCTGGCGCCCGTCCGCGAGCGCCCGCACCACCACGCCCGGCGGCTCGCTTGCGGCCCGGCGCAGGGCCGCTCCGAGGCCGAGGCCGATGAGCACGCGGCTGGCGTTGGGCGAGAGCTGGAGGCCGGCGCCGACCTCGCTGAATCCGGTGCGGCGCTCCACGAGGGTGACCTCGTGGCCGGCCGCGTCCAGGGCGAGGGCCGCCGTGAGGCCGCCGATCCCGGCGCCGACGATGGCGATCCGACTCGGACCGACGGAGGACACGGCGCTCAGGCGGCGGCCGGGGTCCGGTCGTCCCACACGCAGGCCGCCGGGTCGGCGGTACCGGCCTTCAGGCCCGGACGGTGGCGATAGAGCGTCGAGCAGTACTGGCAGATGATCTCGTCGTCCGTGCCCATGTCGAGGAACACGTGCGGATGGTCGAAGGGCGGGCGCGCGCCGATGCACATGAACTCCCGCGACCCGACATGGATCACCGCGACCCCGAGGTCGTTGTGGAAGTGCGGCACCGCCTTGTCAGCCATCGTCCCGTCCTGCCTGCCGGCCCGTCGAAACCCGTCCGGGCGCCCGTTCGTGGAGACACGGTGTCTAGCCCCTCCCCGGCCCGGCGCCTAGCCCGGCCCGAATGCCGGTCTTCCTTCGGGGCGGGGTTGGCCTCGCGCGAGGGTTGGCTTCGCGCAAGGGTTGGCCTCGCGCAAGGGTTGGCCTCGCGAGCGCGGGGTCGTACAGAGGATCTTTCCCGGCCAGCCACGAAACGCCCGCCCATGACGCAGAACGATCAGGCCGTCTCCGAGACCGGACGACGTTCGCCAGAGCCGCCCATCCACGGGCCGGAGGGGTTCGCGGGCATGCGCAAGGCCGGGCGCCTGACGGCGGAAGCCCTCGACGTGCTGATGGAGGCCGTGGCGCCGGGCGTGACCACGGAGGCCCTCGACGACCTCGCCTACACCTTCGCCATGGACCACGGCGCCTACCCGGCCTCCCTGCTGTACCGCGGCTACCCGAAATCGATCTGCACCTCGATCAACCACGTGGTCTGCCACGGCATCCCCAACGACAAGCCCCTGCGCGAGGGCGACATCGTCAACCTCGACATCTGCCTCATCGTCGACGGCTGGCACGGCGATTCGAGCCGCATGGCCTATGTCGGCGAGGTGTCGCGCAAGGCCCAGCGCCTGTGCGAGATCACCCACGAATGCCTCATGCGCGGCATCGCGGCGATCAAGCCCGGCGGTTCGACCACGGATATCGGCCGGGCGATCCAGAGCTATGCCGAGGCCGAGCGCTGCTCCGTGGTGCGCGACTTCTGCGGCCACGGGCTGGGGCGCACCTACCACGACGCGCCCACCATCCTGCACTACGCCGAGCCGAGCTACGACGTGACGTTCAAGCCCGGCCAGTTCTTCACCGTGGAGCCGATGATCAACCTCGGCCGCCCCGCCGTGAAGGTGCTGTCCGACGGGTGGACGGCGGTGACGCGGGACCGCTCGCTCTCGGCCCAGTTCGAGCACACGGTGGCGGTGACGGAGACGGGGGCCGAGATCTTCACTTTCTCGCCGAAGGGCCTGCACCAGCCGGTCAATCCGGCGGCCTGAGCCGGTCCCGTGAGCGCCCGCCGACCGTCCGACCCTCCCCTGCCGGCCGGCGAGGCGACCGGGACCGAGGCGGCCGAGCCGCATTACCTCGGGCACCGCGACCGCCTGCGCGCCCGCTTCGCCCAAGGGGGCGCCGACGCGCTGCCGGATTACGAGCTCCTCGAACTTGCCTTGTTTCGCGCCATTCCCCGGCGCGACGTGAAGCCCCTGGCGAAGGCGCTGATCCGCCGGTTCGGCAGCTTCGCCGAGGTGATTTCCGCCGAACCGGCCCGGCTTGCCGAAATCGAAGGCATCGGCGCCGGGGTCATCGCCGACCTGAAGCTCATCGAAGCGGCGGGCCATCGGCTGGCGCGGGGCGCCATCGCGGCCCGGCCGCTGCTGTCGTCGTGGAGCGCCGTGCTCGAATATTGCCGGGCCACCATGGCGTTCGCGGCGCGCGAGCAGTTCCGTGTGCTGTTCCTCGACCGGCGCAACCACCTCCTCGCCGACGAGGTCCAGGGGCGCGGCACCGTCGACCACACGCCGGTCTATCCCCGCGAGGTGGCGCGGCGCGCCCTGGAACTCTCCGCCACCGCCATCATCCTCGCTCACAACCATCCCTCCGGCGACCCGACCCCGTCGGCGGCAGACATCCGCATGACCCGCGAGATCGTCGGCGTGCTCGATCCCCTCGGGATCGTGGTTCACGACCACGTGATCCTCGGGCGCGAGGGCCACGCGAGCTTCAAGGGCCTGAAGCTGATCTGATTATTACCCCCCGCGAAACATCCGGCCCTCGACGCCTTCACGTTTCGTGAGAGACACCGTGCCGCCTCGCGTTCCGCGTGTTAGCGTACCCTCGAAGGGGTCCGTCGAGACCTCGAACGGCCGGTCGGTCCGCCCCTGGCGCGCCTCTTGCCTGGAACTTGGCGTTTAAGGGGAGGCGCACATGGCGCTCGCTGCGTTCGACGAGATGACCGGGTTCCCGGACGGGATCCTGAAGGAAGGGACGCTCAACGATGCGGCCGTGCGCGAGGCGTACAACAGCCTGAAATCGTGGCTCGACACCACGCCGCCGGAGCATTTCAACACCCGTCGCAGCCAGGCTGAGATGCTGTTCCGCCGCATCGGCATCACCTTCGCGGTCTACGGCGCCAACGAATCCACCGAGCGGCTGATCCCGTTCGACATCATCCCCCGGGTCATCACCAAGCCGGAGTGGAGCTTCCTCGAACGCGGCCTCAAGCAGCGCGTCACCGCCATCAACGCGTTCCTGAAGGACATCTACGGCGCCCAGGAATGCATCAAGGCCGGCATCATCCCGGCCGATCTCGTCTACCGCAACCCGCACTACCGGATGGAGATGCGCGCCTTCAAGGTGCCGCACGACCTCTACGTCCACATCGCCGGCATCGACATCGTCCGCACCGGCGAGAACGACTTCTTCGTGCTGGAGGACAACGCCCGCACGCCGTCCGGCGTCTCCTACATGCTGGAGAACCGCGAGGTGATGCTGCGGCTGTTCCCGGAGCTGTTCTCACGCCACCGCGTGGCCCCCGTGGAGAACTATCCAGACGCCCTGCTGGCGACCCTGCGGTCCCTGGCGCCGTCCACCGCGACGCGGGACCCCACCGTCGCCCTGCTGACGCCCGGCCGCTACAATTCGGCGTTCTACGAACACTCGTTCCTCGCCGACAAGCTCGGCGTCGATCTGGTGGAGGCCTCCGACCTCTTCACCAAGGACGACGTGGTCTACATGCGCACCACCGAGGGGCCGCGCCGGGTCGACGTGCTCTACCGCCGCCTCGACGACGACTTCCTCGACCCCCTGGTGTTCCGCCCCGACTCGGTGCTCGGCGTGCCCGGCCTCATGAACGCCTACGAGCGCGGGACCGTGACGCTGGCCAACGCCGTCGGCACCGGCATCGCCGACGACAAGGCGGTCTACAGCTACATGCCCGAGATCGTGCGGTTCTTCACCGGTGAGGAGCCGATCCTGCATAACGTGCCGACCTATCGCTGCCGCGAGAAGGAGGCGTTCGCCTACGTCATGGACAACCTCAAGGACCTCGTGGTGAAGGAGGTCAACGGCTCGGGCGGCTACGGCATGCTCGTCGGCCCGCACGCGACGAAGCGCGAGATCGAGGAGTTCGGGCGCAAGCTGAAGCACGCACCCGACGGCTTCATCGCCCAGCCGACCCTCGCCCTCTCCACCTGCCCGACCTTCGTCGCCTCCGGTGTCGCGCCGCGCCACGTCGACCTGCGCCCGTTCGTGCTGTGCGGCTCCGACGAGATCCGCATCGTGCCCGGCGGCCTCACCCGCGTCGCCCTGAAGGAAGGGTCCCTCGTGGTCAATTCGAGCCAGGGCGGCGGCACCAAGGACACCTGGGTCCTCGACGCCTGACAATCCCCTCCCGTCCGAATGCGGCGCGGGTCCTGCGCGCTTCCCAACCCGTCATCGCCTCCGCATAGTCCCCTCAGCCCAACGGTTCCCGCGCGCGTCGCGGGTGGCCGCGCCTCAACGGAAGCCCATGCTCTCCCGGACCGCAGACAACCTGTACTGGCTCTCGCGCTACGTCGAGCGGGCCGAGTTCGTCGCCCGCATCCTCGACGCGGCGCATCGGCTCGCGGCCCTGCCGTCGAGCTACGGCGGCGGCGAGACCAACGAATGGGCCTCGGCCCTGGCGTCGGCCGGCGATCCGGAAGTGTTCAAGCCGCTCTACGACGGCGTCACCGAGGCCACGGTCTGCGACTTCCTCGCCTTCAGTCCGCACAACCCGTCCTCGATCCGCTCCTGCATCGAGACGGCGCGCGAGAACGCCCGCAGCGTCCGCACGGCCCTGACCACCGAGATGTGGGACGCCATCAACGGCGCCTGGCTGGAGCTGCGCAACTACGAGGGGCGCGACCTCAACCGCGACGAGTTCTCCCGCTTCCTCGAATGGGTGAAGGGCGTGTCCCTGGCCTTCGACGGTTCGGCCTACCGCACCATGCTGCGCAACGACGCCTACTGGTTCACCCGCCTCGGCACCGCCATCGAGCGGGCCGACAACACCGCCCGCATCCTCGACGTGAAGTACCGGATCCTCCTGCCCGCCACCGAGCGCGTCGGCGGCAGCCTCGACTACTTCCAGTGGACCACGATCCTGCGCGAGGTCTCGGCCTTCAACGCCTATCACTGGGTCTACCGCGAGAGCGTGAAGCCCCTGTTGGTGGCCGATCTCCTCATCCTCAACCGCCAGATGCCGCGCTCGCTGCACAACTGCTACGGCATGCTCGTGGAACACCTCGACCTCATCGCCGACGCCTACGGACGGCGTGGGGCCAGCCAGCGCTTCGCCAGCAACACCCTGGCGCGCCTGGAGGGCGAGAACATCGACCGGATCTTCACCTCGGGCCTGCACGAGTTCGTCACGGCGTTCATCGCCGAGAACAACCGCCTCGGCGCGGCGGTAATCGAGCAATATCTCGTCTGAGCGGGTGTCACGTGGCGCCGCCGACGTGACACCCGCCTCGAAATCCGTCGACTTATCCCGGTTCGCCTCGAACCGTGTGACACGTCGGGGAATGATGCTTAGGGGTGGCGGGCTCTGCCCGGACCCGCGCAAAGGCCGCCCTCATGCGAATCCGCGTCTTTCATGAGACCAACTACACCTACGAGCATCCCGCCCGGAACCTGATCCAGGTCCTGCGCCTGCGGCCGCGCGACCATGACGGCCAATATGTCCGGCGCTGGCGCATCGAGCCGTCCATCGACGGCCGGATCAGCGAGCGCGAGGACGGCTTCGGCAACGTGGTGCACTGGTTCACCGCCGACGAGCCGGCCGAATCCCTCACCATCCGGGTCACCGGCGAGGTCGACACCAACGAGATGCACGGCGTGGTGCGCGGCACCGTCGAGCGCCTGCCCGACGAGTTCTACCTGCGCGATTCCGATCTCGCCTTGGCGAGCGAGCCGATCCAGGCCTTCGCCCGCGCGGTCCGGGAGGCGGGCGACGCCTCGCCCCTGCCCTGCCTCCACCGCCTGCTCGCCGCCGTGCACGACAAGGTGGTGTTCGAGCCCGGCCCGACCAGCGCCAGCACCACGGCGGCGCAGTCGTTCGAGCAGGCGAAGGGCGTCTGCCAGGATCTGACGCACATCTTCATCGCCGCGGCACGCCACCTCGAGATCCCGACCCGCTACGTCTCGGGCTACTTCCACCGGGACGACGGCATGGTCGACCAGGAGGCGGGTCATTCCTGGGTCGAATCCCTGGTGCCGAACCTCGGCTGGGTCGGCTTCGACCCCGCCCACGGCATCGCCACCACGGAGGCGCATATCCGCGTCGCCGTGGGGCTCGACTACCTCGGCGCGGCTCCGATCCGCGGCAGCCGCATGGGTGGCGGTACGGAAACCCTCGACGTGAAGCTCCGCGTCGAGCAAGCACAGGCGACGGTCCAGTCCTGACGATACGGGGCGTTCGGGCACGAAGAAAGCTGAAACGATGACCTACTGCGTCGGTGTCCTGGTCGAGGACGGCTTGGTGATGATCGCCGATACCCGCACCAACGCGGGCCTCGACGACATCTCCACCTACCGCAAGCTCCACCACTTCAACGTGCCGGGCGAGCGGGTGATGATGCTGGCGTCCGCCGGCAACCTCTCCATCACCCAGTCGGTCCTGAGCCTGCTCTCCGAGGGCGTCGAGGGCGATGCCGGCGAGGCCAAGATGAAGCTCGTCGAGGCACCGACCATGTTCCAGGCCGCCCAGCTCGTCGGCCGCGCCATCCGCCGGGTGCGCGAGATCGAGAAGGCCGGGTTCGAGGCGGCGAACCTGCGCTTCTCCGTTTCGCTGCTGTTCGGCGGCCAGATCGGCACCGACCCGATGAAGCTGTACCTCATCTACGCCGCCGGCAATTTCATCGAATGCAGCGGCGACGCGCCGTTTCTGCAGATCGGCGAGCACAAGTACGGCAAGCCGATCCTCGACCGGGCGGTGAAATACGAGACCGATCTTTACGACGCCCTCAAGGTCGGCCTCGTCTCGATGGATTCGACCATGCGGTCCAACCTCGGCGTCGGCCTGCCCATCGACATCGCCCTGGTCCGCCGCGACGCCCTCACCCTCGAGGTTAACCACCGCATCGAGGCGGGCGAAGGCTACTTCCACGATCTGCGCGAACGCTGGTCGGCGGCCCTGCGCGCCGCTCACCGGGCAATCCCGCGTCCGCCCTACGGCCCGGCCGCCGACCCGAAGTAGATTTTTTCGAGTTTCGCATCGCGTTCGGCCCTCCCCCACGAGGGGGTGGGAGACACTCCCCGACGCGTCAGGTCTTCCAGGCTCCGAGCAAAGCGCCCACGTCGCCCGCCGGGTCGCGACTGCGCATCAGGCCGCCCATGACGGCGATCCCGGCGGCCCCTGCCGCCCGGCAGGGCCTGACCCTCTCGCCCATGATACCCCCGAGGGCGATGACCGGCAGCCCGCACGCTTTCGCCGCCCGCATGGCCTCCGGCCCCAGGGCCGGGCCGTAGCCGGGCTTGCTCGACGTCGCGAAGATCGGGCTCAGGGTGGCGTAGTCCGCGCCATGCCGCGCGGCCGCCTCGACCTCCCCGATCGAATGGGCCGAGACTCCGATCAAGCCGTCGGGCAACCGACCCCGCGCCGCCGCGAAATCGGCCGGTGTCGCCCCGCCGGGCAGGTGGACGCCGTCCGCCCCGAGACCCGCCGCGAGGGCCGCGCTTGCGCCGATGCTCAGGACACCGCCCCGGGCGCGCACCCGCTCCAGCAGCGCGCGCGCCAGGGTTTCGCGCGGGGCCGGCGCCAGGTCGCGCTCGCGAAACCAGACCCAGCGGGCGCCGCCCGCGAGAAGCGCGTCGATCCGGGCGACGAGGTCCTGCTCCCCACCGGGGACCAGGGTCCGGTCCGTCACCACGAGGAGCGGCGACGGCAGCGGCCTCATGAGCCGACGAGGCCGAGCTGCGGGCTCGACGGTTCGGCCCGGCCGCGCCGAGGAATGCGGCCGGCGCGGTGCGCGAGGCGGCCGGCCGCGACGGCGTGGCCCATGGCGCGGGCCATGCGCACGGGATCGTCGGCCTTCGCCACCGCCGTGTTGAGGAGGCAGCCGGCGGCCCCGAGCTCCATGGCGATGACGGCGTCCGACGCCGTGCCGATGCCGGCATCGACGATGACGGGTACGGGCGAGCGCCGACAGATCAGTTCGAGGTTGGCCGGGTTCGCCACCCCCATGCCGGAGCCGATGAGCGAGCCCATGGGCATCACGGCGACGCAGCCGATGTCGGCCAGGCGCTGGCACACCACCGGATCGTCGTTGCAATAGGGCAACACGGTGAAGCCGTCCTCCACGAGGTGGCGGCAGGCCTCCAGCAATTCAGCGACGTCCGGGTACAGGGTCTCGCGGTCGCCGATGACCTCGACCTTGATCCACGTCGTGTCGAGGGCCTCGCGGGCGAGTTCGGCGGTCATGATCGCGTCGCGCGCCGTCTCGCAGCCGGCGGTGTTGGGCAGGAAGCGGTAGCCCTTGAGCTTGCTGACCGTGTCCGAGCCGTGGCCCTGGAGCGAGACCCGGCGGATCGAGGCGGTCACCACCTCGGCGCCCGACGCCGCCACGGATTCGGCCATGATGGATTGGGTGGGATAGCCCGCCGTACCGATGAACAGGCGCGAGCCCAGGGTGATGCCGGCGATGACGAGGGGATCGTCGTGGGGTTCGGTCATGGTTTCAGCCTCCCTGCATGGCGCGGACGATCTCGACGCGGTCGCCCTCTTCGAGTTGCGTCGTTTCCCAGTCCCGGCGGCGGATAACCGCGCCGTTGAGGGCGATGGCGATGCCCTGTGGGCTCTCGATCCCGGTCTCCTCGGCCTCGATCCGGAACAGGGCGTCGAGGTCGCGCGCCGCGCTCTCGTGGGGCCGGCCGTTGAGGATGAGTTTCATGCGCGCGCCCTCGTCTCGGCCGGGGCGAAGCGGGCGCGGCCGAAGGCGCTGGCGTAGTCCGGCACGGCGCCGTCCGTCAGCAGGGCCGCGACGGCGTCGGCGGTGGCGGGCGCCAGGAGGTAGCCGTTGCGGTGGTGGCCCGTCGCCGCGACGAGGCCGGGGGCCAGGGTGTCGATGATCGGCGCGTCGTCGTCGGAGGTCGGGCGGTAGCCGCTCCACACGGCCTCGACGGCCATCTCCTCGATACCGGGCAGGACACGGCGCGCCCCTTCCAACAGGGCGTAGAGGCCGCCCGCCGTGACGCCGGGGGTGAAGCCGCAATCCTCCACCGTCGCCCCGACGATGAGGTGGCCGTCGCTCTTCGGGGCCATGTGGACCTGCTCGGTCCAGACCATGTGGGTGAGGGTTCCGGTGCGGGCGGTGGTGCGCAGCGCCAGCGACTGGCCCTTCAGAGGACGCACCGGCAGGGTCAGGGCATCGGGGAGCAGGCCGGTCTGCCCGCTCCAGGCGCCGGCGGCGAGGATCACGGTCTCGGCCGCGAGCCGGCCCTGGCCGGTCAGGAGCCCGGTGACCCGGTCGCCCGCCCAGTCCAGGGCTTCGACGGAGCAGTTCTCCACGATGGTGACGCCCGCGGCCGTGCAGGCCCGCACCAGGGCGGCCATGACCCGGCTCGGATCGACCTGATGATCGTGGGGACAGTAGAGGCCAGCGGTGACGGCCGGGCGCAGGGCCGGCTCGCGGGCCCTCACCTGCGGCCCGGACAGCCACGTGGCCTCGAGACCCGAGCGGACCTGCAGGTCGTGGCGAAAGCGCAGGCGCTCGACCTCGTCGCGGCCGATGGCGAGCACCAGGGTGCCCTCCTCCCGGTAGTCGATGTCGACGCCCGACGCCGCCTGCAGGGCATCGCGAAACCCCGGCCAGCGCGACAGGCTCTCCAGGGCCAAGGGCAGCAGCGGGTCGGAGCCGGGCTCGTGCTCGGCGGCCGGCGCCAGCATGCCGGTGGCAGCCAGGCTCGCCCCCGCGCCGACGGTCTCGCGCTCGACGACGGTGACGGCGCGTCCGCGTTCCGCGAGACGCCAGGCGATGGACAGGCCGATGAGGCCGCCCCCGACAATGGCGACATCGCAGCGGGCCGGCAGGGCGGATTGCGCCCGGGCGGCGGCGGGTGAGCGCCTGAGATCGATGGGTCGGCTGGGAACGAGCACCTGGACAACCTCCGCGACGGACGCAGGGGGTGTGGGGCCGGTGCGCTTCTGAGCGGAGCCCGCCGAACTCGGGCGGGCAAACACGGCGGTCCAATCCCTACGCCGGTATGAACCGGTTCAGGTTCGAAGGATTTCCGCGCCGCCGCCCGCACGCAGGCCGCTCATCGGTTTCTCAGCCCCTTGCCGGGGATCTCCCTGGAACACCACCGATGTGGGCCGGGACGGCCCTCCGGTCAACACCCCGCGCGCCTCGTCACACCGTCGCGGCCGGCCGTCCGGGGCGGAACACCCCCATGGGCTCGGCGAACCCGTCGAGGGCGTGGGTGCCGAGGGAGACCGGATCGCCCCAGAGGAAATCCACGAAGGGCTTGGACATCAGCAGGGGCTCGCCGAGCGTCTTGTTGAGGCGGGCGAGGCGGCTCGCGAGGTTGACGTCGCGGCCGATGACCGTGAAGTCGAGACGCGCGCCCGAGCCGACATTGCCGTAGGCGGCCTCGCCGTGATGGAGCGCGATGCCGGCCGCCACGGGCTGGGCGAAGCGCCCGAGGCCGTTGGCTTCGGCGAGGGCCGCGAGCGCGCTCTGGGCCGCCGTCAATGCCCCCTTGGCCGCCCCGCCGAGGTCGTCGCCCCGCTCGCGAAAGATCGCCAGCAGGCCGTCGCCGAGGTACTTCAGCACCTCGCCGCCCTCG
This sequence comes from Methylobacterium sp. Leaf100, assembly GCF_001422845.1. Lineage (NCBI taxonomy): Bacteria > Pseudomonadati > Pseudomonadota > Alphaproteobacteria > Hyphomicrobiales > Methylobacteriaceae > Methylobacterium > Methylobacterium sp. Leaf100. The sequence goes on along the minus strand of NZ_LMMW01000063.1, from coordinate 156,298 downwards.
CGCTCGATGGCCGGCACGAGGCAGTCGAAGAAGATGTTGAGGAGGTCCACCGCTTCTTCCGGGGTCATCTCGGCGGAGATGCGGGTGTAGTCGCGCATGTCGGCGAACAGGATCGCTGAGCGGATGCGCTGGACGTGGCCGCGCCGGATCGAGCCGGCCAGGATCGCCTTGTGCGGTTCGTCGCCGACATAGATCCGCAGCACGTGGTCGAGCTGCTTGTTGATGCTGCGCATCTCCATCACGGCGGCGAGCGTCGGGATGACGAAGCGCAGGATCGCCACGTCCTCATCGCGAAATCCATCCTCGCTGCGTGTGGCGAACGTGATGCCGTTGCGGGTGCCGTTGGTGAAGAACAGCGGCGCCACGATGTAGTGGCGGTAGCCCTCGGCCTTCAGGTCGGGAATCACCGCGTAGGCGTCGGACGGCGTCTCGGAAAGATCGAGGATCAGCCACTCCCCGGTCTCGTGGACCGTCTGGAACGGGCTCTCGCGGTAGGCCTTGTCGGAGGCGTCGCCGTGGGGGAACAGCCGCACCGTCGAGCCCGATTCGCGGGTCCAGAAACGGCCGACGCCGGAATATTCGGAATGCAGGGCGTCAATGGCCGTGGTCGCCCGGTCCACCGGCACCCCGAGGTCGATGAGCCGCTCGGCCAGCCCCGCCAGGAGGTCCTCGGCGTTGGGCATCCGGGCCCCCTCGCTCAGCAGCCAGTCGCGCAGGGCCACGCATTGCTGCAGGGCGCCGAACGGAACGTCGTTCGCTTCCGATCCGTCGGCTTCGGCGGTGGGCGGCGACTGGGGCGGACCTCGATCGAGCATGGGGGCCTAACTGGATCGCGGGGTCGATCTCGGCAACCGGGCCGTCGGCATCACACTCGGCCGGCGGCATCGGAGCGCCGCCGGTCCGTCCTGTCGTTTCGGGAGTCGGCAACGTCGCGGGACGGCCGATCTCTCAGTTGTCGAGGAAGCTGCGCAGTTTGCGCGACCGGCTCGGGTGCTTGAGCTTGCGCAGGGCCTTGGCCTCGATCTGGCGGATGCGCTCGCGGGTCACCGAGAATTGCTGGCCGACCTCCTCGAGGGTGTGATCGGTGTTCATGCCGATGCCGAAGCGCATGCGCAGCACGCGCTCCTCGCGCGGGGTCAGCGAGGCGAGGACGCGCGTCGTGGTCTCGCGCAGATTGCTCTGGATCGCCGCGTCGATGGGCAGGACGACGTTCTTGTCCTCGATGAAGTCGCCGAGATGCGAATCCTCCTCGTCGCCGATGGGGGTTTCGAGGGAGATCGGCTCCTTGGCGATCTTCAGGACCTTACGCACCTTCTCCAGGGGCATGGCCAATTTCTCGGCCAGTTCCTCGGGGGTCGGCTCGCGGCCGATCTCGTGGAGCATCTGGCGCGAGGTGCGGACGATCTTGTTGATCGTCTCGATCATGTGCACCGGGATGCGGATGGTGCGGGCCTGATCGGCGATGGAGCGGGTGATCGCCTGGCGAATCCACCAGGTGGCGTAGGTCGAAAACTTGTAGCCGCGACGGTACTCGAACTTGTCCACCGCCTTCATCAAACCGATGTTGCCCTCCTGGATCAGGTCCAGGAACTGCAGGCCGCGGTTGGTGTACTTCTTGGCGATGGAGATCACGAGGCGGAGGTTCGCTTCGATCATCTCCTTCTTGGCCTGACGGGCTTCGCGCTCGCCCTTCTGGACCATGTTGACGATCTTGCGGTACTCGCCGATCTCCAGGCCCGTCTCGGAGGCGAGCGTCAGGATCTGCTCGCGCAGGCGCACGACCTCCTTCTGGCCCTTCTCGACGAGGTTCTTCCAGCCGCGGCCGCCGAGGCTGCCGACGCGTTCCATCCAGTTCGGGTCGAGCTCCCAGCCCTGGTAGTGGCGCAGGAACTCGTCGCGGGCGACGCCGTGGGTCTCGGCGTAGCGCATCAGGCGGCCCTCATGCGAGATGAGGCGCTTGTTGATGTCGTAGAGCTGCTCGACCAGGGCCTCGATGCGGTTGGCGTTGAGCGAGAGGGACTTCACGTCGGTGACGACGATGTCCTTCAACTCGTCGCGCTTGGCGGCCTGCGCCTCCGTCAGGGTCCCGCCCGAGGCCTTCACCTCGGCGTGCTCGCTCTGCAGCTTGCGCAGCTTCTTGTAGTTGTTCGCGATGTTGTCGAACGTCTCGAGGACGCGCGGCTTGATCTCGGTCTCCATGGCCGCCAGGGAGACGTTGTTCTCCATGTCGTCCTCGTCGTCGCCCTCGGGCGCCGCCGGAGTTTCGGCCTCGGTCTCCTCGGCTTCCTCGCCGCCTTCCGCGATCTGCATCGCGTTCTTGGCGTCGGGACCCGCGTAGGTGGCTTCGAGGTCGATGATCTCGCGCAGGAGCACCCGTCCGTCGACGAGTTCGTCGCGCCAGATGATGATGGCCTGGAAGGTCAGTGGGCTCTCGCACAGTCCGGCGATCATCGCCTCGCGGCCCGCCTCGATGCGCTTGGCGATGGCGATTTCGCCCTCGCGCGACAGCAGCTCCACGGAGCCCATCTCGCGCAGGTACATCCGCACGGGATCGTCCGTACGGTCGGTGGGCTCCTTGGTCGTGGTCTCGCGCACGGCCGGCGCCTTGGTCGGCGCGATCTCGGCGACCTCGGTCCCCTCCGCGCCGTCCTCGTCCTCGCCGGCCTCGCCGTTGGCCTTGGTCTCGCCGGCGGTCTCCTCGGTCTCCTCCGCCTCGACGACGTTGATGCCCATCTCGGAGAGCTGGGACAGTACGTCCTCGATCTGGTCGGGATCGGACTGGCCGTCGGGCAGGACCTCGTTGATCTCCTCGTAGGTGATGTAGCCGCGCTTCTTGGCGAGCTTCACCATCCGCTTGACGGAGGCATCCGTCAGATCGAGAAGCGGCCCGTCCGTCTGTGCCTCGGGGGCAGCATCCGTCTCGTCCCGTTCCGTTGCCTTCGTCGCCATGGTCCGCCTATGGTTGTCGTGGCAATGTCGCGCGGGAGTGTGTGGCTCACTCCGCGTCTACGACGTTGCAATGCATATGGTGTGCGGAACGCCGAAAAGCGCCCGCGTCGATCTCAGATCCCGGTATGCAAGCGAGACGCTTGACCGATTGTTAACCATGCGCCGCCTTCGGCGCGAGAATTCCGTTCCTTCGAAGGCCTAGCCCGCTGCCGCATCGGCGTCGGACCCGTCCTCCCCCGCCTCCGCTCCGGCGACCACGGCCATACGTTGCTTCACGTCACACAGCCAAGCGAAGTTCGCCTCGGTGAAGTCCTCGGCCAGGGCGTGTTCCGCCAAGCGAAGTTCGCTATTTAGCGCGCCGGACTTGCGGTGCAAGATCACGGCCTGACGCAATGCGTCTTCGAGACGCACGGGATCGGCATGCGCGTCAAGGGTCCATCGGTCCCCGGGGCGCACATGAGTGGCCAGTCGTTCCGACGCCTCGACCAGTCCGGTGCGCCGCAGGCGGGCCTCCAGGACCTCGACGCCGGGCTGTCCGGCATCGGCGTGGCTGTCGAGGAGCAGCGAGCGCAGGGCCTGCGCGTCGGAATCGCCGAGTTCGAGTTCGGCGAGATCCTCCGCCTCGATGCCGAGGAGTTCCGGGTGGACGAGGAGGCTCGACACGATCATCGCCTCTCGGTCGCGAAACGCCACGGGGCCGGCGGCGTTGGTCTCGCCCGCATAGAGCGGGTTGAACTTGGTGGTGATGCGCGGCGACGGCGGCGGATCGCCCGGGCGCGGGGTCCGCTGGTAGGCCGGCCGGCCCCCGCCGCCGCCCTGTCGGGGCTCCCACGGGCCGCGTCGGCCCTGGTTCGACTGGGGTGAGAGCGCGCGCAGGCGGCCCTCGATCTCGTCGCGGTAGAACCCCCGCACGGTCTCGTCGCGGATGCCCGCCACCATCTCGCGCAGGATCTTGGCGAGGCCTGCCCGGCGCTCGGGCGTGTCGAGGGGCGCGCCCTCGGTCGCCCGCGACCACAGCACTTCCACCAGGGGGCGCGCGCCCTCCAGCACCCGGTCGATGGCGGCCTTTCCCTCGGAGCGCAGGAGGTCGTCGGGGTCCTGCCCCTCGGGCAGCATGGCGAAGCGCAGGGATTTGCCCGGCGTCAGGCCCGGCAGGGCGACGTCCAGCGCCCGAAAGGCGGCGCGCTGACCGGCGCCGTCGCCGTCGAAGCACAGGATCGGCTCGTCGCCGTGGCGCCACAGCAGCGCGACCTGCTCCTCCGTCAGCGCGGTGCCCAGGGGAGCCACGGCGTTCGGGTGGCCCGCCAGCGTCATGGCGATGACGTCGACGTAGCCCTCGACGGCGATGATGGTGCCGCGATCGTGGGCGGCCTTCCGCGCGCCGTGCAGGTTGTAGAGGAGCTGGCCCTTGTGGAAGAGCGGCGTCTCCGGCGAGTTCATGTACTTCGCCTTGGCGTCCTTCTGCATCGCCCGGCCGCCGAAGGCGATGACGCGTCCGCGCGAATCGGTGATGGGAAACATCACCCGGTCGCGAAACTTGTCGTACGGCACCTTGATGTCGTCGCCGGTCACGAGCAGGCCGAGCTCGGCCATCATTTCCTTGGACACCTCCTTGGCGGCCAGATGATCGCGAAGGGCGTAGCGGTCGTTCGGCGCGTAGCCGAGGCGGAACCGCGCGCGGGTGTCGAGTCCGAGCTGGCGCCGGTCGAGATAGGCCCGGGCCTCGATCCCGGCGCTCCCCGCGAGCTGCGCCTCGTAGAACGCGGCCGCCATCTCCATGATTTCGAGGGCGCCGGCGCGCTTCGTCTCCATTTCCCGGGTGTCGGCACTCGGGGTCGGCAGGCTGACGCCGGCCTCCGAGGCTAGGCGCTCGACGGCCTCGGGAAAGCTCAGCCCTTCCGTCTCCATCAGGAAGGTGAACACGTCGCCGTGTTTTCCGCTCGAGAAGCAGTGGTAGAACTGCTTCTGGTCGTTGACGTAGAACGACGGCGATTTCTCGGCGTTGAACGGCGACAGGCCGCGCCACTCGCGCCCCGCCTTCTTCAGCCGGACGCGGCGCCCGACCACGTCGGAGGCGGGCAGGCGCGCGCGGATCTCTTCGAGGATGTGGGGCGGATAGCGCATGGGACCTCTGCGGCCGCCCAGTCTAGCCGACGGGCCTTAAGGAGTCCCGAACGCCGAGCGTCGTGGCCTGCCGCCTCGCCTCACGCCTTGGCGTTCAGCACCTCTTTCACCAGCCCGCTCGCCTTGCCGAAATCCATCCGGCCGGCATAGGCCGCCTTCAGGGACGCGATGACCTTGCCCATGTCCTTGGGGCCGGCGGCGCCCGTCTCGGCGACGGCGGCCTCGATGGCGGCACGGGTCTCGGCCTCGTCCATCTGCTGGGGCAGGTACCCGGCAATGATCGCGGCCTCGGCGCGCTCGTTCTCGGCGAGTTCCTGGCGGCCACCCTGATCGTAGACGCCGGCCGATTCGTTGCGCTGCTTGATCATCTTCTGGAGGAGCGCGAGGATCTCCTCGTCGGTGGGCTGTTCCTTGCCCAGCCCTCGCGCCTCGATGTCCTTGTCCTTCAGGGCGGCCTGGATCATCCGCACCGTGGCGAGTTTCGCCTTGTCGCCGGCCTTCATGGCCTCTTTCATCTCGGTGGTGAGGCGGGCGCGCAGCATGGAAGTCTCCTGATCGGGCTGGTCTGTGAATTGCTGAGTGGATCGCGCGTCTTGAGCCGGTGGGTGCGTGGGGCCACATTGACCCCATCGCCGCCCGCTCGGTATGAGCGCCGCACGACAAGCCACCCGCGTGTGCCGTGTCGCACGGCATGCGCCGTGTCGCACGGCGCCGGGATCGGTCGGACATAAGCGAGATCACGCCGATGCTGCAAGATGAAGGCGCCCGCGCGCACCCCGCCACCGCCGCACCCTCCCCGGCCCCCTGGGCCGAGCCCGTCGCCACCGCCCTCCTGGTTCTCGCCGACGGCACGATCCTCGAAGGGTTCGGCATCGGCCAGACCGGGACCGCCGACGGCGAGGTCTGCTTCAACACGGCGATGACCGGCTATCAGGAGATCCTGACAGACCCGTCCTATGCCGGACAGATCGTCACCTTCACGTTTCCCCATATCGGCAACACCGGCACCAACGACGAGGATCTGGAGAGCCTCGACGCCGCCCCGGCCTCGGGCGTGCGCGGCGCCGTCATCGCCTCGGCGGTGACCAACCCGTCGAGCTGGCGCTCGTCGAGCCACCTCGACGCCTGGCTGAAGGCGCGCGGCATCGTGGGCATCACCGGGGTGGACACCCGCGCGCTCACCGCCCTGATCCGCGACCATGGCATGCCCAACGCCGTCATCGCCAACGCTCCGGACGGCAGCTTCGACCGCGAGGCGCTGAAGGCGCGCGCCGCCGCCTTGGCCCCCATGGAGGGCCTCGACCTCGTGCCGCCGGTCACCAGCCGCGAGACCTCCGCCTGGTCGCAGACCACCTGGGGCGTGAAGACCGGCTACGGCGACCGCCCGGCCGGCCAGGGCCTGAAGGTCGTGGCCATCGATTACGGCGTGAAGCGCAACATCCTGCGCCTGCTGGCGCAAGCCGGCTGCGACGTCACCGTGGTGCCCGCCACCACGAGTGCGGCCGAGATCATGGCGATGAAGCCCGACGGCGTGTTCCTGTCGAACGGCCCCGGCGACCCGGCGGCGACGGGCGAATACGCCGTGCCGGTGATCCGCGAACTCCTGTCCGAGAAGGTGCCGACCTTCGGCATCTGCCTCGGGCACCAGCTCATGGGCCTGGCGCTCGGCGGCCGCACGGTGAAGATGGCGCAAGGCCACCACGGCGCCAACCATCCGGTGAAGGACAAGACCACCGGCAAGGTCGAGATCGTGTCGATGAACCACGGCTTCGCCGTCGATCCGGGGAGCCTGCCGGCAACCGCGGTGGAGACCCACGTGTCGCTGTTCGACGGCTCGAATTGCGGCCTTTCGCTCACCGACCGCCCGGCCTTCTCGGTGCAGCATCACCCCGAGGCCTCGCCGGGGCCGCGCGACAGCCACTACCTGTTCGAGCGCTTCGTCGCCCTGATGCGGGCGGGCAAGCCCGAGACGCTCCACGCCGTGGCGGAGTGAGGTCGGCGGCCGGCCGCGTCGGGGGTCGCTCCAGTCCGGTCTGTGCGAGCCACCTGCCCCGATATGGACCGGAGCGCGTCACAAAATGTCCGGCATTGCCGGGCATCCCCGCCCCATTAACGGCCCGCTAAGGACGACGCTCGAAGCTTCGTCGCGCGGGCCCGAACCGGACCGATGGCGGGGATCTCCACATGACCTTCGACGACGCGCGCGACGACTTCTCGCGCCTGCATCGCCTCTTCACTTTCCATCTCGGCGTCGGTGTCGGCCTGTCCTGGATGACCACCCTGTACGCGGCCTGCTACGCGCCGTGGGTGCGCAACATCCGGGCCCTCATCGACCCCGCCGCCGGGCTCGACCGCGTCGAGAGCACCCTGTCCTTCCTATTCGTCCTGCCGGCGGTTCTCACCATCGCCTGGGTGAGCCTGTTCTTCGGCCGCGAACTCCTGCGCCGCAGCCAGACGCTATCCAGCGCCGCCCTGGAATTCGCCGCCGCCGCCGTCGTGGCCTTCGGGGTGTTCACCCTGTCCATCGACCGGGCTGTGGCCGCCCTCTACGCCGGCCTTTGAGTTCAGCGAACCGACCGGAGGCGGACGATCACCTCCGGCCCGCGAGCGTGCCTATTGCACCTTCGCGAACAGCGGCTCGAACCGCTTCGTGGCGATTTTGCCATGCGGAACGGCCTTGGCGGCGTCGAGGTTCGCCGGCTGGTCCCCCACCTCCACCAGGCCGATCATCCCCATGATCTAGTGCGGCGCGCACTTGATGCCGTAGACGCCCGGCTTGTCGAAGGTCACCACCTCCTCGTCCTTGCCGACCACGGTCTTGAACGTCGCCGCGCCCTCGGGCGCCATGCCCTTGATCAGCTCGGCGTTGTGCCCCTTGTCCGTTGGGGTGAAGCGGATGCTGTCGCCCGCCGCCAGCTTCACCAGGGTGGGCTCGAACACCATCATGCCGTCCGCGCCGCTGTCGAGGGTCTTGACCGTGAACTCGGCCGCCATCGCGGCCGTGCCGAGGGTCGCGCACAGGGTGACCGTTCCGGCGAGCAGGGTGAGCTTCGTCATGCGTTTCCTCGAATGATTCTGAAGGGTATCGACGCGTTTCATTGATCTTGCGCAAATATAGCAACGCACAATGTCGGGTAAATCGTCCTATACTTCCGAATTCGAACAGCTCTATTCGTAAGAAGATCTTGGGGGTCGGCGGTGGGCATGGTTCCTGCGTATGGCTGACGGCGCCCACCGCTCCGCCCTTCCAAAACCGGGCGGCGGCGTGTAGACGCGAAGCCTAACGACAATCCACGCCGCTCGCGCCCGCACACGGCAGCCCCCGATGGTGGCGCCGCGTGTGCCTGGGCGCGTGCCCGCAAGCCAGGGCCCCCGATGCCGAAACGCACCGATCTCTCCACGATCCTCATCATCGGTGCGGGCCCGATCGTCATCGGACAGGCGTGCGAGTTCGACTATTCCGGCACCCAGGCCTGCAAGGCGCTCCGCGAGGAGGGCTACCGGATCGTGCTGGTCAATTCGAACCCGGCCACGATCATGACCGACCCGGACATGGCCGACGCCACCTATGTCGAGCCGATCACCCCGGAGATCGTCGCCAAGATCATCGAGAAGGAGCGTCACGTGGTGCCGGGGGGCTTTGCCCTGCTGCCGACCATGGGCGGCCAGACCGCGCTGAACTGCGCCCTGTCCCTCAAGAAGATGGGCATCCTCGAAAAGTTCGACGTCCAGATGATCGGCGCCACCGCCGAGGCCATCGACAAGGCCGAGGACCGCCAGCTGTTTCGCGACGCCATGACCAAGATCGGCCTGGAGACGCCGAAATCGGCGGTGGCCAACGCGTCGGCGGCCAAGAAGGTCGACCGCGAGAAGTACCTCGCCGAGATCGCCCGGATCGAGACCGCCACCGAGGGCGACGCCCGCGCGCCCGCGCTGGCCGCGTTCGAAAAGACCTGGCACCGGGGCGAATCCGACCGGCGCAAGCGCTACGGCGAGCACGCCATTGGGCAAGCGCTCATCGCGCTCGCCGATGTCGGCCTGCCGGCGATCATCCGGCCGTCCTTCACCATGGGCGGCACGGGTGGCGGCATCGCCTACAACCGGGAGGAGTTCCTCGACATCGTCGAGCGCGGCATCGATGCCTCGCCCACAAACGAGGTCCTGATCGAGGAGAGCGTGCTCGGCTGGAAGGAGTACGAGATGGAGGTCGTCCGCGACAGGAACGACAACTGCATCATCGTCTGCTCCATCGAGAACATCGACCCGATGGGCGTCCACACGGGCGATTCCATCACCGTCGCGCCGGCGCTCACGCTGACCGACAAGGAATATCAGGTGATGCGCGACGCGTCGCTCGCGGTGCTTCGCGAGATCGGCGTCGAGACCGGCGGCTCCAACGTCCAGTTCGCCATCGACCCGGCCACCGGCCGGATGATCGTCATCGAGATGAACCCGCGCGTCTCGCGCTCATCGGCGCTCGCGTCGAAGGCCACGGGCTTTCCCATCGCCAAGGTCGCGGCCAAGCTCGCCGTCGGCTACACCCTCGACGAGATCGCAAACGACATCACGGGCGGGGCGACCCCGGCTTCGTTCGAGCCGACCATCGACTACGTCGTCACCAAGATTCCGCGCTTCGCCTTCGAGAAGTTCCCCGGCGCCGAGCCGACGCTCACCACCGCCATGAAGTCGGTGGGCGAGGCCATGGCCATCGGCCGGTGCTTCGCCGAATCCCTGCAGAAGGCTCTGCGCTCCCTCGAGACCGGCCTCACCGGCCTCGACGAGATCGAGATCGAAGGCCTCGGCAAGGGCGACGACCACAACGCCATCAAGGCGGCGTTGGGCACCCCGACCCCGGACCGGCTCCTCAAGGTCGGCCAGGCCCTTCGCCTCGGCGTCAGCCACGCGGAGGTCCACGCCTCGTGCAAGATCGATCCGTGGTTCCTGGAGCAACTCCAGGCGATCATCGACCTCGAGAACCGGGTCAAGGCGCACGGCATCCCGACGACGCCCAGAGCGCTGCGCCAGCTCAAGGCCGCCGGCTTCTCCGACGCGCGCCTCGCCGTGCTGGCGAAGACCGACGAGGAGTCGGTGCGCAGGAACCGCCGGGCGCTGGGCGTCCGCCCGGTGTTCAAGCGCATCGACACTTGCGCGGCCGAGTTTAAGGCGCCCACTGCCTACATGTACTCGACCTATGTCGCGCCCTTCGCCGGGACGGTCGTCGACGAGGCCCAGCCGACGGAGGCCAAGAAGGTCATCATCCTCGGCGGTGGCCCGAACCGCATCGGCCAGGGCATCGAGTTCGACTATTGCTGCTGTCACGCCTGCTTCGCGCTGACCCAGGCCGGCTACGAGACCATCATGGTCAACTGCAACCCCGAGACGGTCTCGACGGATTACGACACCTCCGACCGGCTCTACTTCGAGCCCCTGACCGAGGAGGACGTGCTCGAGATCATCGAGACCGAGCGTCAGGCCGGGACGCTCCACGGCGTCATCGTGCAGTTCGGCGGCCAGACCCCGCTCAAGCTCGCCCGCGCCCTGGAGGCCGCCGGGGTGCCGATCCTCGGCACTTCGCCCGACGCCATCGACCTCGCCGAGGACCGCGACCAGTTCAAGCGCCTCCTCGACAAGCTCGGGATGAAGCAGCCTAAGAACGGCATCGCCTATTCGGTCGAGCAAAGCCGCCTGATCGCCGCCGATCTCGGCCTGCCCTTCGTGGTGCGGCCGAGCTACGTGCTCGGCGGGCGTGCCATGGCGATCATCCGCGACGAGACCCAGTTCGCGGATTATCTCCTCGACACCCTGCCGAGCCTGATCCCCTCCGACGTCAAGGCGCGCTACCCCAACGACAAGACGGGGCAGATCAACACGGTGCTGGGCAAGAACCCGCTCCTGTTCGACCGCTACCTGTCGGACGCCACCGAGATCGACGTCGATGCCATCTGCGACGGCACGGACGTGTTCATTGCCGGCATCATGGAGCACATCGAGGAGGCGGGCATCCATTCGGGCGATTCGGCCTGCTCGCTGCCGTCGCGCTCGCTCTCGCCCGAGACCATCGCCGAGCTGGAGCGCCAGACGAAGGCCATGGCTCTGGCTCTGCGGGTCGGCGGCCTGATGAACGTGCAGTACGCCATCAAGGACGGCGCCATCTACGTGCTGGAGGTGAACCCCCGCGCCTCGCGCACGGTGCCGTTCGTGGCGAAGGTGATCGGCGAGCCCATCGCCAAGATCGCCGCCCGCGTCATGGCCGGCGAGCCGCTCGCGAGCTTCGGCCTCAAGGCGAAGGTGCTCGATCACATCGCCGTCAAGGAAGCGGTGTTCCCGTTCGCGCGCTTCCCCGGCGTCGACGTGCTGCTCGGCCCCGAGATGCGCTCCACCGGCGAGGTCATCGGCCTCGATTCGAGCTTCGGCGTCGCCTTCGCGAAAAGCCAGCTCGGCTCAGGCACCCAGGTGCCGAAGGGCGGGGCGGTGTTCGTCTCCGTGCGCGATGCCGACAAGGCCCGGATCCTGCCGGCGATTCGCCTGCTCGCGGAACTCGGCTTCACCATCATCGCCACCAGCGGCACCCAGCGCTATCTCACGGAACAGGGCGTGCAGACGGAGCGGGTGAACAAGGTTTTGGAAGGCCGGCCGCACGTGGTCGATTCCATCAAGAACGGCGACATCCAGCTCGTGTTCAACACCACCGAGGGGGCGGGTGCGCTCTCCGACTCCCGCTCGCTCCGCCGCGCGGCCCTCTTGCATAAAGTGCCGTACTACACCACTCTCGCGGGTGCGATGGCGGCGGCCGAGGGGATCAAGGCCTATCTGGAAGGCGATCTCCAAGTCCGCGCTTTGCAGGAATACTTCGCGGCCTGAATCATCGCGTTGCGGGTGACTTGCGTCACGGCCGCGACGCATTAGGTTCTGGACGATCTTATTCTGGCCCGGGGGGAGCGATCGCGCTCCCTTCGGGCCTCTTCATTGTGGCGCGAGACGATGACCATAGACAAGGTTCCGATGACGGTGCGCGGCTACGCGGCGCTGGAGCAGGAGTTGAAGCACCGCCAGCAGGTGGAGCGCCAGCGCATCATCCAGGCGATCTCCGAGGCACGAGCCCTCGGCGACCTGTCGGAGAACGCCGAGTACCATGCCGCCAAGGAAGCGCAGTCCCACAACGAGGGCCGCGTCATGGAACTCGAGAGCATGATCGCGCGCGCCGAGGTGATCGACGTCACCAAGCTCTCCGGGACCAAGATCAAGTTCGGCGCCACGGTGAAGCTCGTCGACGAGGACACCGAGGAAGAAAAGACCTACCAGCTCGTCGGCGAGCCAGAGGCCGACGTGCGCTCGGGCCTCGTGTCCATCACCTCACCCATTGCCCGCGCCCTCATCGGCAAAGGTGTGGGCGACACCGTCGAAGTGACGACGCCCGGCGGCGGCAAGTCCTACGAGGTCGTCGCCGTCCAGTACGGCGCCTGAGCGTCGTCGTGCGCCGCCTGTTGCGCTGGGCCGGGACGGGAGGCCTTCTCGGCCTCCTCTCCCTCGCCGCCCCGGCTTCGGCCCAGGGTCTGCCGAGCCTCGGGGGCGAGCGGCTGTCCGGCATCCGCGTCGATGTCGGACCCCTCCTTGCCCAGGGGGACGGACCCCGCGCCCGGGCGCTTCAGGACGATCTCACCCAGGCCCTGCGTGCCGAGTTCGCCGATGTTTCCGGTGGGCGCGGCCCGACCCTGGTGGTGCGCCTGCGCAGCCTGTCGATGAATCCCTATGTCGGCAACCAGGGCCGGAGCGGCTTCGGCGGCAGCATGGATTCCGACTATCTCGACGGGGAGGCCCTCCTCGTCGGTCGCCGTGGCGAGGTGCTGGCCCGGCATCCCCAGCTGTCCGTCGTCTCGGCGAGTTCCGGCGGGGCCTGGTACGATCCCGAATCGGAGCGTCGGCGGGTGACCGCCATCGCGGCGCATTACGCCGGCTGGCTTCGGCGGGCCCTGCCGTCGCAGTGATCGTCGGGCGAACCGACCGGCGGGATTGACGTGGCGGCGCCGATGGCGAAAGCGTCCCGGATGCATGCACCGTCCGGCCGTCCGGCAACGACCCCCTCCCCTCCGCGCGAGATCGCCCAGGCTAGGACCTGGATCGTCACCGACGGCAAGGCCGGCGACGAGAACCAGTGCCTCGGCCTCGCCGAGACCCTCGGCCTCGCCTTCGAGACCCGGCGCATCACGCCGCGCCCGCCCTTCGGCTGGATGGCGCCGTGGGGGCCGGTGGACCCGGGCGATCGGCCGGGCCGGGCGCGCGGCGCCCTGTCGGGGCCGCTGCCCGACATCCTCGTCGCCTCGGGTCGGCGGTCGGTACCGTACCTGCGGGCCGTCCGCGAAGCCTCGGGGGGACGAACCTTCACGGCGTTCCTCAAGGACCCGCGCACGGGACCGCAGACCGCCAACTTCGTTTGGGTGCCGGATTACGACGACCTGCGGGGGGAGAACGTCTTCACCACCCTCACCGCGCCGCATCAGGTGTCCGCCAAGCGCCTCGCCGCCGCGCGCGCCCGGCCCGATCCGCGCCTCGCCGGCCTGCCCTGGCCGCGCATCGCCGTGCTCATCGGCGGCGACAGCCGGCATCTCACCTACCGCAACGCCGACATGCGCCGCCTCGTGCGCGATCTGACCAAGCTCTCGGAGGGCGGCTGCTCGCTGATGTTGACGGTCTCGCGCCGCACCCCGCCGGACCTGCGCGACGCCCTCGAGGCCCTGGTCGCGGCCAAGGGCGGGTTCTTCTGGGACGGGACGGGCGAGAACCCCTACGTCGCCATGCTGGCGCTCGCCGAGTCCATCGTGGTCACGTCGGATTCGGCGAACATGGTCGGCGAGGCCGTGAGCACGGGCGCCCCGGTCCTCCTGTTCGACCTGCCGAAGACCTATATCCGTCACAGGCGGCTGTTCGCGGGCCTCGCCATGGCGGGCGCGTTGAAGCCCTTCATCGGTCGTTTGGAGACCTTGCGCTACGAACCCCTCGACGCGACGCCGGCCATCGCGCAGGCGATGGCGCGGGCCTACGATGCGCATGTCGCGCGCCTGGCCTCCGCCGACCCATCCTGAAGGAGACGAATCCGATGGCGCACACCCATTCCAAGCTCGTCATCATCGGCTCGGGGCCGGCCGGCTACACCGCCGCCATCTACGCCGCCCGCGCCATGGTCGAGCCCCTGATGATCTCCGGCTTCCAGCCCGGCGGCCAGCTCATGATCACCACGGATGTGGAGAACTATCCGGGCTTCGCGCAAGCGATCCAGGGGCCGTGGCTCATGGAGCAGATGCGCGCCCAGGCCGAGCATGTCGGCACCAGAATCGTGTCCGAGTACATCACCAAGGTCGATCTCAAGGTCCGGCCGTTCCGGCTGGAAGCCGATTCCGGCGAGACCTACTCGTGCGACGCCCTCGTCATCGCCACGGGCGCCCAGGCGAAGTGGCTCGGCCTGCCCTCCGAAGCGGCGTTCCAGGGCTTCGGCGTCTCGGCCTGCGCCACCTGCGACGGCTTCTTCTTCCGGGGCAAGGAGGTCGTGGTGGTCGGCGGCGGCAACACCGCCGTGGAGGAGGCGCTCTATCTCGCCAACCTCGCCTCCAAGGTGACGGTGGTCCACCGCAGGGGCGAGTTCCGGGCCGAGCGCATCCTGCAGGAGCGCCTGTTCAAGCATCCCAACGTCGAGGTGCTGTGGCACCACGCCGTCGAGGAAGTCTGCGGCACGCAGAAGCCCCCGTCGGTGACGCACCTGCGCCTCAAGGACGTGCGCTCGGGCGAGATCGTCGAACGCAAGACCGACGGCGTGTTCATCGCCATCGGGCACCAGCCCGCAACGGCGATCTTCGAGGGTCAGCTCGCCATGCGCGACGGCGGCTACATCGAGACCAAGCCGGGGACGACCCACACGGCGATTCCCGGCGTCTATGCCGCCGGCGACGTCACCGACGACATCTACCGCCAGGCGATCACGGCGGCCGGCATGGGCTGCATGGCGGCCCTCGACGCCGAAAAGTTCATCGCCGCCCTCGAAGTCGGCGAGACCCCACAGCAAGCTGCGGCGGAATAGCGATTTTTGTCCGCCGCGGCTTGCGCCAGGCCGCAACACAATCGCAAGATCGAAGTCCTAACCTGAGCGCTGACGGCATGGGCCGTCGGCGCTTCTCGCATGGACGACCCACACTGTGATCCGTGGGCATCCGTGCGGCGCGTGTCAGGGTCCGGGCCGGCAACGGCGAACGGGACGGCACCGGGGTGCGTACGGGAGTGGACGCCGTGGACTGGGACAAGATCCGCATCTTCCTCAACGTCGCCGAGGCCGGCAGCTTCACGCGCGCCGGCGACGACATCGGCCTGAGCCAATCGGCCGTCAGCCGCCAGATCAGCGCCCTCGAGCGCGAGTTGAAGGCACCTTTGTTCCACCGCCACGCCAGGGGGCTGATCCTCACCGAGCAGGGCGACCTGCTGTTCCGCGCCGCGCGGGACATGAAGCTGCGCCTGGAGAACACCCGCGCGCGCCTCGTCGAAACCAGCGAGCGCCCGTCCGGCGACCTCAAGGTGACCACCACCGTGGGGCTCGGCACCTCGTGGCTCGCTCAGCGCGTGGCCGAGTTCCTCGACCTCTACCCCGACGTCCGCGTCGAGATGATCCTCACCAATGAGGAACTCGACCTCGCCATGCGGGAGGCCGACGTCGCGATCCGCATGCGGCGGCCGGCCCAGCCCGACCTGATCCAGCGGCGGCTGTTCACGGTGCATTACCACGCCTACGCGGCGGCCGACTACGTCAAGCGCTTCGGCGAGCCCAAGAGTATCGCCGACCTCGACAACCACCGGCTGATCTCGTTCGGCGGCAACGAGCCGTCCTACCTGCTCGCCACTCACTGGCTCGCCACCGTCGGGCGCGAGGGCCAGGAGCGCCGGCCGATCCACTTCACGGTGAACAACATCACGGCCCTGCAGCAGGCCATGGAGACGGGCGCCGGCATCGGCATCCTGCCCGACTACGCCGTCGAGAGCGGCACCGGCCTCGTCCAGGTCATGCGCGACAGCGAGATGCCGCACATGGAGAGCTACCTCGTCTACGCCGAGGAGATGCGCACCGTGGCCCGCGTGCAGGCGTTCCGGGACTTCCTCGTCGCCAAGGCGCAGCGCTGGATCTACTGAGCGCCGCGCCTGGGCTCCGTCACACGAACAGGCGTTCCTTCTCCAGGCCCTTGTAGAGACCCGCGACCTGCTCGCCGTAGCCGTTGTAGATCAGGGTCGGCACGCGCTGGTCGGTGCCCAGCACCCGCTCCGTCGCCTGGCTCCAGCGTGGGTGCGAGACGGCCGGATTGACGTTGGCCCAGAAGCCGTACTCGGCCGATTGCAGGCCTTCCCAGAAGGTCTTGGGCCGCTCGGCGACGAACGAGATCTTGGTGATCGATTTCACCGACTTGAAGCCGTACTTCCACGGCACCGCGAGGCGGATCGGCGCGCCGAACTGGTTCGGCAGGGCCTTGCCGTAGATGCCCGTGACCACGAAGGCGAGGTCGTTGGCCGCCTCCGCCATGGTCAGCCCCTCGATGTACGGCCAGGGGTACAGGAACGAGCGCTGGCCCGGCGCCATGGCGGGGTCGAGGAAGGTCTGCATCTGGATGTACTTCGCACCCGAGGCGGGTTTGGCGAGCGCCACCAGCTTCGAGAGGGGAAACCCCGTCCACGGCACGGCCATGGACCACGCCTCGACGCAGCGGTGGCGGTAGAGCCGCTCCTCCAGGGTCACCTTGCGCAGGAGGTCCTCGAAGCCGATCTCGAACGGCTTCTCGACGAGGCCGTCGATCTTAATGGTCCAGGGCTTGGTCTTGAGGGCGTTGGCCGCCGGCAGCACGCTCTTCGACATGCCGAATTCGTAGAAGTTGTTGTAGTCGCCGCTGTACTTCTCCGCCGTGACGGCGCGGTCGAGGGCGTAGGCCTCGTTGCGGGGCGCCGGGTATAGGCCGGGTTCGGCGGCGGCGTGTGCGCCGCGGGCGCCCAGGAGCGCCGATGCGGCCAGACCGGCCCCGGCACCGAGCAGGGCGCGGCGGTCGAGGAAGACGCTCTCGGGGGTCGCGAGGTGCTCCGGGATTTCCCAGCCGCGCGGACGCTTGATGTGCATGTGAGGCTCCTTCGCAGATGCCGGCCGGAACGCTTCACTTCGACGCCCGGCGTCGATTCTCGGCATCCGCCCGATGCCCACCATACGGACCGGCGGCCCGTTTGGTTACACGCGGCGCGATCTCACGAAGCGGGCGGATCGTCGCGCAGGGCCCGGCGCAGGACCTTGCCGACATTGGTCTTCGGCAGGGCCTCGTGGAACACCACCCGGCGCGGCACCTTGTAGCCCGTGAGCTGGGTCCGGGCGAAGGCCCGCAGGAGATCGGGCGTGGTCTCGTCGGTTCGCCGGACGACGTGGGCCACCACCATCTCGCCGGTCTCGTCGTGGCGCGCGCCCACCACGGCGCATTCGAGGACGCCGGGATGGCCGGCCAGCACCTCCTCGATCTCGTTGGGATAGACGTTGAACCCCGAGACCAGGATCATGTCCTTCATCCGGTCGACGATGCGGACCTGCCCGTCGGGCTCGAACACCGCGACGTCGCCCGTGCGGAAGTATCCGTCCGGCGTGGTGGCCCGCGCGGTCTCGTCGGGGCGCTTCCAGTAGCCGGCCATGACCTGGGGCCCGCGCACGCACAATTCGCCGGGCTCGCCGGGGCCGGCGCTCCGCCCGTCCACGGTGCGGATGGCGACGTCCGTCGACGGAAGCGGGAAGCCGATGGTGCCGGACCATTCGACGAGGCTCGGCGGGTTCACGCAGACCACGGGCGAAGTCTCGGACAGGCCGTAGCCCTCGACGATGGTGGTGCCGGTGATGGTCTTCCACTTGGCCGCCACGGGGGCCTGCACCGCCATGCCGCCGGCGATGACGAAATCGATGTGGCCGAAATTCACCGCCCCGATGCCCGGATGATTCACCAGCAGGTTGAACAGGGTGTTGACCCCGGAGAGGTGGGTGAAGCGGTTGCCCTTGAGGGTCTTCACGAAGCCGTCCGCGTCGCGCGGGTTCGGGATCAGCAGACAGCACCCGCCGAGCTTCACGAACAGGAAGAAACAGCAGGTCAGGGCGAAGATGTGGTAGAGCGGCAGGGCCGTGATCATCACCCGCTCGTGGCCGTCGTCGTCGTCGATGCAGAACCAGGTCTGGCACTGGGCGACGTTGGCGACGATGTTGCGGTGAGTCAGCATCGCCGCCTTGGCGACCCCCGTGGTGCCGCCGGTGTATTGCAGGAAGGCGAGGTCGTCGGGGGCGAGGGCGACGACCGGGCGCGGCAGGGTCCGGCCGAGGCGCTGGACCTGCTCGAACCGGACCGTCCGCTCGGGCGGCAGGGCATAGGCCGGCACCGCTTTCTTCAGGGTGCGGCTGGCCCAGCCGATGGCCCGCCCCTTGAGGCCGAGGCCGTCGCCCGGCCCGGCGACGACGATGCGCTCCAGGCTCACCTCGGCAAGGGACGTCTCCACCGTGTGGGCGAAATTCTCGAGGACGAAGAGGGCGCGCGCGCCGGAATCGGCGAGCTGCGCGGTAAGTTCGCGCGGCGTGTACAGCGGGTTGACGTTGACGACGGTGCAGCCGGCGAGCAACACCCCAAGGATCGCCACCGGGTAGGCCGGCACGTTGGGCATCATGATCGCGATGCGGTCGCCCTTGCCGTAGCCCTGCGCCGCGAGCCACGCCGCAACTGCGCGCGCGGATTCGCCGAGAGCGCCGTAGGTGATGCGGGAGCCGAAGCACTGCACCGCCGGCCGGTCGGGATGGCGCCGCAGGGTGTCCTCGAACAGGTCGACGAGGGTGCCGAGGGCCGCCACGTCGATCTCCGCCGGCACTCCCTGCGGGTAGGCGGACAGCCACGGACGCTCGGCGCCACGACGAGGGGCCACCCGATCCTGGGGCATTGCGAACCTCCCTGTGATGTGGCGCAGCGGCTTGGTGCCGCTTTCGTTCACATCTGAACCATCTTTCCGGATTTGCCGGCCCGGATCAAGCCACCGCGCCGGATGGTGGCCGATGGCGCGCCCGGTTGTCGAGCCAGGCGAGCGCCGAATGGGGCAGGAAGGCGAGGAGGACGAGGGCGGCGGCGAGGGCCGCCTCCCCGCCCGTGAGCGGGCGGCGCGGCCAGGCCCCGAGCCCGGTGGCGTGGGCGAGGCCGAGCACCGCGAGGGCGAACCAGAGCGACAGGTATCGCACCAGCACGCGCCCGCCCGCCGCTAGGAGCCATCGGCCCCAGCCTCCACCCCTTCGGACGGTGCCGGCCATGAGCAGGCCGCCGAAACCGAGGGCGAGGCCGAACACGAACGCGGCCGAGGCCGCGCCGAGGCCGTAGGCCACCGTCATGGTCTGCCCGTTGAGGAAGGCGACGCCGCCCGTGGCGAAGCCCGACCGTAGGGTCGGGCCGCCGAAGGTGGGGTACAGGCCGGCGGCGAGCAGCATCGCGACCGCGACCGCGCCGCCGGCGAAGCGCCGGACGGGTCGGCCCGGCCCCGGCCGGATCATCGTCACGAGGAGGGCGGCGAGCCCGTACAGGATGGCGGCGGCGAACAGCGGGTACCGGTCGAGGAAGAAGCCGTAGAATCGCGCCTCGACCACCCCCGGCAGGACCATGCGCTGGCTGAACCCCGTCGCCCAGGCCAGGCCCACGCCGAGGATCGCGGCCGCCGCCGGGGCCAGCGCCCAGGCGGCGGCGGATACGCGGCTCACGCCTCGTAGTTGTCGCGCACGAGGCGATCGAGGAGGCGCACGCCCCAGCCCGCACCCCAGCTCCGGTTGATCTCCGACGACGAGGACGACATGGCGACGCCCGCGATGTCGAGATGCGCCCACGGCACGTCGTTGGTGTAGCGCTTGATGAAGGACGCGGCAGTGGCCGCACCTCCGTGGCGACCGCCGGTGTTCTTCATGTCGGCGAACTTCGAGTCGATGGCCTTGTCGTAGGCCGGGATCAGCGGCATCCGCCACACGGCCTCGCCGGTCGCCTCGCCGGCGGCGGTGAGCTTGGCGGCGAGGTCGTCGTCGGTGGAGAACAGGCCGGCGATGTCCTGGCCGAGCGCCACGATGATCGCGCCCGTGAGGGTGGCGAGGTCGATGATGAACTTCGGCTTGTAGGCCCCCTGGACGTGCCAGACCACGTCGGCGAGCACGAGGCGCCCCTCCGCGTCGGTGTTGATGATCTCGATGGTCTGGCCCGACATGGAGGTGACGATGTCGCCGGGGCGGAAGGCGTCGCCGTCGGGCATGTTCTCCACGATGCCGATGGCACCGACCACGTTCACCTTGGCCTTGCGGGAGGCGAGCGCGTGCAGGGTGCCGACGACGCAGGCAGCACCCCCCATGTCGCCCTTCATGTCCTCCATGCCGGCCGCGCCCTTGATGGAGATGCCGCCGGAATCGAAGCATACGCCCTTGCCGACGAGGGCGATGGGGGCCTCGTCCGCCGCTCCGCCGTTCCAGCGCATGATCACCACGCGGGGCTCGCGCACCGAGCCGCGGGCCACGGCGAGGAGCGCGCCCATGCCGAGGGCTTCGAGCTTGCCGGGGCCGAGCACTTCGACCTCGACGCCGAGCTTCGTCAGGTCCTCGGCCCGGCGGGCGAACTCCGCCGGGAAAAGGACGTTCGGCGGCTCGTTGACGAGTTCACGAGCCAGGATCACGCCCTCGGCCAACGCATCGGTGGTCTTGACGGCGGCCTCGGCGGCGGCCGGATCGGACACCATGAGGGTGAGCGCGGTGCCGCGGGTCTCCTCGCCCTCGGGCTTCTTCTTGGTCTTGTAGCGGTCGAAGCTGTAGTGACGCAGGCGGGCGCCCAGCGCGATGTCGGCGGCGTTCTCGGGCGTCACCGGCACGCCCGGGAGCACCAGCGCCAGGGTGGCGGTGCGGCCCGTGACCTTGCTGGCGGCGAACCCGCCCAGCGCCGGCCAGTCGAGCTTGGCCCGGTCCTTCTCGGAGCCGAGGCCGACCACCACGAGGCGGTCCACGTCGAGGCCGGCGGGGGCCGGCAGGGTGAGGGCCGAGAGGGACTTGCCCTTGAAGCGCTCGCTCGCGGCGGCGCGGGCGACGAGGTCGGCGGCACCGCGTCCGACGGCTTGGGCCACCTCGGGTGCGAGGGCGAGATCGTCGCCGACGAAGACGACGAGGTCGCCCCGGCCCACCGGTCCGAGGGCCCCGAATGCGATCGTGATTCCGTCCGCCATGCCTGCAGCTTTCCCTGGTCGCGCCGAGGTCGCGCGTCGAGTTGTGTGCGGCGCGGCACGTGAAGGACGGGCGGCGCCGGATCGGTTTCCTGTGTACTCGACGAGCGTCAGAACGCAACGCGATGGCGCGGCGGCGGAAAACGCCGTCAAACCGCCCGGTTCGGTGTGCTTGTGGGGTGGCTCGACGCGACCTGCGGGCCTGCGCTACATCGGCCGGTCGCCGCCTCGGTGACCCGGCCAAACGTCCCCCGGGAGATCCGTCCGCGAGAACCGATGACGCAGATCGAGCGCTACATCTTCCGAATCGCGTTCGGAGCCTTCCTCGCCTGCCTCGTCGGCCTCACGGGTACGATCTGGGTGACGCAGGCCCTGCGGGAACTCGACCTCATCACCGCCAAGGGCCAGACCCTGGTGATCTTCTTCCTCATCACCGGCCTGTCCCTGCCGACCCTGGTCACCGTGATCTCGCCGGTGGCCCTGTTCATCGCCGTGGTCTACGCCCTGAACAAGCTCAACGGCGATTCCGAGCTCATCGTCATGTCGGCGGCGGGGATGAAGCCGCGCCGCATCCTGCGCCCGTTCCTTACCCTCGGCCTCGCCGTCAGCTTCGCCGTGGCGTTCCTGACGATCCAGGTGATGCCGTCCTCGTTCCAGGAACTGCGCGACGTGCTCACCCGGGTGCGGGGCGACTTCATCGCCAACGTGGTCAAGGAAGGCCAGTTCACCAGCCTCGACAGCGGCATCACCTTCCATTTCCGCGAGCGTGGACCGGGCGGATCGCTGCTCGGCATCTTCATCCAGGACAAGCGCGAGGCGGGAAAAAGCGTGGTCTACCTCGCCGAGCGCGGCCAGGCGGTGGATTACGGCGGCCAAAGCTACCTCGCCCTGGAGAAGGGCAGCGTGCACCGGCAGCAGAAGGATTCGCGCGACTCCTCGATCATCACCTTCGAGCGCTACACCGTGGATCTGGCCGCCTTCACGCCTCCGGATTCGGAGGTGACCTACAAGCCGCGCGAGCGCTCGACGACGCAGCTGTTCTTTCCCGATCGGGCGGAGGGCTACTACCAGCTCCAGAAGGGCCGCTTCCGCTCCGAGCTGCACGACCGTCTGTCGTCGTGGCTCTATCCGCTGGCGCTCACCTTCATCGCCTTCGCGGCGCTCGGCGATCCTCGCACCACCCGCCAGGGCCGGGGGCTCGCCGTCGCCGGGGCGGTGCTGGCGGTGGTGGTGCTGCGCATCGCAGGGTTCGCCGCCACCAGTGCCGCCACCCGCAGCCAGGGCGCCGTCGTGGCGATCTACGCCGTGCCGCTGCTGGCCATCGCGCTGTCCAGCGTCGTGATCTTCCACGGGCCCGCGGTCCGGGCCTGGAACGCGCGCCTCGCCGGGCTGCTGCGCCGCCGACGCCTCGGACGGGCCTGAGCCGTGAGCGCACTCATCGGCCTCACCCTCGGGCGCTACTTCGCGCTGCGGTTCCTGCGCACCATCCTGGGCGTGTTCCTCACGGTCTTCACCCTGGTCTACACCCTCGATTTCGTCGAGCTCCTGCGCCGCGCCGGCGACGCCGAGGGCGCGTCCACGGGGTTGATGGCCCAGCTCGCCCTGTTCCGCACCCCGGCGGTGGCCGAGGGCGTGCTGCCCTTCGCGATCCTGTTCGGATCGATGGCCTCGCTGCTGCAGCTCTCGCGCAAGTTGGAACTCGTGGTGGCGCGGGCCGCCGGGATCTCGGCGTGGCAGTTCCTCCAGCCCGGACTGTTCGTGGCGCTCGCCATCGGGGCCTTCACGGTGGGCGTCTACAATCCGGTCTCGGCCCTGCTGAAGCAGCGCTCCACCGAGATCGAGGCGAAGATCTTCGCGCGCTCCACCAAGGCGGGCTCGGGCAAGGACATCTGGATCCGCCAGCGCAGCGTCGACGGGCAGGCGATCCTGCGGGCCGAGACGGCCATCGAGGGCACCACGACGCTGGCGGGCGTCTCGGCCTACACCTTCGACGATTCCGGGGCGTTCGTGTCGGAGATCGATGCCGCGCGGGCGATCCTCCACGACGGGTACTGGGAGCTGCAGGAGGCCCGCCTCCTCACCCCGGACGCGCCGCCGGAGGGCTTTTCCACATATCTCATCGCCTCCACCCTCGACCCCGGACAGGTGCGCCAGCGCTTCACACCCCCGGAATCTGTGCCTTTCTGGCAACTTCCCGAGACCATCGCACGCAACGAGCGGGCGGGGTTGGATGCCACGCGCTACCGTCTCCAGTATGACGTGCTCATGGCGCGCCCGGTTCTCTTCGTCGCCATGGTGCTCGTGGCGGCCAGCGTTTCCTTAAGGTTCTTCCGCTTTGGTGGCGTGGGAAAGCTCGTGCTCGGCGGCGTGGCGGCCGGGTTCGCACTCTACGTCGCCCGGCAGCTCCTCGAGGGACTGGGTGCGTCCGGGATCGTGACGCCGACGGTGGCGGCGTGGTTCCCGGCTGTGGTAGGAAGTCTTCTCGGTACGCTCACGCTTCTCTACCAGGAGGACGGCTGATGCTGATCTCCGGATCGGGAAACGGGGTGGGGTCGTGGCAGGAGTTGGGACTCGCGTTGCGTAAGGTCGCCGACATCGCACTCGCCGCCGGTCTGCTGGCGCTGCTCCCGGCCGTGGTCTCCACCGCGGCCGATGCCCGTCCGGCTGCGCAAACGGACGCCAAGACGACGGACGCCAAGGCGAAGCCGGCTTCGGGCAAGCCCGCCTCGAACAAGCAGGCCGAGCGCCTTCTCGTGGAGGCGGCCGAGCTCGTCTACGACAACGACAAGAACACCGTCGCGGCGCGCGGCAACGCCGAGCTGCATTACGGTCCGCGCACCCTGCAGGCCGACCGCGTCCTCTACGACCGCAACACCAGCCGGGTCTTCGCCGAGGGCAACGTCCGCCTCACCGACGAGACCGGGGCGGTGCTGACCGGCGCGAAGATGGAGCTGACGGACGACTTCAAGAACGGCTTCATCGACGCCCTGCGCATCCAGCAGACCATCGAGGTGAAGGGCCAGCCCGTCCGCACCCGGTTCTCGGCGCCCCGCGCCGAGCGCATCGAGGGCGACCGCACGAGCTTCGAGTACGGCACCTACACGGCCTGCGAGCCGTGCAAGAACAACCCGGAGACGCCGCCGCTGTGGCAGATCCGCGCCACCAAGATCATCCACAACAACGAGACCCATACCATCGCGTTCGAGGAATCGACCCTCGAGATCGCCGGCATCCCGCTCGCCTACCTGCCGTATTTCGAGACGGCCGATCCGAGCGTGAAGCGCAAATCCGGCTTCCTCACGCCGCGTTTCATTTCGTCCACGGCGCTCGGCAGCGGCCTCGCCGTGCCGTACTTCTTCAATCTCGCGCCGGATTACGACCTGACCCTGTCGCCGGCTTTCCTCAGCAACCAGGGTGTGCTGGGCCAGGCCGAGTTCCGCCAGCGCCTCGAGACGGGTTCATACAACCTGCGTCTCTCGGGCATCTTCCAGACGACGCCGAGCGCGTTCCTGCCCGGGCCGCTGGGCGCCGGGGACCGCGATTTCCGCGGCGCCGTCGAGTCGAAGGGCCAGTTCTACATCAACGACCGCTGGCGCACGGGATGGGACCTCGTCGGCGTCACCGACAAGTGGTTCCTGGACAACTACCGCATCCGCAACCAGAGCATCACGACGGACTATTTCCGCGAGGCGGTCTCGACGGCCTACCTCATCGGACAGGGCGACCGCTCGTGGTTCGAGGCGCGGGGCTACTACTTCAAGGGCCTGTCGAGCTTCGACTGGCAGAAGGAACAGCCCATCGTTGCGCCGGTCATCGACTACGACAAGCGCATCAACGGGCCGGCCCCGCTCGGCGGCGAGGTCCGATTCGAATCCAACATCACCAGCCTGACCCGCGAGGCCACGGACTTCCAGGGCATTCCCCGCACGGGCGCGTACCTGCTGAGCCCGAGCGCCAACGGCCAGAGCTTCCCGCTCTACGAGACCTGCCTGACCTTCACCCGCAGCACCTGCCTGATCCGGGGCTTGGCCGGCACGACGACCCGCGCCTCGGC
The DNA here is from genome assembly GCF_001422845.1 of Methylobacterium sp. Leaf100. Classification (NCBI taxonomy): domain Bacteria; kingdom Pseudomonadati; phylum Pseudomonadota; class Alphaproteobacteria; order Hyphomicrobiales; family Methylobacteriaceae; genus Methylobacterium; species Methylobacterium sp. Leaf100. Next base: position 130,914 of record NZ_LMMW01000063.1, on the reverse strand, counting down.
GCAGGTGTCCTGGCGCCGGACTTTCATCGACGACGCCGGTCAGGTGTTCACGCCGTTCGCCTACCTGCGCACCGACGCGTTCTTCGTCGACCCGCGCAACTCTGGCTACCAGAACGCCTTGGCTCAGAACCTGACGACCCAGGATTCCGACATTTCCGGCCGGGTGATGCCGGCCATCGGCCTCGATTACCGCTACCCGTTCGTCTCGAATTTCGGGCCGCTGGGCGTCCACACCCTGGAGCCCATCGTCCAGGTCATCGCCCGTCCGAGCGAGACCCGCATCGGCCGCCTGCCCAACGAGGACGCGCAGAGCCTCGTCTTCGACGACACCTCCCTGTTCCAGTGGGACAAGTTCTCAGGGTACGACCGAGTCGAGGGCGGCCTGCGGACCAACATCGGCGGGCAATATTCCGTTGTCACGCCCGCCGGCTGGTACGCGAACGTGATGTTCGGCGAGTCGATCCAGATCGCCGGCGTCAACTCGTTCCGCCGCGGCGACATCGCCAATGTGGGCCTCGATTCGGGCCTGGAGAACCGCCGGTCCGACTTTGTCGGCCGGTTCCAGCTCTCGCCGAACCAGAACATCAGCTTCATTTCGCGGGCGCGGTTCGACCAGCGGGATTTTGCCGTCAACCGGTTCGAGACGGGCGTCACGGCCCGCTTCGCCCCGTTCCTGCCCCTCGACCTGTCGGTGTTCTATTCCTACTACGAGGCCCAGCCGGCCCTCGGCTTCGTACACCGGCGCGAGGGCGTGACCGCGTCCGCCACCTACCATGTGACGCCGAACTGGTTCGTCACCGGCTCGGCCCTGGTGGACCTCAGCCACTACCTCGACGTGCGCGACAACTTCGCCGACGCCTACACCGCCTATCTGCAGAACCCCGTCGGCCCGTCGCCGATCTATGTGAATCCCGGCAAGTCCTACCTCTCGGGCATCAGCCTCGGGGCCGGCTATCAGGACGAGTGCACCACGGTGTCCCTGAACTACATCGTTTCGCCCATCGCCACGGCGCTGGGCACGGCGGAGCGCAACCGCACGGTGCTGCTGCGCGTCGAGCTCAAGACCCTCGGCGAGGCGGACCTGCGCCAGAACCTCGGCACCGCCACCACATCCGACGGGATCGCCACCATCCGGTGAGCCCGGCCGCCTTGCCTTGTCGGCCTCGACCTGCGACGCGGTCGGCATGACAGCGCAAGGACGGGGCCCAGCGTGACCGATCACCAACCGATCGCCCTCACCCTCGGCGATCCGGCCGGGATCGGGCCGGAACTCGCCCTGATGGCGTGGCGGGACCGCGACGAAGGCCCCGGTCTGCCGCCGTTCTTCCTCATCGGCGACCCGGATTTCGTCGAGCGGCGCGCGAGCGAACTCGGGTTCTCGATCCCCATCGCGGAGGTCGGCCCGGATTACGCCACCGAGGTGTTTCCCCGCGCGCTCCCGGTGATGCCCCTGCCGAGCGGCGCCCGAATCGGCGCCGTGGCGGGGCGTCCGGACTCGGCCAACGCCAGCGCGACCCTCGAATCCATCACCGCGGGCGTCGCCCTGGTGCGCGCCGGGATCGCCACGGCGCTCGTCACCAACCCCATCGCCAAGTACGTCCTGACCCAGGTCGGCTTCGCCCATCCGGGGCATACCGAGTTCCTCGCGGCGCTGAGCGTCGAGCCCGGCGAGGCGGTACCGCTTCCGGTGATGATGCTGTGGAGCGAGACCCTCGCGGTGGTGCCGGTGACCATCCACGTGGCCCTGCGCCGGGTTCCCGAGCTGCTCACGCGGGAGCTCGTCGTCGCCACCGCCCGCATCGTCGCCCACGACCTGCGCCATCGCTTCGGCCTCGCCAACCCCCGCCTCGTCCTGTCGGGCCTCAACCCGCACGCGGGCGAGAACGGTACCATGGGCCTGGAAGATCGCGACGTGCTGGAGCCGGCGGTGGCGCAACTCCAGGGCGAGGGCATCGACATCCGCGGTCCGCTTCCGGCCGACACCCTGTTCCACCCGCGGGCGCGAGCGACCTACGACGTGGCCCTGACCCCGACCCACGACCAGGCCCTGATCCCGATCAAGACCATCGCGTTTGACGACGGGGTCAACGTGACCCTGGGATTGCCGTTCATCCGGACCTCGCCGGACCACGGCACCGCCTTCGACATCGCCGGAAGGGGCATCGCCCGTCCGGACAGCCTGATGGCGGCCCTGCGCCTCGCCGCCCGCCTCGCGAAAAGCCCCAAGTCATGAGCGATATCGACTACCGCGCCGACGACGGCTTGCCGCCCCTGCGCGACGTCGTGCGCGCGCACGGCCTGGAGCCGAAGAAGGCGCTCGGCCAGAACTTCCTGTTCGATCTCAATCTCACGGGTCGCATCGCCCGGTCGGCCGGCCCCCTTGAGGGCGTCACCGTGGTGGAGATCGGCCCCGGCCCCGGCGGCCTCACCCGCGCGCTCCTGAGTGCCGGCGCCGCCCGGGTGATCGCCGTCGAGCGCGATCCGCGCGCCCTGCCGGCGCTGGCCGAGATCGCCGCGCATTACCCGGGCCGCCTCGACGTGGTGGATGCCGACGCCCTCACCTTCGATCCCGTGCCCCTCATTGAAGCGGGTCTGGGCACCGGGCCCGTGCGGATCGTCGCCAACCTTCCCTACAATATCGGAACGCCCCTGCTGACGGGCTGGCTCACCGCGCCGGTGTGGCCGCCGTGGTGGGACAGCCTCACCCTGATGTTCCAGCGCGAGGTCGCCGAGCGCATCGTGGCGGACGAATCCGACCGCGCGAATTACGGTCGCCTGGGCGTCCTGTGCGGCTGGCGCACGGAAGCCCACATCCTGTTCGACGTCGCCCCGTCCGCCTTCGTGCCACCGCCCAAGGTGACGTCGAGCGTGGTGCGGCTGACGCCCAGGTCCTCCCCCCTGCCCTGCGCCGTCGAGACCCTGGAGCGCGTCACCCGCGCGGCCTTCGGCCAGCGCCGGAAGATGCTGCGCCAGAGCCTCAAGGCCGCGACCCCCGATCCCGCACTCCTGCTGGCGGCCGCGGGCATTCCCGAGACCGCGCGGGCCGAGGAGGTGCCGGTGGCCGGGTTCGTCGCCATGGCGCAGGCCCTGGCGTCGGGCACCTAGTCCCGCCGGCGCACGCCGTTCAGGCGCGCGCCCTAACGAACGTCTCCGCGAACATCGCGCGCAAACGGGCCTGTTCCAGCTCCCGGCCGGTGATCGTGGGGGATGGCCGCGCGAACAGGTAGCCCTGCATCTGGTCGCAGCCGAGGCCCCGCAGAATTTCGAGCTGATCGGCCGTCTCCACCCCTTCGACGGTGACGTGGAGGCCGAGGTTGTGCCCGAGATTCACGATGGCGCCGATGATCGTCAGGGTGTCGGCGTCCTGCCCGAGCCGGCGCACGAAGGATTGGTCGATCTTGATCTTGTCGAACTTGAACTGTTGCAGGTAGCTCAGGCTCGAATAGCCCGATCCGAAATCGTCGAGGGCCAGGCGAACGCCCTGCTGGCGCAGGCGCGAGAGTACGTCCACCGCGTTCGTCGCGTCCTGAATGAAGACGCTCTCGGTGATCTCGACGACGAGGCGGCTCGCGTCGAGGGCATTCCGGTCGAGGGCCGCGGCGACGATGGCCGGCACGTCCGATTGCCGGAACTGGCTCGGAGAGACGTTGACGGCGACGCGCCACGCTTTCGGCCAGGTCGCCGCCGTGGCGCAGGCCGTGTCGATCACCCACCGCCCGATCGACGCGATGAGGTCGGCCTGCTCGGCCAGGGGAATGAATTCGGCCGGTGAGACGAGGCCGCGCTCCGGGTGCTGCCAGCGGATCAGGGCTTCGAAGGTCTCGATCTCGCCGGTGCGGGCGTTCACGATGGGCTGGTAGAACAGCTGCAACTCGTCGCGGGCGAGGGCGCCGCTCAGTTCGTGCTCGAGGATGCGCCGGGCGTGGAGCTGCGCATCCATGGACGCTTCGAAGAAGCGCAGGCCACCGCGTCCTTCGTCCTTGACCCGGTACAGCGCCGTGTCGGCGGCGCGCAGCAGGCTCTCCACCGTGGTGCCGTCGTCCGGGTAGAGCGCGATGCCTACCGAGACACCGATCTCGACGGTGTGGCTATCGATCCGGAACGGCCGGGCGAGTTCGGCGAGGAGCTGGGTCGCCACCTCCGCGACATGCGCCGGCGTCGCCGCCTGGGGTAGGACGACGATGAACTCGTCACCGCCGATCCGCGCGAGGGTGTCGGTCGGGCGCAGCTCGCCGAGGAGACGCCGGGACACCTGAACCAGCAGCTCGTCGCCCGCCGCATGTCCGTACAGGTCGTTGATCGGCTTGAAACGATCGAGGTCGAGATAGAGCACCGCCAGACCGCTCCCGACCTGTGCCGCGGTCGCGATCGCGTGATCGACGCGCTGCTCCATCAGGTAGCGGTTGGGCAGATCCGTCAGGGCATCGTGCAGGGCGTGGTGACGGATGCGGGCTTCGTCACGCCTGAGCGCCGTGAGATCGCGCAGGGCGACCGCGGTCGCCGGTCGACCGCCGAACTCGATGAGGCGGCACGACAGTTCCACGGGAACGAGGACGCCCGCCCCCGTACGCGCCTCGAACTCCTCGGGATGCAGGTCCTCCAACCGCCGGGTCGCGCGCCGGATCAGGGCTGGGGCGTCGGACCGGGAGAAGAGATCGAGGACCGGCTTGCCGATGATGTCCTCGACCGGCATGCCGAACAGGCGCGTTCCGGCGCTGTTGACCTCAAGTACCTTTCCGTCACGATGAATGAGCAGGACCTCGTAGGCCAGGTTGCTGAGCAACCGCATCCGGCTGATCTCGTCGAGGTTGCGACGCGACAGGTGCTGCTGCAGCAGCAGGGCCGTCAGGCCGGCGACGAGGACGAGCAGGCTGATGGACCCGACCGCGAAGCCGAGCTGCGTCGACCCGAGAAGAAGGTCGGCCCCCTCCAGGGGCTCCAGGGAGGTGATCGACACGGCGGCCATACCGGTGAAGTGTAGGCCACAGATCGCGAGGGTGAGCCAGATCGCCACCTCGACGCGCCGCGCGAGGCTGAGAAGCGCCCGGGCTCGGGTCAGGGCAACTATCCCGAACCCCACGCTGAGCGCCACCGAGGCGATGACGTAGGAAGGATCGAGCACGACGAGGCTGGAGGCCCGCATCGCACTGACGCCGAGGTAATGCATGCCGGCGACGCTCAGACCCAGGATCGTTCCGGGGAGCACTGCGGCCATGGGGGTGCCGAGCAGGCGGTGCCGCACGAGGAGCGCGAGCAAGGTTCCGAGGACGGACACCAGGATCGACGCGCCCGTAAGGCCGAGCTCGTAGGCGATCTCGGTCGCGGGTGTGAACGCCAGCATGGCGACGAAGTGCAGCGACCACACGCTACAGCCGAAGACGGCCGCCGAGGCGAGCATCCAGCGCGAGAAGGCGCGCTGACCCGACAGTTCCACCTGAGCCATCGTCGTCGTCGCAGCAAAACAACCGAGGATACAAATGACGGCGGACAATCCGACGAGGCGATAGTCATGCTCGTAGAATATGCAACCTTGAGTTGTCGGCATTGCGATGACCAAGCGAGTTCCAGATGCGTCCTTTCTTGATCTGCGATAATTCTTTCCAAGTCGAAACGGCGTTCCCTCACAAACCCGTGGCTTAATAGGATGGTTAACGAATTTATATGTTTGATTTTAGCCTATAGGGCTTGGTACAAATTACAAATGCCTTGTTTTTATTTGTAGTTTTTAGCGTCGCGACGCAAATATCGAGGCCCGCCAAAATTCGGGCATAAAGGAATCAGCAATTCGCGAGTATTGACCTGGATATTAAATCCACAATGAGATCCTGAAAGTCTTGTGCGTCCGGCAAAGCGTGATGCGATGACGATGGACCGACGTACCCATTCGGCGTCCGGGACCCATCGATCGAAACGAAATGGGCCGCCCGGTTTCCCGGGCAGCCCTCGTTTTTCATTCGGATGGTGAAGCGATCAGTGGCCCTGCTGGATCGCCGAAAGCACCCAGCGACCGCCGCGCTCGCGCACGAAGGTCCAGAGCTCCACGGCCTCGGGTGCGCCAGTCTCGACGACGCGGTTGGTGCGACGGTCGAGGGTGACGTCCTTGATGGCGTAGCGCATGGCCACGGTGGCGTACTCGGCGTTGCCCTCGCCCCACGATTCCGACAGGTCGCCCTGAAGGAGCTTCACGTCCGAGATGCGGTTGACGACACCCTTGGCTTCGTTGGCATGGAGCTCCTCGACGAAGTAGCCGGCCATCTCGGGGGTGGCGAGGTTGCGCAGGGCGGGCACGTCCTCACGGCCGTAGGCGTCCTGAACCCCGTTCAGGGCGATCTCGAAGCTCTCGAAGTCACCCGGTCCGATCTGGACCGGACGCGCCTGCACCGGCTGCACGGGCGCAGGACCGCGACCCATTCCGCCGAGGGCGCCACCCACGGGGCCGCGGCCGGCATTGCCGCCGAGGCCACCGCCCATGCCGGTCCCACCCATGCCGGTCCCACCCATGCCGGTCCCACCCATGCCGGTCCCATTCGCGCCGGTCCCGTTCGCACCGTTGCCGCTCAGGTCCGAGCGAGCGTGACCGGCCGCGGCCGGACTCGCCTGGCGAAGGCGGAACCAACGCACGGCGAAGGAGACGATGAGGACGAGGAGGCCGACCTGGAGCAGGAGGCCGATGAACGACGCGATGCCGCCGAGCCCGCCCGAGAAGCCGCTGCCGAGGAGCGCGCCGAGGAGGCCGGCGCCGAGAAGGCCCGCCATGAAGCCGCCACCGAAGCGCGGGCGCTGGGCCGCAGCCGGGTTCATGCCGGGATTGCCCATGGCCGGACCGGGCTGGGTCTGCGTGCGCTGGATCGGCGCTGCGGTCGAGGGGGCCGTGGTGGTAGCCGAGGGGGCATCGTGAGTGCGCGAGCCGCGCGAACCCATGCCGCCGCTGCTGCCGCCCGGACGTGCCTCCGCCAAGGGCGCCGCCAGTGCCAGCGTGGCGGCGAGCGTGAGGATGGTGGCCGCGCGCTTGCGGCGCGTGGGGGTGGTGAGCATGGATTCGCCCCTGATGCGGTTCGTTTGAGAGTCTGGCGGAAGCGCCAGTCACTATATGGTGACGGGCGAGGCGCGGTTTTAGTCCATCTCGCCCCGCGCTTTTTTTCCGCCCTCAGGCCACGGCCGGGAAGACGAGGCGGACCACGGTGCCTTCGCCGGGCTTGCTCTCGAGGTTCACCGTGCCGTTCTGGCGCTTGACCAGACCATGGACGATGGCGAGGCCGGTGCCGCGCCCGGCCTCACGGCTGGTGATGAACGGAGCGAGCGCGCGCGCCGCCATCTCGGGCGACATGCCGTGGCCGGTATCCGTGACCGTGATGCCGACGGCGCCGTCCCCGGGGCGCTGCAGGGCGCGATCCCCCACCGGTACCGCGAAGGTCGCGATGGTGATGCGGCCCGCTCCCGGCATCGCCTCGCACGCGTTGGCCACGATGTGGTTGAGGGCGAGTTCCACCTGGCGCGGGTTGCTCAGGCCGCAGGCGAGGCCCGGCGTGGTGCGGATGTCGAGGCTGATCCGCACCGGCAGACTCGGACCCATGCGTGCGCCGAACTCGGTGATCAGGGCGTTGAGGTCCACGGGCCGGACGTCCGGGGCGATCCGACGCGAGAACGCGAGGAGCTGGCGTGTCAGGATCGTCGCCCGCTCCGCCGCATCCGTGGAGCGCAGGATGGCGCGCTGGATGAAGGGCTCGTCGCGGTCGCTCAGACGCCGTTTCAGGCCGTCGATGTAGCCGATGAGGATCTGGAGGAAATTGTTGAACTCGTGCGCCACGCTGTTGGTGAGGAGGCCGAGCGCCTCGCGCTGGCGCGACAGGCTGAGGGCCCCTTCGGCATCGCGACGGCGGGAGACGTCGACGATCTGGACGAGCCGCCGATCGGTGCCGGGCACCGGCGCCACCAGGATCTGCGCCCAGAACGCGGCTCCGGCGCGGGTATAGGCCAGGAACTCGACGCCCTCGGGCGGCGTATCGGTGAGCGCCGTCGCGAGGGCGATCCGCGCCGCCCGGTCCGTATCCGGTCCGAGGAGGAAATGGGTGCTGCGGCCGGTCACCGCCTCGGCGCCGTAGCCGGTGAGCGTCAGGAACGCCGGGTTGGCGAAGACGATCCGTTCGCCGTCCGGGCCGGCCTCGACGAGCAGTGCCGGCACCCGCGACGCCGCGAGGTAGGCCTGCGGGGCCGCATCCGGCCGGTCGTCCGGCGCCTGATCGTCCGGTGGGGGCGATGCCATGGCCTGTCCGCGCGTGCGAGGCTTCTCGGCGCCTCTTCACGAAACGCCCTCGGCCCATCGGGGTTCGACACGAGAACCGCGGGTGACCGGGCGTTCCGCGAGGCACGTTCCGCCTTCGGGATCTCAGGCATAAACCGATCCGGAGAAGCGGCAAAGCTTCGTACGGGCCGCTACTGCCGCACCCACATCACCCGGCCGATCCAGGCGATCTCGGCCACGTTGACGACCCGGTCGGCATGGTCGGGATTGAGCGATACGAGTTCGATGGTGCGGGCGGTGCGGCGCTTGAGTTCCTTGGCCAGGACTTCTCCTGCGCTCAGGCGCACCACGACGCGGTCGCCCTTGCGTACGCTGGCGGAGGGCGAGACGATGAGCACGTCGCCGTCGCGGTAAAGCGGCGCCATAGAATCGCCCTGCACTTCCAGGGCGAAGGCCCGGTCGTCGGCGAGATCGGGAAACTCGATCTCCTCCCAGCCGGGACCGCCGGTGGGCATGCCCTCGTCGGTGAAGAGCCGTCCGGACCCCGCCTGGGTCATGCCCACGAGGGGGATCATCGATCGGGTCGGTCCGGTCCGGACTTCGATGAGGCGCAGGAACTCGTCGAGGCTGGCGCCCGTGGCGGTCAGGACCTTGGCGATGGATTCGGTGGAGGGCCAGCGCTTGCGCCCATCCGGGCCGATGCGCTTCGAGCGGTTGAAGCTCGTCGCGTCGAGGCCGGCACGGCGCGCGAGGCCGGAGGCCGAGAAGCCGTGGCGCTCGGCCAATCGATCGATGGCGGTCCAGATCTGCTCGTGCGACAGCATGAGAGGCTCGCGACGGAAAGTGTGTAAGACGCTCAGCCTACGTGTAGGAAAGTAGAACTAAAATACCCAGAAAGCAACGGCATGGTCCCCGGCGGGTTTCGCCCCGCCCACGAGCCGCCGAAGGATCGGGGGCGGCCGAGCGGATTCGGTTGCGGCGGACCGGCCTGCGCTCTATCGCCGGACGCGAGCGACCCTCGCGCGAAGGAGACCCGATGCCCCTCGTCTACAAGATCTGCCCGCGCGATCTCTGGGCGACGGCGGAGGCGCAAGGACGTTTCACCGGCGCGCCCGTGGACGTCGCCGACGGCTTCATCCACTTCTCCACCGCGCCCCAGGCGGCCGAGACGGCGACGCGGCATTTCTCCGGCGTGCACGACCTCCTACTCGTCGCCGTCGACACCGAGGCCCTGGGGGCGGCGCTCCGCTTCGAGCCCTCGCGCGGCGGCGACCTGTTCCCGCACCTCTACGGCGACCTCCCACTCGGGGCCGTGCGGGCGGTTCACGACCTGCCGGTCGGGCCCGACGGCAACCACGTCTTCCCGGAACGTTTCGGAGACGCCGCATGATCGGCGCGCTGTTTCCCCTCGCCAAACCCCTGCTGCACAGCCTCGATGCCGAGGCGGCCCACAACCTCACGATCCGGGGCCTGTCCCTGCTGCCGCCGCGCCGCCCGCCGCCCGACGATCCACGCCTCGCCGTGGAGATCCTCGGCCGCAGTTTCCCCAACCCCGTCGGCCTCGCCGCCGGCTACGACAAGGGCGCCCAGGTGCCCGACGCGCTCCTCGGCCTCGGCTTCGGTTTCGTCGAGGTCGGCGGCGTGGTGCCGAAGGCGCAGGCGGGTAATCCCACCCCGCGCGTGTTTCGCCTGAAGGCCGATGGTGCCGTGATCAACCGGTTCGGCCTCAACAGCGAAGGCCTCGACACGGTGCGTCGCCGGCTCGCGGCCCGGCGGGACAAGCCTGGCCGGATCGGCGTCAACATCGGGGCCAACAAGGAGGCGACGGACCGCCTCGCCGATTATGTCGCCTGCACCCGCGCCCTCGCGCCCCTCGTCGATTTCGTCACCGTCAACGTGTCGTCCCCCAACACCCCGGGCCTGCGCGACCTTCAGGGCGAGGCCTTCCTCGACGACCTGTTGGCGCGGGTTGTGGAAGCCCGCGACGCGGTCCATCCCGGTACGGCGATCCTGCTCAAGATCGCACCCGACATCACCCTCGCGGCCCTCGACGCCATGACGGCCACCGCCCTGAAGCGTGGCGTGCAGGCCCTCGTCGTCTCCAACACCACCATCGCGCGACCCGCGACCCTCGCCGAGACGGCGCTTGCCCGCGAGACCGGCGGCCTTTCCGGCCGACCCCTGTTCAAGCCCGCGACGCGGCTGCTCGCGCAGACCTACCTGCGCGTCGGCGGCCGGATCCCCCTCGTGGGTGTCGGCGGCATCGATTCGGCCGAGGCGGCCTGGACCAAGATCCTGGCGGGTGCGAGCCTGCTCCAACTCTACTCCGCCCTGGTCTATCAGGGGCCGGCCCTGATCGGGTCGATCAAGGCCGGCCTCGTCGCCCGGATGGCGGCCGAGGGCGCGGGCAGCTTGGCCGGGTTCGTCGGACGGGACGCCGAAGCTCTCGCGGCGCTGCCGGGTTAGGGACGCGACCGCCGCCGGCCGGTTCCGGCCAGGACCACGCAGGCGGCGAACAGGCCGATCAGCCCCCATTTCACCGGCAGGAGGTCGGCGCCCTCGCTCGCCACGGGCTGGCGCGCGAACCGGCCCGGGGCGGTCTCGACTCCGGGCTTGCCCGCCCCTCGCGCGTCCGCGATCTGCGCCGGCGAGATCGCCCATTCGGCGTCCATCTGGCGATCGTGCGCCATCATCGCGACGGCGACGGCGATGCCCACGACGACGGCCGCGCTGACCCGTACGGGGGTTCGCATCCTGGTGGTCTCCTCGCCCGTTCCAGGCCCGCAGGCCCCCTCGCCGACGCATACCCCACCTGCGTGCGGCAGCGCAGTGCCTTAACCCGGGCGAAACCCAGCCGGGTAAAACCTTTCCCCGCGCAAGCGCATGACAGGCCTGCGTTTTTGACCGATTGAGGCGCCGCTGTGCGGTGCGGTAATCCCTCACGCAAGCAGGTCGCTACGACCTCAGAAGCTTTCCCATCAGGATCGTCCATGGATCACCCGGTCGCGTCTCCCAAGCGTTCGTCCGCCGCCGGCGGCTGGGGTGCGCTGAAAAGCTGTGGCAAGCATCTCCTCGGCAGCCGCGCACCGCTCTCGGGCGCCCGCGCCATGCTGAAGGCCAACCAGCCCGATGGGTTCGATTGTCCGGGCTGCGCCTGGGGTGACCCGGCGCACGGCTCCTCGTTCGAGTTCTGCGAGAACGGCGTCAAGGCGGTGTCGTGGGAAGCCACCGACAAGCGCACCCCGCCGAAGTTCTTCGCCAAGCACACCGTGAGCGAGCTGCGCGGCTGGACCGACTACGCCCTCGAGGGCGAGGGCCGGCTCACCCATCCCATGCGCTACGACGCCATCAGCGACCGCTACGTGCCGACCACCTGGCCCGAGGCCTTCGCGGCCATCGGCGCTGCTCTCAACGCCCTCGACCAACCCGATCAGGCCGAGTTCTACACCTCCGGCCGCGCCTCCAACGAGGCCGCGTATCTCTACCAGCTGTTCGCCCGGCATTACGGCACCAACAACTTCCCCGACTGCTCGAACATGTGCCACGAGGCCAGCGGCATCGCCCTCCAGGCGGCCATCGGCATCGGCAAGGGCACCGTGCTGCTGGAAGATTTCGAGAAGGCCGACGCGATCTTCGTCGTTGGCCAGAACCCCGGCACCAACCATCCGCGCATGCTCGGGGACCTGCGCAAGGCCGCCCAGCGCGGCACCCGCGTGGTGGTGTTCAACCCCGTGCGCGAGCGCGGCCTCGAGCGCTTCGCCGATCCGCAGAACACCGTCGAGATGCTGCGCGGCGCGAGCGCGCCCGTGGCGAGCCACTATTACCAGCCGCGCCTCGGCGGCGACATGGCGGCCTTCCGGGGCATCGCCAAGGCGGTGTTCGCCGCCGACGACGCGGCGCTCGACGCCGGCAAGCCGTCCGTCCTCGACCGCGCATTCCTCACCCATCACACCGCCGGGCTCGACGCATACCGGGCCGTCGTCGACGCCACCACCTGGGAGGCCATCGAGGATCAGTCCGGCCTGTCCCGTGCCGATATCGAGGTCGCGGCGCAGGTCTATCTCGGGGCCGACAAGGTGATCTGCACCTGGGCCATGGGCGTGACCCAGCACCGCCATTCCGTCGCAACGGTTCGCGAACTCGCCAACGTGCTGTTCCTGCGCGGCCATGTCGGGCGGCCCGGCACCGGCCTGTGCCCCGTGCGCGGCCATTCCAACGTGCAGGGCGACCGCACGGTGGGCATCAATGAAAAGCCCTCCGCCGCCCTCCTCGACGCCCTGGAGACCACGTTCGGCTTCACCGCGCCGCGCCGTCACGGCCACAACGTCATCGGCGCCATCGGCGCCATGCTGGACGGCTCGTCGAAGGCGTTCATCGGGCTCGGCGGCAACTTCGCCCGCGCCACGCCGGACACGGCCCTCGTCGCCAAGGCCCTCGCATCCTGCGAGCTCACCGTCCACATCGCGACGAAGCTCAACCACTCGCACCTCGTGCCGGGCCGCGTCGCCTATCTGTTGCCGTGCCTCGGCCGCACGGAGATCGACCGCAACGCCCGGGGCAAGACCCAGATCGTGACGGTCGAGGATTCCATGAGCATGGTCCACGGCTCGGGCGGCATCAACAAGCCGGCCTCGAAGGAGCTCCTGTCCGAGATCGCCATCATCGCCGGCATGGCGGCGGCGACCGTCGGTTCGGAGCGGGTCGACTGGGCGTCGCTCACGGAGGATTACGACCGGATCCGCGATCTCATCGAACGCACGATCCCGGGGTTCGCGGGCTACAACGTCCGGGTGCGGCGTCCGCGCGGCTTCATGCTCCGAAACCTCGCCGCCGAGCGCAACTTCGAGACCGAGACGGGGCTCGCCAACTTCTCGGCCGATGTGCTGCCGGAGACGACGGAGCACCAGCGCGCCAGCACGACGCCCGGCACCTTCGTGCTGCAGACCTTCCGCAGCCACGACCAGTACAACACCACCATCTACGGCCTCGACGACCGCTATCGCGGCGTGTACGGCGAACGCCGGGTGGTCTTCGCCCATCCCGACGACCTCGCGGAGATCCGCGCGCGCATGGGCGACCGGGTCGATATCGTCGGCAACCACGACGACGGCGTGACCCGGGTGGCGGAGAGCTTCCGCCTCGTGCCCTTCGACATGCCGCGCGGCTCGCTCGCGGGCTATTACCCTGAGCTCAACGTCCTCGTGCCGCTCTCGACCTTCGGCGAGGGCAGCGACACGCCGACCTCGAAGTCGGTGCTCGTCCACCTCCGCGCGCCGGCCGCCGCGTGAGCGAACCCCCGGCCGACGCCGAAACCTTCCTGGCGGTGACGGATTCCGTCGCCGCCCTGCAGCCCGGGCTCTCGACCCTGGAAGCGGGCGTGCTCGCGGCCCTGCACCTCGCCCTCGCCGCCGACAGCCGCAGCTTTTCGCGCGTGTTCGGCGTCGAGCATGCCCTCGTGCTGCGGGCCGTCGAAGTCCTGGTCGGCGAGGCGGCGCTGCTGACGGTGATCGAGCGCGCCCCCCGCACCCAGCGCACGCACTACGCGGTCACCGAAGCGGGCCGGGCGCTCCTCGACCACCTTCACGGTTGAGTGGCCCGGCCGTCGCGAGGCGCCCCTACTGCCCCTTGGCCGCGATGGCCTCCGACCAGTTCACCGCCCGGCGGGCCATGCCGATATGCTGCCGCTCGTACATGCGGCCCTCGATCTTGATGGCGCCGCGCTTGAGGTTCTCGGGCTTGTCGAACGCCTCGATGACGATGCGGGCGCGGCGCACCTCCTCCTCCGTGGGGGCGAAGCAGGTGTTGGCCGGCTCGATCTGGTTGGGGTGGATCAGGGTCTTGCCGTCGAAGCCGAGGTCGCGCGCCTGCTGGCACTCGGCGCGGCAGCCGTCCACATCGCCGATGTCGTTCCAGACGCCGTCGAGGATGATCAGACCCTCGGCGCGGGCGGCCGCGAGGGTGAACATCATCCACGGCAGCATCGGCACGCGGCCGGGCACGAGTTGGGCCCAGGTGTCCTTGGCGAGATCGTTGGTGCCGAGCACGAAACCGGTGAGCCGGGTGCGCCGGTCGCGCCGGGCTTTCGCGATGTCCTGAATGTTGAGGATGGCCGCCGGAGTCTCGATCATGGCCCAGACGGCGATGCTGTCGGGCGCCTCCAGGGCTTCGAGGTGGTTGGCGATGCTCTCCAGCACGGCGGGCGAGGAGACCTTCGGCATCAGGATCGCGTCGGGTCGGGCCTGGATCGCCGCCTTGAGGTCGGATTCACCCCAGGGCGTCTGGGGCGCGTTGACCCGGATGACGATCTCGCGTTTGCCGTAGCCGCCTTCCTTGACCGCCGCGCAGACCTGCTCGCGCGCGAGTTCCTTGGCGTCGGGCGCCACCGCGTCCTCGAGGTCGAGGATGAGCGAATCGGCGGCGAGGGTCCGGGCCTTTTCCAAAGCACGCTGGTTCGAACCGGGCATATACAGCACGCTGCGGCGGAGGCGGAGGTCGGACATCGCGGGTTCCTGTGAAATCGCCGCGCACCTTAATGCAACATCGGCGCCTGGGCACCCCGCACGGCCCCGCGAATGGCAGTTCCTTCCCCGAATCGGGACGCGGGCGGACAGGGACTGCTATGATCTCGCCCGACGTCGCCGACGAAACCAAGCAAGGCCGCCGTTCTGCCGCGGCTCGTCGATCCCGAAGAGTGAGAGTGCCATGCCGTTGATCCGCTTCGATCTCATCGAAGGCCGTACCGAGGCCGAGCTGAAGACCCTGCTCGATGCGGCCCACGAGGCCATGCTGGAAGCCTTCCGGGTGCCGGCCGGCGACCGCTACCAGATCGTCACCGAGCACAAGCCGTCGCGGATGATCGTCGAGGATACCGGCCTCGGCATCCCGCGCACGAAGGACGTGGTGGTGGTGCAGGTGTTCACCCGCCCGCGTTCGCAGGAGATGAAGCAGGATTTCTATCGCCTGCTCACGGAGAAGTTGGAGGCCGCCTGCGGCATCGCTCCGGCCGACGTGATGGTGTCCTGCATGGTCAACAGCGACGCCGATTGGTCGTTCGGCCACGGCCGGGCGCAGTTCCTCACGGGCGAGCTGTGACGCCGGCCCTCCCCTATACCGCCCATGCGGACGGCGTGCGCCTCGCCGTCCGGCTCACCCCCCGCGCCGCGCGGTCCGGCCTCGACGGTCTCGTCGCCGGGGCTGACAGACGGATTGCCGTGCAGCTGCGCGTCGCTGCCCCGCCGGTGGAGGGCGCCGCCAACGCGGCCTTGATCGGCTACCTTGCCGAGGTCCTGGAGCTGCGGCGCAGCGAGATCCGCATCGTCTCGGGCGAGACGGCTCGTCGGAAGGTGGTGGCGCTCGCGGGCGATCCCGTCGTTCTAAGCGGCCGCATCGGCGATTGGATCGCGGCCGCGCCCCTGCGCCGATAAGTCAGAACAGGCGCCCGCCGTTCGGCACGGGTTTGTCCGGCGCGAACAACACCACCGCCCCGTCGGCGTCGGGAAAGCCCAGGGTCAGCACCTCGGACCGGAACGGCCCGATCTGCCGGGGCGGAAAATTCACCACGGCGGCAACCTGACGGCCGGGCAGGTCCTCGGCCCGGTAATGCTCGGTAATCTGGGCGCTCGACCGCTTCCGGCCGATGCTGCCGCCGAAATCGATGACGAGCTTCAGGGCGGCTTTGTGAGCCTCCGGGAACGGCTCGGCCGACACGATGGTGCCGACCCGGATATCCACGGCGAGGAACGCGCCGAATCCGATGGTCTCGGCCGCCGGGGCGTCGGGCGTGGGGCTGACGTGCATGACGACCTCGCGCGCCTCAGGCCGTGCGGACCTGCCGGCGCTTGTCCGCCGACGACCATTGCATCAGGGCGACCATGACCAGGATGGTGCCGAGGTAGACGAGGCCCTGGAGGACGCTCGGCCGGTCGGTGTAGCCCACGAGGGCGTGGAGCACGCGGCCCGCGAGGCTGTCCTCCCGCAGGATCGCGGTGGTGTTCCACAGGGGGCGATCGAGCACGGTGACGACGCCCGCGTTCACCAGGAACTGAGCGGCCTGCGAGGCGAGGCCGGCGGCGAGGAAGATGATCAGCGCGCTCGTCACCGAGAAGACGTAGCGGGTCGGGATGGCGGCGAGACCGAAATAGCTCACCCCCGACAGGGCGGCACCGGCCGCGACGCCCGCGAGCGCCCCTAGCTGGATGTCGATCCCGGAGGTGCCGGATGCGACGAGGCCGTAAAGGAACAGCACGAGCTCGGCGCCCTCGCGCAGGATCGCGGCGCCGACCACGAGGGCCAGGGCGGCCGCCGTGGTCTGTCCGGTGCGGACCTTGTCGCCGGCCGCGCGGAGCTCCCCGGCGAGTTCGCGACCGTGCTTGCTCATCCAGGTGTTGTGCCAGATCAGCATCAGCACGGCGACGATGAGCACGGCGGCGTTGAGGATGTCCTGGCCGGCGCCCTCGAAGGCGTCGGAGATTTTTTCCGCGAACAGCGCGATGAGGGCGGCGCCCGCCAGTCCCCCGACGATACCCAGGGCGATCCAGCGGCCGCGCCCACTGATCCCGCGTGTCGCGGCGAGCACGATGCCGACGATGAGGCCGGCCTCGATGACCTCGCGGAAGGCGATGACGAAAGCGCCGATCATGCGCGGATATCCTTGTGTGCGCGCCGAAGGGCCGCGCGGGTTACCAGATCCAGAACAGCAGCACCCAGCCGAACACCGAGAGGCCGCAGGCCGCCGCGATGGCGAGGGTGGCGGCGATCCGGCGCGCGCCGGCCGCGTAGTGCCCCGACACCCGCCAGGCGAGCCAGGTGCTCCACAGGCTGCTGCCGAGGAGGAGACCGCCGCGCAATTCGGAGACATAGGGGATGACGAGACCGTCGCCGCGCAGGAACGTCACGGTGAGGGCCGAGAGGCCGAGGAAGACGCCGCAGCCGGCGACCGGTATCAGCGTCTGGGTGAGGTGGTGGAACCGCTGGGTCGACCACGCCCCGAGGGCGCGGGTGCCGAGGGCCACGAAGCCCGACAGGGACGATCCGAGGATGAGGGCCGAGGCGACGATGTAGGCGAGCAGCAGCACGCCGTCGAGGAGGCTGAGCACGTCGTTGTGCTCGGGGTAGTTGGTGAGGACGAACCACGGCAGTGTCGTCTCCAGGGGCCAGGAGATGCCGCGCTCGATCAGGATCGTGGCGAGCCATTGCTTGGCGTCGATGAACCACGGGCTCGACGACCACTGGAACGCGCCCACCGCGATGCCCATCATGCCGAACAGGATGAGGGCGGTCTGGTCGAGGCTCGGCTCGTTGCCGGCGACGTTGACGATCTCGTGGGTGGGCGACCGCCGGGCGAGGCGCACGGCCCCGCGATAGCCGCTGCAGCGTCCGCACATGTGGCAGGCGCCGGCGCCGTTCATGGTCTTGACCGGGACCAGGGGCGCGCAGTTGAAGCTCTCGCCCTTCGGCTTCGGCGATGCGCTCCACGCCGCGTGATCGACCTGGAAGCTCACCGGCGCGAGCTTGGCCAGGACCGCGAAGACGCCGTTGACGGGGCAGAGGTAGCGGCACCACACCCGCTTGTTGCGCCCGTAGAGCAGGCCGACGGCGATGGCCGCCACCGTGGAACCGCCGAGCACGGCCAATACCGGTTTCGGGTAGCCGTAGACGCTGACCATCTGGCCGTAGACCGTGGTGCCGGCGAACGCCACGAACGGCCAGCCGCCCCAGGTGAGCCAGCGCGGCACGGCCCGCCCCAGGCTCCACCGGCTGGCGAATTCCGTGAGGGCGCCTTCGGGGCAGAGGATGCCGCACCACGCGCGCCCGACCACCACCATGCTGACCAGCACGAACGGCCACCAGATGCCCCAGAACGCGAACTGGGCGAACACCCTGAGGTCGTTCCACAGGTGCGCCGTGCGTCCAGGGAGCGGCAGGAAGGCCGGGACCGCGACGAGGACGAGGTAGATCGCCACGACGACCCATTGGATCGTGCGGATGATGCCGCCGTTGCGCTGGAGCCACTGGCCGAGGCCGGCCAGCTTGGCATCGACCCAGGCCTCGCCCGGTGAAATGGAGGCCGATGCCGCCATGGGGTTCGCCATTCGGTCCGTTTCGCTGCCTACTTCGCCACGAGGGTGGCTTTGGAATCCGGGTGGAAGTCGTCGAACACGTCGTAGCGACCGGGATCGATGGTGCGGAACACGATGGACGAGGTGGCGCCGGCGGCGAGCGCCTTCTCGCGCTTCAGTTCGGTGCTCTCGAACTCGACGGGGCTCTTGCCCGTGTTGGTGATCTCGAGCTTGAACCGGGTGTTGGCCGGCACCTCGATGATTTCGGGGATGATCGCCCCGTCGCGCATCTCGACCTTGATGACCGGCAGGTCCTCGGCGCGGGCCGGCTGCCCGAGCGCGAGGGTGGCGGCCGCCGCTGCGGCGGCGAGGAGGTTCGGCAGCCGGGCCACGGTTAGTACGCGCCCTTCTTGCCGATGCCCGCGAAGGTGAAGTCCTGGATCAGGTCGAACGGCTTGAACCATTCGGCGACCCCGGTCTCCTTGTCGACGTGGCGTCCGAAATGCTGGCCCGCGCCGGGGGGCGCCACCGTGAGCTTGAGGCGGTAGCGCCCGGGCCCGGACAGCTTGACGTTGTCGCCGTAATGGGGGCCGTCGTTGGCCACCATGGGCATGAGGGTGCCGGTGACCTTCGGCCCCGTGGCGGCCTCCCCGTCGAGCTTCGTCAGCTCGAACGAGACGGCGAGCGACGGCACCCAGTCCCCTTCGGCGAAGCCGTTGCGGTTGTCCTTCGCGGCGCGGATGTCGGCTTCGAGATGCAGGTCGGATTGTGCGGCGGCGCGCATCATGTCCGGCGGGTCCATCTCGATGGGCTGCAGGTAGACGGCGGCGACTTCGAGCCCGTTCTGGACCACGTGCGGCCCGATGGGCGTCTCCTTCGCGTGAGCGGGAAGGACCGCACCGGCGGCGAGGAAGCCGGCGACGAGGAGGGACGGCAAGCATCGGGCGGTGATGGAGCGGGCGGTCATGGATCTCTCGCACATCGGAGCTTCGCGCAGGGTATCGAGCGCGTAGACCAGCCACACAAGCAAGCAAAGAGGCTTCTTCGTCACATTGTTACATCGGAATCATTCTAATTCGACGGTAGTTGGACCTTTTCAAAACAAAGTGGGTGCTCGCGTCCGATCTATTGGTTCCTGGTCTTCCAGCCCGAGGGGCGATTACGGTTACGCAACCTGCCGTACCGGCGCGGGCAGTCCCGGCTCGACCGCTGGGGAAAACGTTCGCGTCGTCAGGCCCGGATAGGCCAGGGCCTGACCGACGCCACGGCCGCCCAGCAGCAGCAGGAAAGCGGCCCACAGGCCGGCATTGCCGAGATCCAGCGCGTGGAACGCCAGCAGGGCGAGGCCATAGGTGACGCTGGCCCCGATCATCAGGTTGCGCATGGCGCGGGTCCAGGTGGCGCCAATGTAGATGCCGTCGAAAGCGAAGGGGAGCGCAGCGACGAGGGGCGCCAGGGCCGCTGGGACAAGGTAGGCCCGCGCCGTCTCGCGGACCTCGGGGTTCGTCGTCACCGCGTCGATGAAAGCCCCACCCGTCACGAGGAACAGGCCCGCGATGGCGGCCCCGAAGGCGAGGCACCAGGCGAGGCTCAGGCGCGCGGCGCGGCGGAAGCCCGCCTGGTCACGGGCGCCCACGGCCTGTCCGCACAGGGTCTCGGCGGCGGTGGCGAAGCCGTCGAGGAAGAAGCCGCCGATCATGAAGAGATTCCACAGGACGGCGTTGGCGGCGAGCACCACGTCGCCGGAGCGTGCGCCGAGGGCCGAGAACGCCGCAATGCAGGCGACGAGCAGAAGGGTGCGGATCATGACGTCGGCGTTGACGCTGAGCATCCGGGCGAGCGCCAGGGGATCGGCGACGATCCGCCATGGCACGCCGAACGGATAGGAGCCGAGTCGGGCGAGGACGAGGAGCCCCAGCCCGGTTCCAACCGCCTCGGCCACCAGGGTGGCGAGGCCCGCGCCCGCGACGCTCATGCCCGCGCCGAGCACGAGGGCGAGGGTCAGGGCGATGTTGACGAGGTTGATGGCGATCTGAAGCACGAGCCCGAGATCCGTGCGGCCGCGGCCGAGCACGGACCCCAGGATGGCGTAGTTCGCCAGCGTGAAGGGCGCCGCGAAGATGCGGATATGGAAATAGTCCGACAGGCCGGCGATCACCGCCGGGCTCGCGCCGCTGATGGCGAAGGCGCCCTGGCCGATGGGCCCTTGCAGGATCACGATGACGAGGCCGACGAGGAGACCTGCGGCGAGCGCCCGCGCCAGGGTGCGGTCGACCTCCGCCCCGTCGCGGGCGCCCACCGCCTGCGCCGTCAGGCCGGCGGTCGCCATGCGCAGGGAGCCGAACGACCAGAAGATCGCGTCGAAGATCACGGCGCCGAGCGCCATGGCGCCGAGCAGGGCCGCATCGCCGAGCCGCCCGATCACCGCCGCACCGACGAAGCCGAGGAGCGGCGTCGTGACGTTGGCGACCGTCATCGGCAGGGCGAGGGACAGGACGCGCCGGTTCGTGGCGGGTGCGGGATGGGCTCCGCGGACGCTCATCGGCATGCCCTCATCGATATGGCCTCAATGACAGCCGCACCCGGTGCCGCAACTGCCGCCGCCCGAACTCTCCGGCGGAGTCCCGGCCGGCTTCTTCGCCGGCCGCATGGTGGGATCGCGCGTCAGGCCTCGCTCGTCCAGCTCCGACAGGTAGGTGGCCCAGCGGTTCCGGTATTCACGGCCGAGGTCGTAGAGGTAGCCCCAGCCGAACAGGCCGGTGTCGTGCATGTCGTCGAAGGTGAGCTTCACGGCGTAGTTGCCGATGGGCTCGACCTTGAGGATCGCGACCTCGCGCTTGCCGCCGATCACCTTGCGCTCGGCCGGGGAGTGGCCCTGGACCTCGGCCGACGGGCTCGACACCCGCAGGTATTCCGCCGGCAGGGTGAAGCGCCCACCATCCTCGAAGGCGACGATGAGGCTGCGCTTGTCGCCCGACAGCCGGATCTCCGTCGGCCAGCGCTCCAGTGCGGCCGGAGCGGGTGCGGGGGTTCGTTGATCGGGGGTCTGCTGGTCCATGTGGCAGTCTCCTTGTGGAAGGGGTGGTTCCACGTGCGGACACGTCGCCCCGGTGCGCGCTTGCCCGCGCGGGTGCAAGACCTCATATGCTTCTTCATGCTAGGTTCGTCACGCGACCAAACGCCAGTGCCTTCCCCAGACCAGGGTTCAGAGTTTCGCATGTGGGGTCCACGCACCGACGACGCGCCCGTGACGCCTGTCCCCGCGCCCTTGTCCAAGCCTGCGTCTGCGCCCTTGTCCGGGCCCGCGCCCTTGATCGACCCGTTCCAGCGGGCGATCACCTACCTGCGCATTTCGGTGACGGATCGCTGCGACCTGCGCTGCGTCTACTGCATGTCCGACGACATGAGCTTCTTGCCGAAACGCGACCTTCTCAGCCTCGAGGAGCTCGATCGCCTGTGCGCGGTGTTCATCGGGCGCGGGGTGAGGAAGCTGCGCATTACCGGGGGCGAGCCTCTGGTGCGGCGTGACATCATGCATCTGTTCCGCCGCCTGTCCCGCCATCTCGGCACGGGCGCGCTGGAGGAGCTGACCATGACCACGAACGGAACGCAGCTCGGCCGCTTCGCGCCCGAACTCGCCGACCTCGGGGTCAAGCGCGTCAACGTCTCCCTCGACACCCTCGATCCCGCCAAGTTCAAGGCCGTGACCCGTCGCGGCGATCTCAAGGTGGTGCTCGACGGCATCGCGACGGCCCGGCGCGCCGGCATCAAGGTCAAGATCAACGCCGTGGCGCTCAAGGGCGTCAATGAGGACGAGATCGCCGATATGATCGCCTGGGCGCACGGCGACGGCATGGACATGACCCTGATCGAGGTCATGCCGCTGGGCGAGATCGAGGGCGACCGCACCGATCAGTTCCTGCCCCTGTCGGTGGCCCGCGCGCGCCTCGAGAACCGCTACACCCTGACCCCCCTGCCGGACCGCACCGGTGGTCCGGCGCGCTACGTGCGCGTGGAGGAGACCGGTGGGCGCCTCGGCTTCATCACGCCCCTCACCCATAATTTCTGCGAGAGCTGCAACCGCGTGCGCCTGACCTGCACCGGTCAGCTCTACATGTGTCTCGGCCAGGAGGACGCGGCGGATCTGCGCGCGGCGCTCCGTGCCTCGCCCGACGATGCCTTGGTGACGCAGGCGGTGGTGGATGCCATCGCCCGCAAGCCGAAGGGCCACGACTTCGTCATCGAGCGGGCCCGCCCGGCGGCGGTGCCGCGCCACATGAGCGTCACCGGCGGCTGAAGACAGAGGGGTTTGACCCCTCGCCCCCGCCCACCTAGACCCCCGTCCAGCGTGCGTTCGAACGGTGGAGACGGTTGATGGCGAAGGTCGCGTTCCTGGGCCTCGGTGTGATGGGCGGCCCGATGGCGGGGCACCTCGCCCGGCACGGCCATCACGTCACCGTCTACAACCGGACGGCATCGAAGGCGGAAGCCTGGGTGAAGGCCCATGGCGGCGCGGCGGCGCCGACCCCGCGTCAGGCCGCCGAGGGCCAGGAGGTGGTCTTCGCCTGCGTCGGCAACGACGACGACCTGCGCGGCGTGACCCTCGGGAACGACGGCGCGTTCGCCGGAATGGCGAAGAGCGCGGTCTTCGTCGATCATACCACGGCCTCCGCCGAAGTCGCCCGCGAACTCGCCGAGATCGCCGACGCCGCCGGCCTTCACTTCATCGACGCCCCCGTGTCCGGCGGTCAGGCGGGAGCCGAGAACGCGGCCCTCACGGTGATGTGCGGCGGCGACGCCGCGACCTACGCCCGCGTCGAGGCCGCGATCCTGTGCTTTGCCAAGGCGAGCCGCCTCATGGGCCCGTCGGGCTCGGGCCAACTCACCAAGATGGTCAATCAGATCGCCATCGCGGGCGTGGTGCAGGGGCTGTCGGAGGCGATCCACTTCGCCAAGCGCGCCGAACTCGACGTCGACGCCGTCCTCGACGTGATCTCCAAGGGCGCCGCCGGCTCTTGGCAGATGGAGAATCGCGGCCGGACCATGAACGCGGAGAAATTCGATTTCGGCTTCGCCGTGGACTGGATGCGCAAGGATCTCGGCATCCTGCTGGCCGAGGCGCGCCGCAACGGCGCGAAGCTGCCCGTAACCGCTCTGGTGGACCAGTTCTACGCCGACGTCCAAGGTATGGGCGGCAACCGTTGGGACACGTCGAGCCTCATCGCCCGTCTGGAAAAGTAAGCCGCGCCTCGGCGTGGGTTTGGGCCGCCTCCGGGGCGGTCCATTCCCAGTCCGGTCCCATCTGGTGGCGGAACCAGGTGAACTGACGCTTGGCGTAGCGCCTCGTGTCGGCTTGTCCGCGCCGGATCGCCTCGGCCCGGTCGATGACCCCGTCGAGGTGGGCAATCAGGCCCGGTACGCCGTGAGCACGCATGATCGGCAGGAGCGGGTCAAGGCGGCGTTCTCGCAACGCCGCGACCTCGTCGAGGGCGCCGTCCGCGAGCATCGCGGCGAACCGGGCGTCGATGGCCGCGCGGAGCGCCGCGCGCTCGGGGGCGAGGAACAGCTTCAGGAGCGGCAGGCCCGCCAGCGGACCGGGCGTTCGGCTGCCCTGGAAGCTGGCGATGGGTTTTCCCGTGGCGGCGAGGATCTCGAGGGCCCGCATGATTCGGGCCCGGTCGCTCGGCCGCAGGGCCTCGGCGCCGCCGGGATCGCGGAGGGCGAGGTTCGCATGCAGGGCCTCGGTCGCCCTGCCCTCGGCTTCGGCCCGGATCGCGGTCCGCACGGCGTCGGGCACGGCCGGCAACTCCGACAGGCCCTCTTCCAGGGCGCGGAAGTACAGTCCGGTGCCGCCGACGAAGATCGGCAGGCGGCCTTCCGCCCGCACCGCACGGAAAAGCGCGGCCGCCTCCCGGGCGAAATGTCCGGCCGAATAGTTGGTCGCGCCATCGACATGGCCGTAGAGGCGGTGGGGCGCCAGGGCCGCTTCCGCCTCGCTCGGCCGGGCCGACAGGCGCCTCAGGTCGCCGTAGACCTGCATGGAATCGGTGTTGATCACCACGCCCCGGAACCGGCGCGCCAGGGCGGTGGCGAGGCCCGACTTGCCGGAGGCGGTCGGCCCTGCGATGAGGATGGCCGCCGGCCGGCCGTGCGCGTGTGCTGTGTCCGTGACCGGCGGCAAGGCGTGGAAGCTCCCTGATGTCCCTCGTCGCGATCCTGATAGCAAACGCGGCGCGTCCCGCCATCACCGATGCGGTCCTGGCCGAGACCCGCCGGGTGCTGCGCACGGAACATCAGCCGCGCATCCTCCACGGCGAGGTCGCCGCCGAGGTGCTGGTGCCGGGCGCCGCCGCCGATGCGCCCGCCCTCGCCCGGCGCCTGCGTGCGGCCTTCGCGTCCGAGCCCTTCGACGTCGCGGTCCTGCCCGCCGGCCCGCACCGGCGCAAGCGCCTGTTCCTCGCGGACATGGATTCCACCATGATCCAGCAGGAATGCATCGACGAACTCGCCGACACCGTGGGCCTGCGGGATCAGGTGTCGGCCATCACCGAACGGGCCATGCGGGGGGAGATCGACTTCGCTCCGGCCCTGCGCGAGCGGGTCGCGCTCCTGCGGGATCTGCCGGTCGGTGTCATCGACAGCCTGATCGCCGAATGCATCACCCTCATGCCCGGCGCCCGGACCCTGGTGCAGACGTGCAAGGCGCACGGCACCCACACCTGCCTCGTCTCCGGCGGCTTCACCCTGTTCACCGGGCCGATCTCGGAAAAAATCGGGTTCGACGAGGCCCATGCGACGACGCTCGGTGTCGCGGACGGCCGGCTCACGGGTTCCGTCCAAGAGCCCATCGTCGACAAGGCGACGAAGCGGGCCACCCTCATCAACCTGCGCAGCCGCTTCGGCCTCGACCCGGCCGAAACCCTGGCCGTGGGGGACGGCGCAAACGACCTCGACATGCTCGGCGAGGCGGGTCTCGGGGTCGCGTTCCGGGCGAAGCCCGCCGTCGCGGCCGCGGCTCATGTCCGCATCGACCACGGCGATCTCACCGCCCTCCTGTACCTGCAAGGGTATGGTGCGAGCGCGTTCGTGAACTGAAAAAGGCCGCCGTCCGGGGGGACGACGGCCTCTCTCGGAGGGCTCGCCGCGTCGAGGGTTATTCGAGGCCGAGGGCCACGAAGCGAACGTCGCCGGACGCGCTCGCCACCATGAGGAGGGCCGACTTGCGGTTCTCCTTGCGCAGCTGCTCGACGCGCTTCGTCACCTCGGCCGGACTGTTCACCGGCTCCTGACCGACCTCGACGATGAGTTCGCCGGGCTTGATCTGCTTGTCGGCGGCGGTCGAATTCGGATCGACCCGCATCACGACGACGCCCTTGAGGCTGTCCTTGATGCCGTAGCGGCGGCGCAGATCGTCGGTGAGGTTCGAGAGGTTCAGTCCGAGCGCCTGACGCACGGCGCTCTCGGCCTCGGGCTGGCGGGCATTGGCGAGCTGCGGCTTCTCGTTGTCCTCCAGGCGGCCGAGGGTGACGGACTTCGTCGTCTCGGCGCCCTTGCGCACCACGATCACCTCGACGACCTTGCCGACGGGGGTCGCGGCGACGATGCGCGGCAGATCGCTCGACGACTTCACCGCCGTGCCGTTGAACTTGGTGATCACGTCGCCGACTTCGAGGCCCGAGACCTTCGCCGGTCCCTTCTCGTCGACGCCGGCGATGAGGGCGCCGCGGGCGCCGCCCTTGAGGCCGAGGGCCTCCGCGGTGGCGTCGTCCACGTTCTGGATGCGCACCCCGAGCCAGCCGCGCCGGACCTCGCCGAACTCCCGCAGCTGATCGATGACCTGGGACGCCGTGGCCGAGGGCACGGCGAAGCCGATGCCGACGGAGCCGCCCGTGGGCGACAGGATCGCCGTGTTGATGCCGATGACCTCGCCGTTCATGTTGAACAGCGGTCCGCCGGAATTGCCCTTGTTGATGGCGGCGTCGGTCTGGATGTAATTGTCGTACGGACCGGACTCGATGTTGCGTCCGCGCGCCGAGACGATGCCGGCCGAGACCGAGCCGCCGAGGCCGAACGGGTTGCCGATGGCGATGACCCAGTCGCCCGGCCGCATCTTCTCGGAATCGCCGAAAGGCACGGCCTTCAGGGGCTTGTCGGCATCGGGCTTCACCCGGAGTACCGCGAGATCGATCTTCGGGTCCTTGCCGATGATCTCGGCCTTCAACTTGGTGCCGTTGTGCAGGATCACCTGGATGTCGTTGGCGTCGCCGATGACGTGGTTGTTCGTCACCACGATGCCGGACGCGTCGATGATGAAGCCGGAGCCGAGCGAGTTCGACTTGCGCGATTGCTGGCGCGGCGCCTCTCCGTCACCACCGCCGCCACCGCGACCGCCGCGCTTGCTGAAGAACTCCTCGAACAGGTCCTCGAACGGGGTTCCGGGCGGGAGTTGCGGGCCGCTGCGGGTGTTGGGCCGGGCCTCGACGGTGGTGGAGGCCGAAATGTTCACCACGGCGTCCGTCACCTGGTCGGCGAGGTCGGCCAGGGATTCGGGGCCCTTGGCATAGGCGGGTTGGGACAGGCCGGTGACGCCGAGCGGGGTCGCCAGGCTGACGGCGACGAGGACCGAGCACAGGGAGCGGCGCAGCGCTCGCAGGCGGGGCGCGGGAGCAGCGCGCGCGACGGAATCCATGATCGACCTCTTGGCTGAAACGTTGCTCTTAGATCGTCCCCCGGACCCGACGATCAAGGGGGCTTGTGCCCTTGCGAAAACGGCCGGCACTGAGGTGCCGGCCGCTTGATCGTTCTTTGACGAGAGATCGGCAGGCTCAGCGCCCGACCGAACCCGTCGCGCCCGCATCGGTCGCACCACGCGCGGCGGTGGCCGGGGAGCGCCCCTGCGGATCGCTGAAGTAGCGGAAGAAGTCCGAGGACGGCGAGATCACGAGGCGGGTGTCGGAGCCCTTCAGCCCGGTCTCGTAGGCCTGCATCGAACGGTAGAAGCTGAAGAAGTCGGCGTCCTTGCCGTAGGCTGCGGCGAGGATGCGGTTTTTGTCGGCGTCGCCCTGGCCGCGCAGGGTCTCCGAGGTCTGGTTGGCCTCGGAGATCAGCACGGTCACGTCGCGGTCGGCCTTGGCCTTGATGGTCGCGGCGATCTGGTCGCCGTTGGCGCGGATGTCGGCGGCCTCGCGGTTGCGCTCCGTCGTCATGCGCCGATAGACGGCCGTGCTGTTCTGCGCCGGCAGATCGACGCGGGTCATGCGCAGATCCACGATCTCGACGCCCAGCTCCTTGGCCTGCCGGTTCACGTCGCCCTGGATCTGGTTCATCAGGTCCGAACGCTGGGTCCGCACGATGGCGTCCCGGGTCGAGCGGGCGAGCACGTTGCGCAGGGCCGAGTTGGTGAAGCTGGCGAGCAGGGTGTTGGCGCGCAGGATGTTGTTGGCCGACTGGTAGAACTTGAGCGGATCGATGATCCGGTAGCGGGCGAAGGCGTCCACTTCGAGGTTCTGGCGATCGGCCGTCAGGAGGGTCTGCACGGGCAGGTCGAGGTCGAGGACCCGCTTGTCGAACAGGACGACGTTGTCGAAGAACGGCACCTTGAAATACAGGCCCGGCTTGTCGGTGCCGGTCTGGTTCAGGACGGCGCGCACGCGGCCGAACTGAAGGACGAGGGCCTGCTGCATCTGGCCCACGGTGAAGACCGAGGCGTAGAGCAGGACGAAGACGGCCGCCGCCGCGATCATGAGGCCGGTGCGGATTGCGGGGTTGTTCATCGTGCGGCTCCACCGGTGCTGCGGGCGCCGAACTCGGTGAGCGGCAGGACGGGGACGACGCCGGCGCCGGCATTGTTCACGCCGGTGCCGTTCTGATCGATGATCACCTTGTTGACCGAGCCCAGGACCCGCTCCATCGTTTCGAGGAAGATGCGCTCGCGGCTGATGACCGGGGCGACCTTGTAGGAATCGTAGACCTGCTGGAAGCGGGCGGCCTGACCGGTCGCCTCGGCGGTGGCCTGGGTCTTGTAGGCCTCGGCGGCCTGGACGATCTGCGCGGCCTTACCCTTGGCCTGCGGCAGTTCGCGGCTCGCGTAGGTGCGGGCCTCGTTCTGGGCGCGCTCGGCGTCCTGCTGGGCGGCGTTGACGTCGATGAAGGCGGGACGCACTTCCGGCGGCGGGTTCACGGCGACGAGCTGGACCACCTCGATCCGCACGCCGGCGCCGTACTCGTCCAGCGCCTTCTGGGTCAGCTCCTTGACCTCCTGGGCGACGCTCGACTGCTCGTTCGTCAGGATCGCCTGGATGTTGCGGCGGCCGATGACCTCGCGCATGGCGCTTTCCGCGATGGCCTTGATGGTGCCCTCGGGGTTTTCGAGGTTGAACACGAAGTCAGAGGCTTTCAGCGGGTTGATGCGCCACTGTACCTCGAAGTCGAGGTCGACGATGTTCTCGTCCCCCGTGAGCATCAGGCTCTCATCGGCCTTGTCGGTGCTGCGGCCCTGCGGCCCGGCCCGGTAACCGATCTGGATGCTGTTGACCTGTCCGACATTCGGCTTCGTCACGGCCCCGATGGGATAGGGAAGCACGTAGTTCAGGCCCTGACCGGTGGTGCCGGTGTAACGTCCGAACATGGTTTCGATGCCGACCTGCTGCGGGGCCACCGTGTAGAAGCCCGTGGCGAGCCACGCCGCGGCCACGAGTCCGGCCGCGACGAGAATGCCGCGTCCACCACCCATGGCACCGCCCGGAAGTACGCCGCGCAGGCGATCCTGGCCGCGCCGGAGCAACTCTTCGAGGTCCTGGGGCGTCTTACCGCCGCCGCCACCGCCACCGCTCCCCCACGGGCCACCCCCGCCGCCATTGCCGCCGCTGCCCCGGCCCCAGGGCCCTCCCCCGTTGCCGCTACCGCCGCCGCTCTGATTGCTCCAAGGCATGCTCGCCGATATCTCCCGTTCCAGCAGCGTGTTCGCCGCACAAAGCTCACCGGGCACGAAGCCCACTCGCGCCGTTCGTTCGCACTGTCACCCAGCGCGAACTCTACTCCATCGCGTGGACAGGAGTGTCGGACGGCCCCGATCGACCCGCACCACCTGCGAGCCCGCCCGCCGTCCTGTCAAGGTTGGACCGAAGGCGGCCGAACGATGCCGGTACGGACCTCTACGGCACTTGGGCATCGCCGATCCGAAAGACAACCGCCGGGGGAACCTTTGCGCATTGGGTCGCGGGTCGCGGGGCTCGGGGTCTGGGATCGCGGGCCTTTGCGGGGCGAGATCCGGCCCGCCGGACTCACGCGATCCGTTCCAGATCGACGAAGCTGAAGGCGCAGTTGTCGTGAGTGCCCGTCGGATGCGCCTCGCGCAGGGTCTCGCGAAAGGCGGCGCGGTCGAAGGGCGGAAACACCGTGTCGCCCTCCGGCGCCAGGGCGACTTCCGTCAGGTGGATGCGGTCGGCCTGCGGCAGGGCGAGCCGGTAGATCTCGCCGCCCCCGGCCACCATCAGTTCCCCGGCCGCGACGGCGGCGTCCACGGCCTCCTCCCAGCTCCCCACGGTCTCGATGCCGGGTGCGGTGAAGCGCGGATCGCGGGTGAGCACCAGGATGCGCCGGCCCGGCAGGGGGCGGCCGATGGACTCGTAGGTCTTGCGGCCCATCACCACGGGCTTGCCGAGGGTGAGCGCCTTGAACCGCTGGAGGTCGCTGCGCAGGCGCCAGATCAAGCCGTTGTCGCGGCCAATGACACCGTTCTCCGCGACCGCGGCCAGTAGGGTGATGCGGGGCTGCGCCATCAGACCGCTACCGGCGCACGAATGGCGGGGTGCGGCGCATAGCCTTCGATGGCGATGTCCTCGAAACGGAAATCGAACAGGCTGGTCACCGCTGGGTTCAGCTCAAGGCGCGGCAGTGGGCGTTCCTCGCGGGTGAGCTGCAGGCGGGCCTGATCGAGGTGGTTCACGTAGAGGTGGGCGTCGCCCAGCGTATGGATGAAATCGCCGGGCTCCAGTCCCGTGACCCGGGCGATCATCGCGGTCAGCAGGGCGTAGCTGGCGATGTTGAACGGGACACCGAGGAACACGTCGGCCGAGCGCTGATAGAGCTGGCACGAGAGCCGCCCCTCGGCGACGTAGAACTGGAACAGGCAGTGGCAGGGCGCCAGCGCCATCTGGTCGAGGTCCGCCGGGTTCCAGGCCGAGACGACGAGGCGGCGCGAATCCGGGTTGCGGCGGATTTCGTCGAGCACCCAGGCGATCTGGTCGACGCTGCCCCCGTCGGGTTTGGCCCAGGACCGCCATTGCCGGCCGTAGACGGGACCGAGATCGCCCTGCGCATCGGCCCACTCGTCCCAGATGGTGACGCCATTGGCCTGAAGCGCCCGCACGTTGGTGTCGCCCGTGAGGAACCACAGCAATTCGTGGATGATGGAGCGCAGGTGCAGCTGCTTCGTCGTCACCAGGGGGAAGCCGTCCGCGAGACCGAACCGCATCTGGTGGCCGAACACCGAAAGGGTTCCGGTGCCCGTGCGGTCGTCCTTGCGGACGCCCTCGTCGAGGATGCGCTGGAGAAGCTGGTGATAGGCGTGCATCGCGGCTCCGACTGTGGTTCTCGAATAACGGGTCCCGGTCGTCGAGGCGAGATCATCCGCGCCGTCCGCGCGGATTGTCCCTAACGATCCTCATCCCTCGGGCCAGAGCACCCAGGCGATCATGGCGAGGTTGCTCCAGGCGTGGAGGAGGATGCACGGCCACAGCCGGCCGCCACGCCAGCGCAGCCAGCCCAGTATCAGCGCCAGCGGCAGGAGCGAGATCGGCCGGGCGAGGCCGAAGCCGTTGATGTGCGCACCCGCGAACAGCCCGGCGGTGGTGAGGATGGTGAGGACCGGACCGGCGCGGGTCAGACCGCGGGCGAAGACGAAGCCCCGCATCAGCAGTTCCTCCGCCACGGGTGCCAACACCACCACGGTGGCGAGCCACAGGACGATGCCTACGGCGAGCAGGGACGGCGACAGGGTGGCGTGGCGGGCCACCGGCGCGCCGAACATCGCCCCGGTGCCCGTGACCCAGGTGATATGGACGATGGGCCAGGCGACGAGGAGCCACCCGAAGGTCCGCCGCGGCAGGCGCGCATCGCGCGGGGCCGACAGGGCCAGGATCCGGCGCCAGTCGGGGCCGGCTGCCCAGCGGGCGGCGGCGAGGACGAGGAGGGCGAGGATGCCCTGGCGGACCGCATCGAGGGCGAGGGCCCGGACGGCGAACTGGCGCGGGCGCAGGGGACTGCGTCCGGCGGCCGAGAACGGATCGAGCCCGTCGATCCAATCGGCGCCGACCCGGACGATCACCAGGGCGATCACGCTCGCGGCGCCGAGGAGGAAGGCGACCCACAGCACCATGGCGGCGATCGCGAGCCCGGCCCGCCCGATCGCCAGCCACCGCCCGATGGCGGCCGGGTCGTCGGGTTCGGCGAGGACGCGCGGATCGGGCTTCAAAAGCGGCCTGACTCTCTCTATGTTCAGGGGACAGACGACGCGTCAGCGATGGCGCGCCGTGGTCCCCGTGTCGGAGGGGCGTTCCGACCGCGCGACGGTACCCGCCACCTTCCATCAGAACCATGGGCCTTTGGACGCATCGCATGCGGTCTGGACAGGCTCCGGGTTCCAGCGGAAGGTCGAGGCCGTACAGGCATTATCGGAGTGACCCGGCAACGGCGCTCCGCTCGATTTTCATCCGACCCCGGTGCGCTTTTGGGCGCGCGACGGCGGCCAGGCACCGGGTATAAGCGACCGCAGATGGCAGACGATCTGATCCGTTACGATCTTCTGGTGCAGGACGCCCTGCGCGGCGTCGTGCGCAAGGTGCTCACCGACGCGGCCCGGGACGGGCTCGCGGGCGAGCATCATTTCTACGTGTCCTTCCGGACGGAAGCGCCCGGCGTGCGGATGTCGCAGCGCCTGCGCGAGAAGTACCCGCAGGACATGACCATCGTGCTCCAGCACCAGTTCTGGGATCTGGGCGTCAACGAGCACACCTTCGAGGTCGGGCTGTCGTTCTCGGGCGTGCCCGAGCGTCTACTGGTGCCGTTCGACGCGCTCTCGGGCTTCTTCGACCCCTCCGTCCAGTTCGGCCTGAAGTTCGACCTGACCGAGGGCATGGAGGAGGCCGTCGAGGCCGTCGACGACGACGTCACACCGCTCGCCACCGGCAAGACCGCCCCGCGCGGCGCCGCTTCCGAGCCGAGCGAGCTGAAGCCCAAGGGCACGGGTCTGGCGGCCATCGGCTCCAGCGTGCCGAAGATCGGTCCCGCCACCGCGCCGGCGCAGAGCGACAAGGACGCGGACGAAGCCGACAAGCCCGCCGCCAAGCTGTCCGTCGGCAAGGCGTCCGCTTCGAAGAAGGCCGAGGGTGAGGGCACCGAGGCCAGCGCCGAGGTCGTCAGCCTCGACGCGTTCCGCAAGAAGAGCTGAACCACCGGAATGCCGGCCTTTCGGAGGCCGGTGTTTTCCGTCGGTGCTGCATTCAGGCTCGCCGTTCCACGCCCATGCGAAGGCCATGCTCCGGCCGCAGGGTGACCCGATGCAGGGGCGTGACCGGCGGGTGATCCGCCGCCATCCGCAGGCGCACGGCCCGGATGATGTGAGCGAGGACGATCACCGCTTCCTGCACGGAGAAGCTCTGGCCGATGCACACGCGCGGCCCGGCCCCGAACGGCAGGTAGGCGAAGCGCGGGATGTCCTTGCGGGCCTCGCCGAGGAACCGATCCGGCACGAACGCGGCGGGATCGTCCCACAAGGTGCGGTGACGGTGAAGCACGTAGGGTGCCACCATCACGAGGGAGCCCCGGGGAATCTTCACCCGGCCGATACGATCCTCCGCGATGGCCTGGCGGCTGAGGAACGGCACCGGCGGGAACAGCCGCATGGTCTCCTCCATGACCGCCTTGGTGAAGGGTAGCGCCTCGGCATCGAATCCTTCGCCCGCCGGCACGGCATCGACCTCGGCCTCGATTCGCGCCCGCGCACCGTCGTCCTGTGACAGGCAGTAGAGCGCCCAGGTCAGGGCATTGGCGGTGGTTTCGTGGCCGGCCGCGATGAACGTGACGATGTTAGCCTTCACTTCGAGGTCCGTCAGGCCCTTACCGGTCTCCGGGTCCTGCGCCTTCAGCAGCAGGGTCAGGAGGTCCGCCGGCGCACGATCGGCCGCGATGAGGGCGCGGCGCTTGTCGATGAGCGCGTCCACCACCTCGGCGAAGAACCGCACGGCGGGGCGTGCCCGCAGGCGCCCGATGCGCGGCACGAAGCTCGGGATCCCGAACACGTCGAGGGGATCGATGGGCCCGACGGCTTCGAGAAACCGCGTGATCGCCCGGCCCAACGCATCCGGGTCGCTCGCGAGGCCTTGGGTGAAGATCGTCCGCTCCAGCACGTCGAGGGTGACGCGGGTCATCTCCAGGGCGGCGTCGATGGTGGTCCCGTCCCGGCGCGCGAGCCGCCGGGCGATGCGAGCGCCGGCCGCGTTCATGGGTTCGGCGAAGCCGAGCACGTGGCGGGCGGAGAAGATCGGCGCCAGGGTGCGGCGCTGAAGCTTCCACTCCTCGTCCTCCGCCGTCAGCAGGCCGTTGCCGAGGCCCGGCGCCAGCACCCGGCGCTGCAGGTCGTCCTTGCGGTAGTTGGCGGCGTTCTCGACGTAGAGATAGCGGATCAACGCGGGGTCGCTCACCACGGTGACGCGGCCCATGGCGCCCTCGCCGGCCATGACGGGCTTCTCGAAATGGTCGTCGAGCCAGGTGGTGATCGGGTTGGCCCGCGCCGCCTTCAGGAAGGCGAGGAGGCCCATGGGCCGGCGCAGGGGGCGCGGCACGGTCGGGCGGAAGCGCGCGGGGGCGTCGGGCGGGCACGGGGCGGCGGCATCCATCATCGGCGTGTCATCGATCCTCGGTCCGGGGCCGGTCGCTCGAAAAGCGTTGAGACATCCACGGCACCGTCACGCGGCACCATCGCGGTTTCGACCCGCCCGGTCTAAGTAGGGTGCGCCGCAGCCACACGAAGAGGCCACGATGTCGCCGACCGAGACGCACAGCGAAGAAACCCCCGCCACCCGCACGGAATCCGACACGTTCGGACCCATCGAGGTTCCGGCGCATCGCTACTGGGGGGCTCAGACCCAGCGCTCGATCCAGAACTTCAAGATCGGCACCGAGCGGATGCCGGCGCCCCTCGTCCACGCGCTCGGCCTCGTCAAGCAGGCCGCCGCCCTGGTGAACCAGGATCTCGGCGGCCTCGACCCGAAGG
This sequence comes from Methylobacterium sp. Leaf100, assembly GCF_001422845.1. Taxonomy (NCBI): domain Bacteria; kingdom Pseudomonadati; phylum Pseudomonadota; class Alphaproteobacteria; order Hyphomicrobiales; family Methylobacteriaceae; genus Methylobacterium; species Methylobacterium sp. Leaf100. The sequence continues at coordinate 96,341 of NZ_LMMW01000063.1, read as the reverse complement.
TCGCCCAGGCCATCGCGGCGTCGGCCGCCGAGGTCGTCGCGGGCGAGCACGACCAGGAATTCCCCCTGGTGGTGTGGCAGACGGGGTCCGGCACCCAGTCCAACATGAATGCCAACGAGGTGATCGCCAGCCTCGCCAACGAGTTGCTGGGGGCTAAGCGCGGCGGCAAGTCGCCGGTGCACCCCAACGACCATTGCAACCGGGGCCAGTCGTCCAACGACGTGTTCCCCACCGCCATGCACATCGCGGTGTCGCGCGAGATCAACGACCGGCTGATGCCGGCCCTGAAGCACCTGCACGACGCCCTCGACGCCAAGGCGACGGCCTTCGCCGACATCGTCAAGATCGGCCGCACCCACCTGCAGGACGCGACGCCGGTGTCCCTCGGTCAGGAATTTTCGGGGTACGTCGCGCAGGTGGCTTTGGGCAGCGCCCGCGTCCAGGCGACCGTACCGGGCGTGCTGGCCCTGGCCCAGGGCGGCACCGCGGTCGGCACCGGCCTCAACGCGCACCCGGATTTCGCGGAGAAGTTCGCCGCCAAGGTCGCCGAGCTGACGGGCCTGCCGTTCACCTCGGCCGAGAACAAGTTCGAGGCGTTGGCCACCCACGACGCCCTGGTGTTCACCCAAGGGGCGCTGTCGGCGCTCGCCGCCGGCCTGTTCAAGATCGCGCAGGACATCCGCCTGCTGGCGTCCGGACCGCGCTCCGGCCTCGGTGAGCTGTCGCTGCCCGAGAACGAGCCCGGCTCCTCGATCATGCCCGGCAAGGTCAATCCGACCCAGTGCGAGGCGCTGACCATGGTCTGCGCCCAGGTGATCGGCAACGGCACCACCGTGAGCTTCGCCGGCAGCCAGGGCCATTTCGAGTTGAACGTGTTCAAGCCCGTCATCGCCAACGCGGTGTTGCAGTCGGTGCGGCTCCTCGCCGACGCGGCCGTGAGCTTCGCCGACAATTGCGTGGTGGGCATCAAGGCCAACGAAGACCGCATCGCCGACCTCATGAGCCGGTCGCTCATGCTGGTGACGGCGCTCGCCCCCTCCATCGGCTACGACAAGGCCGCCGAGATCGCGAAGACCGCGCACAAGAACGGCACCACCCTTAAGGAGGAGGCCCTGCGGCTCGGCTACGTCACGGAAGAGGGGTTCGAGCGCGTGGTGCGCCCGGAGAACATGCTGGCACCCAGCGCCGACTGACGGGGACGCGCATGGCGGAGATCATCAACCTGCGCGACGCCCGCAAGGCGAAGGCGCGGTCCGAGAAGGAGGCGAAGGCGGCGGACAACCGCATCGCCTTCGGCCGCCCGAAGAAGGCCAGGACCCTGGCGGACGCCAAGAAGGCCATCGAGGTCTCGCGCCACGAGGGCCACAAGCTCATGGGGCCGGCCTCGGAGTGAAGGGGCGCAACCCGTGACCGGCGGCATCACCAAGCGCTCGGTGATGATCGCCGGGCACCGCACCAGCGTGTCCCTGGAGGACCCGTTCTGGGACGCCCTACGGGAGATCGCAGAAGCGCGCGATCGCTCGATCCAGGCCCTGATCGGTGAGATCGATGCGGGCCGGGACGGGCAGAACCTGTCCTCGGCGATCCGGGTGTATATACTTCTAAATTTGTTAGCCAAGAGTTGATTCTATTATCTTCAATATAATATCTCGTCTTGTACGCCTGTTAGCCAAATCAGATGCAGCCCTTTCGACTGCCACCGCGTATTGCTTGACATCGTGAGTAGGTTTGTAGTCGTTGTCTCTCAAATATTTAGTTACTTCATCGCTAAAGTTTTCTAATGCTTCAGCTAATTTCTCTTTCTCTCCCTCCGTTAAAGGTAATATTTTTTTATTTTCCGCAAGTGCTAAGAAAAGACTGTAGAAATCCGATTTCTTTCTCCAGCGTGTATACGAAATCTCTGGAAATAAATCAACTATAGTATCAAGTATGAGGGGGAATGTTTTCTCTAAACTACGCTTGTCGGGGAAAGTTTCTTCATACGCCTCATACCATTTATCCAGCGAAATCTTTTTGTTCTGAACTCCGTGGATATGTCCGACTGCTAGTTCGCTCACGTATTCTATATCATTCATTCTTCTTACGTCGTTAGGTGTAAAAACACCTAATAACGACCAATTCTCATTATCAGAAATCTTTTCCACGCAGGATATAAACTCTCCCCAATAGGTCGCATGGCGAAGTTCTTGCGTGTTAAGTGCAATAACATATCTATTAAGTCTTTTAAATATTGCCCTGATCTTGTCATCTTCCATCTCTGGAAGGACTCTCACAACAAAATTGTAGTTGAATATTTTTTTGCGTTGAGCTTCTGTCAAATCATCGAAATTTAGGCCTGCCCATTCCTCATTGTCTTTCTCTTCTACGATTTCATACCCTCCTGCGATAAACTCCATACAGGCGCGAACTCGCTGCTGACCGTCCACTACGATATATTGTTCATTTCCGTCTCCGTCGGCAAATTCCTGAATATATAGCTCAGGAATCGGGTATCCCCGTAGAATTGTATCAATTAAGTATGACTTCTGTTTTGTTGTCCAAACAGGGTTTCGCTGAAATGGGGCCTTCAGTGTGAGCTCATCGTTCTGGTATCGCTTGTGAAACCACGATACATTGTGCATTGTTGTATTAAGAAAGTTCATTATTTTACGCCTCCGAAATAGCTGAGCGTAGAGCGTCTATGCTTTTCATTTGGTAGATTCTTAGCGAGTCGTAATCACGATAAATTCTAAATTTAACATCTCTGCCCTCGGTGGGAGGTATTGCCATCATTTCGGAGGATGCAATCGTAAACTCTCGGTTGTACGGCAAGAATCGTGAGATCCGATCGACAGCAATACATCCAGAGTAAATATAATTCCTTTTGTGCTCATTTATTGCGTTTAGCTCTTTCTTGTTGCGAGTATCTGCAGCCCGGACAAACCTAAGCGCTCGCCAGCCAATATCAAAGTAATAAGAAGATATTATTGCTACGTCGATATCGGAATCGTCATGAAAGCTGGCGAACATTTTATTTGGGCTAAGGCTATATCCAACGCATGCGCTGCCAATTAATGAAATTGCACAAGGGTCAACTTTGAGCAGTTCTGACAATCGGCTTCGCCACTTTATGTAGATCGCCCAATTTTCGGAAAATATATGTGGTATACGCTCCATGATTTTGTGTGATACAATATCAGAAGAAACTCCGTTTGTTATGTATTCCCTGATTGATGAAGATTCACTAGAGATCATTCTCTGGTTCTCATTCTTACAATATTGAATAATCGATCTACTATCGCTCAATTGCCGCCGGCTTCGGCCCCCCCGTCGCCCAGTCGAGCAATTCCACCGTGTGCACGATGGGAATCGCGGTACCCTTCCCGATCTGCGTCGCACAGCCGATGTTGCCCGTGGCGATGACGTCGGGGCGCATCCGCTCGATGTTGGCGACCTTGCGGTCCCGGAGGCGGCCGGCGATCTCGGGCTGGAGGATGTTGTAGGTGCCGGCCGAGCCGCAGCAGATATGCCCCTCGGGTACGTCCTTCACGGCGAAGCCCGCACGCTTCAGGAGGTTCTTCGGCTCCGTGCGGATGCCCTGGCCGTGCTGCATCGAGCAGGCGGAGTGGTAGGCGACCACGAGGTCGCTCTCGATGAGCGTCGGCATCAGGCCGAGACCGGCCATGTACTCGGTCACGTCCTTGGCGATCCCCGAAACCCGCGCGGCCTTCTCGGCGTAGGCCGGGTCGTCGCGGAACATGAAGCCGTAATCCTTGATGGTGGTGCCGCAGCCCGACGCCGTGACCACGATGGCGTCGAGGCCTTCGCCGTCCATTTCGGCGATCCAGGCGTCGATGGTGCGCTTGGCCTGGGCATGGGAGGATTCGGCTTTGCCCATATGGTGGGTGAGCGCGCCGCAGCAGCCCTCCCCCCTGGCCTGCACCACCTCGACGCCGTGGCGGGTCAGCAGCCGAATCGCCGCCTCGTTGAAGTCGGGCCGCAGGACGCTCTGGGCGCAGCCGCGCAGCAGCGCGACGCGGCCCGTGCGGGCCGGGGCCGTGCGGGCCGGGGCCGTGGTGCCCTGAAGGGCGGCGCTGGCCTCCAGCGCACGGGTCTCGGCCGGAAAGGTGCCGGGCCGGTCGGTGCGGTTGCGGTTCGGCAATTCGGCCGGGGCGAGATCCAGCATGGCGGCGAGCCGGTTGCCGAGGCCGGGCACCCGCGCCACCAGGGGGCGGAACGGGCTCCCGAGCTTGGCGCCGAGCAAAGCCAGTCGGAAACGGTTGGGATAGGGCAGCACGAAGGCCAGCACCGCCCGGAGCGCCCGGTCCCCGAAGGGCCGCGTATAGGTTTCCTCGATATGCGCGCGGGCGTGATCGACGAGGTGCATGTAGTGCACGCCCGAGGGGCATGTCGTCATGCAGGACAGGCACGACAGGCAGCGGTCGATGTGCTTGACCACCTCCGGCACGGCGGGCTTGTTGCCCTCCAGCATGTCCTTGATGAGGTAGATGCGGCCACGCGGGCTGTCGAGTTCGTCGCCCAGCAGCAGGTAGGTCGGGCAGGTGGCGGTGCAGAAACCGCAATGGACGCAGGTCCGCAAAATCTTTTCCGAGGCCGCCATGGCGGGATCGGCGAGCTGCGTCAGGCTGAAACTGGTCTGCACGGCGTGTTCCTGAATCCACCCATCGCGGTGCCGCTTCACACCATCGGCATGGCGGCCCCGTCGTCTTCGCCCGTACCTTAGAGCGGAACGGAGGGTCTGCCGAGCCTTTGGAATCGCTCCAAACACTGGCAGGCCGGTTTTTGATAGCCGGAACCCAAGGCCGATGCCTGCGGGTAAGAATGTCGCGGCGACGTCAGATCTCCGCGTACATCCGGCCCGGATTGAACACGCCCAGTGGGTCGTGCGCCGCCTTGAGACCCGCCGTGATCCGCATCAGCGGCTCGGACAGGGGCTCGAACACCGGCACGGCGGCGCGCACGGCGTCGGGCGCGCGCACCAGGGTGGCGTGGCCGCCCTGCGCCTTCACCGCCGCCCGCACGGTCGCGGCCCCGGCATCGCCCTCGGCCGCGGTCGCGAGCCAGATCAGGCCGCCGCCCCAATCGTAGAACCACCGCGCGTCGCGCTCCGCCGCGATGGCGGCTGCCAGGGCGGGGCCGCAGGTCGGGGCGGTGGAGAGACGCCAGATGGCGGCATCCGCCGGCTCGGCCAGGGGGGCGGCGTCGCGGATACCGGTCCACAGGGCGGTGCCGGTGTCGCCCTCGACGATCTCGGGCGCACCGAAGCGCTTGAGCAGCTTCGTCAGTTCACCGAGCCGATAGGCGACCGAATCCGAAAACCCCTCGACCCGCATGGCGGTGCGGGCTTCGGGGCCGCCGATCCCGGCCGGCAGGTGGGCGGCGCCCGTGAGCTCGAACGGCGAGCCGAGGGCGGCCGAGAGGGCGGCGACGGCCCGGTCATCGTCGAGGCCTGAGAACACCAGGGTCGACACTCGCTCCTGCACCGGCAGCACCTTGAAGGTGACCTCCGTGAGCAGCCCGAGGGTGCCCCAGGCGCCGGCCATGAGCTTCACGAGATCGAGGCCGGTGACGTTCTTCATCACCCGACCGCCGGACTTGATGATCTCGCCGCGTCCGTTGACGAAGCGCACGCCGATGAGGCTGTCGCGGGCCGCCCCGGCATTGATGCGGCGGGGGCCGGAATTGTTCGTGGATGCCACCGCGCCGAAGGTCGGCGTGCCGTGCGTCCCCATCAGGCCGCGATGGTCCATGGGCTCGAAGGGCAGCATCTGGCCGCGCCCGGCGAGCAGGGCCTGCACCTCGGCGAGCGGTGTGCCGGCGAGCGCCGAGACCACCATCTCGGCCGGTTCGTAGAGGGTGATGCCCGACAATCCGGCGGTGGACAGCGTCGCCTCGTCCTCGGATGCGGGATTCCCGGCCGGGCGGCCGATCCCCGCCTTGGTGCCGCCGCCGACGAGGCGCAGGCGCTCCGCCCGGTCGGCGGCCGCGCGGACGATGTCCGCCGCCGCATCCGCGTCGTGAGGCTCGTATGACCGCATCGTTTCCCGCCCTGGCCGGGCGGCGTGCCCGGTCCGTCTTCGTGTTTTGTGGTCCGATCCTAATGAGAATCGTTCGCGATTGCATCCGGTCCGGTGCGTCCGGTTCCCGCCTTCGACGGTCCTGCGCGCCGCGCCGCCAGGCGGGCTGCGATGAGGGTGCGCAGGCCGGCGATGTCCAGGACCCAGGTGAACCCTCCGACGACGAGGAAGCCGACGGGCAGGCTGACCGCGAGGGCCCGCACGGGCTCGAGATGGCGCAGGGGTAAGAGGCACAGGGCCATGGCCGCACAGGCGATACCGGCCATCAGGAGATCGCGCCACGGCAGGCGCAGGCGCTGCGGCCCCGTGAGCGCCCGGAGCGCCAGGAACCCGGTGGCGGCGGCGAGACCCGCCGTCTGCGCCGCCGCGATGCCTTCCGGTCCCATGAGCGGCGGCAGCAGCCACAGGCCGAGGGCGTCGACGGCGAGGCCCACCAGGGCGGCGGCGATCACCGGCAGGGTCCTGCGGCGGATCTGGAAGATCGGATTGAGGGCGAAGTTCATCATGGCGAGGCAGAAGAAGCCCGGGATCATCAGCCCGGCATAGCTCGCGAATGGGCCGCGATAGGCCTCCGGCACCACCAGGGCCTGGAGGGCGGGAAGGATCGCCCAGAACCCGACGGCGCAGGGCAGCAGCAGGGCGACCACCACGCCGACGTTGCGCCCGACCTGGGCCTCGGCGGCCGCGCGGCCCTCCTCCTCCTCGACGCGCACTGCGAGCTGGAACAGCAGGAGGTCGAGGGCGGTGCCCAGCGTGCCGATGCTGCGCGTGGTGACGTCGGCCGCGAGGGCGAAGTAGCCGGCCTCGGCCAGCCCGGCCTGGGCCGCGATGGTGCCGCGATTGAGGAACGGCAGCAGCTGGTAGATGGCGTTGGCGGCGATCAAGGGGAGGCCGTAGGCGAGGAACAGCCGCCAGGTCTCGGCGAGGCGCACGCGCAGGCGCGGGCTCACGGGATCGCGCATGGGCCGCCATAGGATCGCGGCGGCGAGGAACTGGCTCAGGCCCGCCGCGGCGAGCACCCAGGCCGGCTGGGGCAGGAGCCACGCCGTGCCGGCCATGAGCACGAAGGCCAAGGCGTTCTTGATCGCCACCAGCCGGAAATAGAGGCCACCGTCGAAGCGGGCGCGGGCGAGCGCCGCGTGGTAGTCGAACACTCCGATCCCGAAGGCGGCCACGCCCGCGCCCGCCGTGATGGCCGCGCGGCTCTCGGGCCCCGCCTCCATGCCGAATCCGGCGCAGACCAGGGCGGCGGCGAGGAGCCCGGCGCCGAGTACGGCGTAGGCCCGGTCGAGACCCTGGCGGATCCACGGCTCCTGATCGCGGACGCGGGCCGAGTAGAACCGCGTCGCCGACAGGCGCAGCCACTCGAACAGCACCGTGTTGGCCACGATGGCGCCGGCGGTGGCCAGCGCGAACAGACCGAAATCCGCCGGGCCCAGCAGCTTCGCGATGAGCAGGCCGAGCACGAAGTTCAGCCCGGCGTTGAGGACGAAGGCGCAGATCACGGCCATGGCGGGAACGGGCAGCCTTGCGCCGAGCGGGGCGCTCGCGCCTTTGGCTGGACCCTAAGCGGAGGTGCGCAAAGAATCCGTCAACCGCCCGGCGTGACGATCCTCAGAACCACCCCCGCATGCGGAAGAACACGATCGGCACGAGGGCGCTGAGAACCACGAGGGCGAGGCCGTAGGGATAGCCGTAGGCCCAATCGAGTTCGGGCATGTGCTTGAAATTCATGCCGTAGAGTGAGGTCACGAGGGTCGGCGGAATGCCCACGACCGAGACCACGGTCAGCACCCGGAAGGTGTTGTTCTGCTCCATGTTGATGAGGCCGAGGGTGGCGTCGAGGAGGAACTGGACGTTCTCCGATTGACGGATCTCGAACTCGTCGAGGGAGGCGATGTCCCGTCGCACGGCCTCGAAGCGCGGCACCTGCTCGGCGCCGAGCAGGTGCTCGCACTCGTTGGCGACGAAGGGGACGATGCGTTCGAGACCGAGCAGGCTGGACCGGATCTTGCCGAGCGCCTTGCCGCGCCGGCCGATGCCGCGCAGGATCCGGCGGAGCGCCAGATCGCGCCGTCGCGGCGTCTGGGTCTTGAGCTTGTCGTCGCTGGCGGGCGCGCCGCCCCGCACGTCGAAGTCGAAGATTCGGGTCGAGAGGGCATCGAGATCGGCGCCCATGTCCTCCAGGGAATCGGCGAGGCTGTCGACCAACTCCTCCATGAGCAGGAGGAAGATCTCCGTGCTCGTGGTGGACGGGCCGTCGCCCTCGGCGATGCGCTTCTTCACCTCCGCGAACGCGCGCAGATCGTGGAACCGCACGGTTACGAGGTGGTCCTTGGTCAGGACGAACCCCAGGGGCTTCAACAACGAATCGACCTTGTCGAAGGTGATCATCGGCGTCGACAGCGAGAAGCCGTTCTTGAGACGCCGCAGCCGGCTCGAATTCTCCACCTCGCTGAGGGCTTTTCGCGATGGGACGCGGATGCCCGTCGCGTCCTCGATGCGCTGCGCCTCCTCGGCACTCGGGTCGTCGAGGTCGATCCACACCGTGGCGGCAGGCATCGGTCCGGCGCCGTCGGTGGCGGGGGACCCGACCGCACCCTGTGGTCCATGAAGGCTGATCATCGGGGATGATTGGTCCGTGGCGGAGCGGATCGGGAGAGAATTGCCGTCGCGCAACCGTCGCGCCGACCTGCGACAGTCTTGACTCACGCAAGGCATGCGCCTACCTCCGCGGCATCGTTGGCACTCACCGATCGAGAGTGCTAACGGCCTGGGTTGAGCGCGCTGCCGCGCCGCATCAACGCCATCCATGAATTTAGAGCAAGAGGGCAGCTCATGAAGTTCCGTCCGCTGCACGACCGTGTCGTCGTTCGCCGTATCGAAGGCGAAGAGAAGACCAAGGGGGGCATCATCATCCCCGACACCGCCAAGGAGAAGCCGCAAGAGGGCGAGATCGTCGCCGTCGGCCCCGGCGCCCGCGACGAGGCCGGCCGCATCAATCCCCTCGACGTCAAGGCCGGCGATCGCGTGCTGTTCGGCAAGTGGTCCGGCACCGAGGTCAAGATCGACGGTCAGGATCTCCTGATCATGAAGGAATCCGACATCATGGGCGTCGTCGCCTGAACGGCGATCTGCCCTCTTCCTTCGTCCCCCTACCCGAGCCCTTTGAGCGCGCTTCAACTCTGAGCGCCTCGGGGCTTCCCACCGCATGAGGATTTGAACATGGCAGCGAAAGAAGTCCGTTTCGGCTCCGACGCCCGCGAGAAGATGCTGCGCGGCGTCGATATCCTGGCCGACGCAGTGAAGGTGACCCTCGGCCCCAAGGGTCGTAACGTCGTCATCGAGAAGAGCTTCGGTGCGCCGCGCATCACCAAGGACGGCGTCACCGTCGCCAAGGAGATCGAGCTTTCCGACAAGTTCGAGAACATGGGCGCCCAGATGGTGCGCGAAGTGGCCTCGAAGACCAACGACATCGCGGGCGACGGCACCACCACCGCCACCGTGCTAGCCCAGGCCATCGTCCGGGAAGGCGCCAAGTACGTCGCCGCCGGCATGAACCCGATGGACCTCAAGCGCGGCATCGACCTCGCGACGAAGGCCGCCGTCGAGGACATCACGAGCCGCGCCAAGAAGGTCGCCTCGTCCGAGGAAGTCGCCCAGGTCGGCACCATCTCGGCCAACGGCGACAAGGAAATCGGCGAGATGATCGCCCATGCCATGCAGAAGGTCGGCAACGAGGGTGTCATCACCGTCGAGGAGGCCAAGACCGCCGAGACCGAACTCGACGTCGTCGAGGGCATGCAGTTCGACCGCGGCTACCTCTCCCCGTACTTCATCACCAACGCGGAGAAGATGGTCGCCGAGCTCGAGGACCCCTACATCCTCATCCACGAGAAGAAGCTCTCGTCGCTCCAGGCGATGCTGCCGGTGCTCGAGGCCGTGGTGCAGACGGGCAAGCCCCTCGTCATCATCGCCGAGGACATCGAGGGCGAGGCGCTCGCCACCCTCGTGGTGAACAAGCTGCGCGGCGGCCTCAAGGTCGCGGCCGTCAAGGCTCCGGGCTTCGGCGATCGCCGCAAGGCCATGCTCGAGGACATCGCGATCCTGACCCAGGGTCAGATGATCGCCGAGGACCTCGGCATCAAGCTCGAGAACGTCACCCTGCCGATGCTCGGCCGCGCCAAGCGCATCCGCATCGAGAAGGAGACCACCACGATCATCGACGGTCTCGGCGAGAAGTCGGACATCGAGGCCCGCGTCGCCCAGATCAAGGCGCAGATCGAGGAGACCACCTCGGACTACGACCGTGAGAAGCTCCAGGAGCGTCTGGCCAAGCTCGCCGGCGGCGTCGCGGTCATCCGCGTCGGCGGCGCGACCGAGGTCGAGGTCAAGGAGAAGAAGGACCGCGTCGACGACGCGCTCAACGCCACCCGCGCTGCGGTGGAAGAGGGCATCGTCCCCGGCGGCGGCACCGCCCTCCTCCGCGCCCGCGAGGCCGTCCGCGCCCTCAAGAGCGACAACCCGGACGTCCAGGCCGGCATCAAGATCGTGCTGAAGGCCCTCGAGGCGCCGATCCGTCAGATCGCCGCCAACTCCGGCGTCGAAGGCTCCATCGTCGTCGGCAAGATCACCGACAACACCTCTTCGATCACCTACGGCTTCAACGCCCAGACCGAAGAGTACGTGGACATGATCCAGGCCGGCATCGTCGACCCGGCCAAGGTCGTGCGGACCGCCCTGCAGGATGCCTCCTCCATCGCCGGCCTGCTGGTGACCACGGAAGCCATGATCGCCGATGCTCCGAAGAAGGACAGCGCCGGCGGCGGTATGCCGGGCGGCGGCGGCATGGGCGGCGGCATGGGCGGCATGGACTTCTAAAAGTCCGAGCCTCTTGAGCCGAACTTGATAGAGGGGGTCGCCGAGAGGCGGCCCCTTTTTCGTGGCCGAGAGCGTGGGACACACCCTTGGCAGTCTCGGGCGTCGCCACTCCGCGTCCACGCCGGGAGCATGGTGATCGCGGGGCGACGTCGGCTGTCGTATCGCCGATCCCCCTACCCAAGAAAATGGCCCGGATCGCCCTGAAGCGGTCCGAGCCAGGAAGACGATGTCCGATGCGACCGGTGTCCGGCCGCCCGGGTTTCAGCGCCCGAAGATGCCCTTCAGGAACTGCGCCGTCCGGTTGCGCTTCTTCTTGCGCTCAAGTTCGGCCGCGTCCTTGACCCAGGCGACCTGTACCACCCGGCGTTCGCCCTCGAACGGCTCGTGGCCGTGCCAGGAATTGTCGGACCGCAGGAAGGCGAACATCGTGCCCATGGTGGGCGGCACCTCGACGGCGAAGGGTTCGTAGTTCCGGCCGTCGTAGAGCACCCGCAGGCGCCCGGCGGCGGGCGCGTCCCAGGCATCGTTCATGTAGATCAGCATCGTCATCACCTTCGACGGCCCGTCGGTGTGGATCGATCCGTATTTCGGCTGGCTCTTCTTCATGATGGTGGTGAGGCGCGGGCACGAGACGAGGTCGATGCCGAACTTCTCGCCCATGATGCGGGAAAACTCGTCGCTCTCCAATTCGTCGATGAGCGCCTTGAACCGGCCCTTGAGCGCCACCTCGTCCACGGTGAGGTAACCCGGCTTGGCAATCGCCGGGAAGTCCTGCCGGATTTCGTCGATGGCCGCGCGGTCGAGGACGTCGTTGCCGAGGAAAAACGTGTAGGGCTCGCGCGACACGGGCGCGGCGCGCACGGCTTCGAGGTTGAGGATCGAAAGTCCCGACATGGCTGCCTCTGTACCCGTTCCGTCCGACGATCGGCGCGCGCTCTGGCGCAACAGCGGTGGATAGAGCGCCCGATTGCGGCAACCGGACGGCAAGGCGGGGCGCGGCCCTTTTCGCGCCCGGCGGAAACTGCCATGCTTGGGCTCAGCAAATCACCGGAACGGCGCCCCGCCATCGTGACGAGATGTTTCGCCCTCGCCCTTTGCGTCGTCCTGGCGACGCCGGCGAGCGCCCAGACCACCGGGACGACCGCCCGCATGGCCTGCGCCGACGCCATGGCGCTGGTGAAGCGCCAGGGGGCGATCCTCCTCGACACCGGCAACCAGACCTTCCAGCGCTTCGTGCGCGACCGCAGCTTCTGCGAACTCTCGGAGATCGCCGACCTGCGCTTCGTGCCGACCCGCGACAACCCGGAATGCCCCATCGGCTATCGCTGCCGCGAGCCGGGCTACGGCGACTGGGATTGGCAATAGAACACACGGGCCAGGATTTTCGTCCGATCAGGCACCCGTCCGGCCACGATCTCGCCACGACCCGCCGTCACTCCCGGGTTCCGGCATGCCGCGGAAGCGGTGCCTCGACGATCAGCACGGGGAGAAGACGCACGTGGCCGTATTGAGGACGGGCCTCGGCCTGCAAGCCGCCGTGACGGCGTTGTTCGCCCTCGTCCTGCTGGCATTTCCCGGCGACGCCGCACCGCCCCTCTACGTGTCCCTGAGCGGGCTCGCCATGGCGGGCATCCTGCTCGCCTCCGGCAAGATCTCGGCCTACCTGAAGATCTTCATCTCGGTCTACGGCGTCGGCTATCTCCTGTTCTCCGGGGCCAAGCTGCTGACGGCCTTGGGCGCGCTGCCCCCGACGCTCGCCGCCCTGCTGCCGCCGGCCTTCGCCGCCACGGGTGCCGTGGTGTTCGCCGCCATCGTGCTCGGCATCTCGCACCTGAAGCCGATTCGGGCGATCACCCTCATTGCCGATCCCTACTTCGCGAACCGTGACGAGCCGACCCGCGAGATCGGCCTGTTCCGCTGGTTCGGCCGGACGGAGGGCAAGATCGGTCAGCGCCTCGTCGCGCTGTCGATCTTCGTCAGCTTCGCCGATGTCGCCCTGACCTTGCGGTTCAACTTCTGGTACCGCGATCTCTACAACGCGATCCAGGAATACAATCTCGACGTATTCTGGTACCAGATCCTTTGGGTCTTCGTGCCCCTCGCGATCCTCAACGTCTGCATCGGCATGTTCGACCTGTTCGTCGACCAGTCTCTGCACATCCGCTGGCGCACGTGGCTGACCCGGAGCTTCTACCAGCGCTGGCTCGGGGACGGCACGCATTACCGCATTCCCTTCACGGACGAGCACGCCGACAACCCGGATCAGCGCATCCAGGCCGACGTCAACGCCTTCATCTCGCAGACGGCGAGCCTGTCGATCCGGCTGCTGTCGCAGGCGGCCCAGCTCGTCTCGTTCATGGTCATCCTGTGGACCCTGTCGCGGGATTTCGTGCTGCCGTTCACCGACACGGTGGTGCCGGGCTTCCTCGTCTGGGCCGTGATCACCTACGCGGTCGTCGGCACCTGGCTCGCCCACCTCATCGGCCGCCCGCTCATCGGCCTCGATTTCCGCCAGGAGCGGGTGGAGGCGGATTTTCGGTTCTCGCTCGCCCGCAGCCGCATCTACGGCGAGCAGATCGCGCTCCTGCGCGGCGAGCGCGCCGAGACCGTGCGTCTCCGGTCGCTGTTCGACGAGATCATCGCGAACTACGTGCAGATCATCTTCCGGCGCATCAAGCTCATCGCCTTCTCGTTCGGCTATTCCCAGGCGAGCACCATGGTGCCGCTCGTCATTGCCGCACCCTCGTACTTCGCGAAAAAGCTCAGCTTCGGCGCCCTGCAGCAGACCGTGAACGCCTTCAGCAACGTGCAGTCGTCGCTGTCGTTCTTCATCAGCGCCTACACCACCATCGCGGCCTACAAGGCCAACACCAACCGCCTGTCGTCGTTCAAACGGGCGATGACCAAGGCCGAGGCCATGGCGGGCGCCGGCTACGGTCTGGCCCAGTCCGACGCCTCGGGCCGCGACGTCACTGCCGAGAACATCACCCTCGCCCTGCCGGACGGCCGCGAGATCGTCAGTGCCGATCGGTTCACCCTCACGCGGGGCGGCGCCACCCTGGTCACCGGCCCGTCGGGCTCCGGCAAGTCGACCCTGTTCCGGGCCATCGCCGGCATCTGGCCGTTCGGCAAGGGGCGCATCGCGGTGCCGCCGGGTCAGTCGGCCCTGGTGCTGCCGCAGCGGCCCTACATTCCGCTCGGTACCCTGCGGGGCGCAGTGGTCTATCCGGCCACCACCGACCAGTTCTCGGACGAGGCGATCCGCGAGGCCCTGGTGGCGGCGCAGCTGCCGCTGCTGGCCGACCGCCTCGACGAGGTCGATGCCTGGGACCAGCGCCTTTCGGGCGGCGAGCAGCAGCGCCTGGCCATCGCCCGCGCGGTGCTGGCGAAACCCCAGTGGCTGTTCCTCGACGAGTCCACCGCCGCCCTCGACGAGCCGAGCGAGGCCGCCCTGTACCGCATGCTGCGCGAGCGCCTGCCGGAAACCACCATCGTCTCGATTGGCCACCGCTCGACCCTGCACGTCCTGCACGACCGGCGCATCGACATGAAGCCCGGCCCCGACGGACGCTTCGTACCGACGCCCGTGGCGGCCGGGTAAGTCGAACCTACCGCAGGAAACTCACGGCGATGGGCGCGAGCATCGCCGTGAGGAAGGCGTTGAGCCCAAGCGCGATGCCCGCGAAGGCGCCCGCAACCACATCGACCTGGAAGGCGCGGGCCGTGCCGACGCCGTGGGCGGCGAGGCCGGCGGCGAAGCCCCGCGCCCGCATGTCGCGGATGCGCAGGATGTTCATGAGGGGCGTGACCAGGATGCCCCCCGTCATGCCGGTGAGCATGACGATGACGGCGGCGAGCGTCGGGTCGCCGCCGAGGGTCTGGGCGATACCCATGGCGACGCCGGTGGTCACGGATTTCGGCGCCAGGGACACGATGACGTCGCGCGGCACCCCGAGCAGATGCCCGAGGGTGAGGGCCGACGACAGGGCGACCACGGAGCCGACGACGAGGGCGGCCAGCATCGGCGCGAGCGCCCGCAGGACCGTGGCGCGGTACTCGTAGAGCGGGAACGCCAGGGCGACGGTGGCCGGCCCGAGGAGGAAATGCACGAACTGCGCGCCCTCGAAGTACGTCGCGTAGGGCGTGCGCGTCACCTCCAGCACCGCGGCCGTGATCGCGATGGCCACGAGCACCGGGTTCGCCAGCGGGTGGCGGTTCGTCGCCGTGGCGATCCGGTCGGCGACCGCGTAGGCGACCAGGGTCACGGTGAGCCACAGGAGCGGGGTGCGGGACAGGTAGACCCAGACGGCGAAATCGCCGGTCATGCCCCCTCGCCCGCGCGCAGCCAGCGCGACACGGCGACGAAGGTGAGGGCCGTCGCGGCGAGCGTCGTCACGGTCGAGACCACCACGATGACGCCCAGAGCCGCCCCGTGCGCCGCGAGCACATCGAGGCGCCCGACGATGCCGGCGCCCGCCGGCACGAACATGAGGGAGAGGTTGGCGAGGAGGCCGCGCCCCGCCCCCTCGAGCTGCCCGTTCACGAGGGGCGGCGGCAGGACACGGGCGGCGGCACAGGCGTAGCGGTCGCGCACCACGAGGAACACCAGGAGCAGCGCCATCCCGATCACCGGCCCCGGCACCGGGATTTCGGAGGCGCGGGCCAGGGCCTCGCCGAGAAGCTGCGCCGCGAGGATCAGCGTCAGACCGATGATCATGGGCGGACCCGGTGCTACGGAACGGTCGCCAGGGGATCGCCGGCGCGGGCGAGGACGATGCCGGCCTCGTCGATCCCGAGGAGCCCGCCGAGACGCCAGACCAGGGCCTCCTCGAACTCGTGGACGTCGCCATCCGCCCCGGCCACCGACCACGCCATGGCGAGGAGGCGCGCCTTCTGTTCCCGACCGGCCTCGTGGCCGATCATCTCCACCAGGGCCGCCATATCCCGGGTCTGGGCGTCGAAGGCGGCCGCCCGCGCGATCAGGGCTTGTGCCTCGGCCCGCGTCTGCGCGAAGCGCCCTTCGACCAGACGCGCGAGGCGCTCGGTTTCCTCCGGGGCCAGGATGCCGTCGGCGCGCGCGACATGGACGAGGAGGGCGATGGCCGCGAGGCGCTCGTCGGCCCCTTCCGCGGCATCGGCGGGCTGCCCGAGCCCGAAGGCGTCGGCGGCATAGGCACGCAGTCGGGCGATGAGCGACATGACGATCCTTCGGACACGATGCGCCACCCTTCGAGGTCGCCTCCGCCCCCGTCAAGCAACGCCGCTCCCCCCGGACGACGATGCCGCCCCACCGTGGCACCCCTGCATCGCGTCGCGGCGCAATGCGCCATGCGGGACGGAGCGTCTTGCCAATCCGGGACCGGCCGGATATGACCCCTCTCAACGACGCCGCGCCGGCCCTCAGGTCCGCACCGCCTCGTGCCGCAATAGCTCAGCTGGTAGAGCACCTCATTCGTAATGAGGGGGTCGGGGGTTCGAATCCCTCTTGCGGCACCACCGCTTCCCTACTGTTGTTCACGTTTAGAGTCCTTAGTGTCTCGGAAACGCAGATAGGCAGTTGTGTATATCGACCTTAGCGCCTTCATCTAATGTTATTGGGCAGATGGTGAAGATTTTGATGGTGATGTAGGACGCAGGATAAGGTCCCATGTTTCGACCAGTCGTCATCAGATTTTGTCTCCTTCGGCGTTAGCAAAATCGGGATCTAGCGCAACCCTGACGAAGAACTCGCCTTGAACACGGGTGGAGAATAATTAGGATAAGCGCGGAAAAATTCCCCGGTGTCATGGATTCGATCTTGGTATTCGATGTTTTGTCCAGCCCACACTGGCCATCCGGGGAAGTCGAAGCCTTCGCGGTCGGAGCGCCAAGCATTGATCAGCTGGGCAGCTCTCTGCCGATTCATGGCAAAGTCGTTTGGATGTGATGGCCAATTCAGGGCGGGATCGTCGGGTCGGGTAAACTCCTTTCTAAGAAGGTAAGGCTCGAAACCCGTCAAATCGGCGATCCAAGGGAAGGTCCCCTCGAAAAAGTACCGCGACACGCCACCAGTCTCGACGAGGTTCTGATCAAAGAAGCGCTCATCGGCACTGCCTAGAAAATTACGCAGCACAACACCCGTCATTCCAAAAAACGTGTAGGTCGGAATCACACCCACAGGCGAATAACGGCCCGGGAAAATGCTTCGCAAATAGGCGAGCTCTTGGGTGTTACGGCCCGATGCAGGCATGGGAAGTGCGGCGAACGTTCCGTAGCGCGTTGTGTCGCAGCGATCTTCGATCTCGGCGCGGCGCGACCAAAAATCTCGATCGATTACTTCGCGGAGCAACTCCGCGTCCGAGTATTGGTGGTGGGTCGCACCCTTGGTGTGTCCAAACCAATAATAATCGTGTGCCGATTTTGCAATGCGTAGCGTCCGGAGAACAGCTTGAAAGCCTGCGACATCGGATGACACGGAAAGGTGCTTCGGCACTTCACAGGCGATAATGTCGAGCCCACACCGTGAGAGCATGTCACGCCAATCATCTGACGATCCTGTATTGATGCCAACATAAATTGCACAATCAGAGAATCTTTTGCGAATCAAATTGATATAATATTCGCCGACAGCACGTGCGACTTCGGTATTCGGTATAAACGAAGATAGTATGACCGCATGCCTCATGGCGGAGCATCTCCCTCAAGATTGCACTCGAATTCACTGCGCGTGCTAACGGGAAATGAACCGGATCACAACCACCATGGATGCGTAAAAAAAATGACCTATCCATTCTTCGTTTGATCGTCTTTACGATCTTGTATCAGGGTGAAAATTCAACTCTGCAGTTATGCACCGACGTACACTATTTCTATTGGGCGACCGCCCAACCCGCTGCTAACGAGATGAAGATGCCGGCTGAAGCAGGAAGTGTAAAATCAGAAAATCACCAGTATTTATTGATCCTGACATTTTTACAAATTATTGACTTAGGTATTTGCGGAATAATTCCGAGTTTATATGTCGCTTTCTTTCATCTCGACCTGGGTGTCTCACCGCAAGATTTCGGCGAGACACCTATGGCGCGCATCAATAAACTGAAATATTAACAGCTTTATTTGGTTATTTACCGTTCAGCGGGACTTGCGCCGAGAGGAATTAATTCTTCATTAGCTATTTCTTAAGATCGGCGTAGATGTTCCCGCCAATCTTGTCGCGATCCGGCCCAGGTCTGATATCTGCCTCGCTGTATTCTGAAACACCGTGGCTATGCGTAGTAAATATTATCTCCTTATAGCCAATTGTCTGGGCAATCTCTTTCAGCTGAAGATGTGATAGGATGGCAATGTGCTCATATTCCAGCTCTCCCGTGTAAACTCCATCAAATCCACGACTGAAATCGCTACGATTCTTCATACTCCAGATAATGTCTGGTGTATTGACCCGCTGCCAGCTCCCAGATTTCAGCACCCGACGAGTTTCGGTAAGGAATTGCCACTGCATCAATTGCGAAACATGTTCCATGAAATCTTCGGTGAAGATATAGTCGACACAATTGTCTGGTATGTCCCATTTGCAAACAAAAGGAAATATAAAATAATTATCAGGCTTTTCCAACATATAGTTGGGCTGCATGCAGACGATGTCGAGGTTCAGAAAACCATCGCGCGGCGCATATCCGCAACCGGGGTATATTTTTACAGGTTGCCCTGCTTCGATGAGCGACAACACCTTTCGTCGAAAGCGGTTCATTTCCGCTTCAGGGTCTGAGGTCGATTTGGTGAAAGAGCTTAGACTATCATCCGACACAAAAGAGAACGTTTCCCATCCAGCCATTGCTGTACGGCCTGTCTCAACGTTCACGCGATCGCCACTTGCTGATAGGTATCCCTCATCATTCAAAAAACCGACGCCACGGCCTACGGTTTTTATTTGAAATCCATGCAGCGGGCCGCCAGAGAATATTTTGTCAACCTCGATTTCGACTTCATCGAACCTAACGGCCCTGCTGTCGTTCGGGTCGGTGATTTGAATTAGTTCCCCGGAGTTCCATCCCAATATCGTTCCATGATTGGTCATAACGAGCATGAAGGCGTATTCCTGATTTCGTTTGCGTGCTTTGAAGCCTAGCTTCAGAATACGGAGGATAGCCTATATCGTTTCGTCGGTCATCCAGCCGTGCCACCTGGCAGGATAGTGCCACCTACTGACATTTTGAATCGAGGATCCTCGCTGAAATTTTCGTCGCCGACGACTAACTGGAGCGGAGTTTGCAGATGACTCGAACTTTTGTGAAATGCTTGTTACAACTGAAAAGCATCAGATAGGTCGGCGGATTGTAAAAATTCTATATCAGGCGAAATCCGCGATTCGCAATTTATATATGAAGCCCGACGTATTTGAAATATGCCATTCCCGCAATCCGTGAAATCTGGTGGTCTATATGCTAGACGACATTCTATTGAAAATCATGTCAAACGAGTAGGCATCCGTTCGACCAATCTGGTTGGGCTGTAGGATGCGAATACAAATATCACGCGCTGAAAGATCGTTGGGGATCGAAATGGTAGGACTTCTCAGCATAATGAAGCAAATGCAGGCGGAAGGTCGTCATGATGAACTTGGTTCGCTCTCAAATCAGATTTCAGAGGTGGAATCTCAGAGCATCATTGATCAAATCGGCATCGCGATCATTTTGAGGGAGTGTGCTTTATACGATCAGGCGGATAGTATCTGTCGGAAAATTATTTTGGCTAATCCAAATTTCGGCGATGCTTATTATCAATATGCTTTGTCATGCCTCATGCAAGGGCGTCACGCGGATGCACTAGAATTGGTCAAGCGTCTGACCAATTTTGATGCCGATAATCTCGAAGCGCTGGTTCTGATGGCTCGAATGCAGCAGCGTCTTGGCTTTCATATTCAGTCCGATACCACAATCGAACAGATCAAGCGTCTGCGGCCTGAGGCTTCGGAACTTCAGTGGCTAAGTGATCTGAATAAATTCTTGATTCGATATCCCGCCGAGAGAGCGTACGATCTTGCGACGGCTGCGGCGGCGTCAGAGAGGTTCCTTAACAAGGATGAACTCACGAAGCGGATCGAGGGGGCTCTGGAAGCAAAGAGAGGCTTTTCTTTCATCCGCCTTGGCGACGGTGAAGGAGCCTTCATTAAGATTTCCGATGCGGACGAAGCGTCTTACACTGATCTTTATCGCCATTCGCGGATCAACAGATCGAATGTCTGGTTCAACGGCGAAATCGATATCGCGGTATCGAATTTTACGCGTTCGGCCCTTGAGCTTGTCATTCCGATCGCATTTGCCGATGTGGTCGGCGTTCCGCCTATCGAATGGCTTAAGTATGACTACCAAATCTGTAGCGTGACAGGCATGTCGTCACTGGTCAATGCGCTGCGTTGGATCGGTCAGCCTGCCGTCGACACGGGGCAGTCCCTTACGAAGCACTCCATGCATTTGGATTTCTATCGCACCGGGCACCTAACTCGGATCCTGAAATCTCAATCGCGCGTTGGCGTCATATCCTGTCACGCTCAAGCTCCAGACGCTTTGAGGCAAGCCTTCGGTTTCGACGACGTGGAATTCCATAAAATTCCTGGTGAGAAGTTGCATGCCCATCTGCTCGGGGCAAGCGCCGTCGAAGGACAACACTTCCCCGGACGTTACCATGAAGTCATGACCGCGCTTCGGCGCCCGCTCGAAGGCAAGCTGTTTCTAGTTGCCGGGGGGCTTCTCGGTAAATTCTACTGTGATCAAATTAAACGGAGCGGTGGCGTTGCGTTGGATATTGGTTCACTGATCGATGGTTGGATGGGTATCGACTCCAGGCCGGGCGCTGGAATCGATAAGGATAAATTGTGAGGGTGAGAGGCCGGACTTGAGGCGCGGATCGCATCACGCCGCGATACTCGTCGCACCCGCCAGCCCCGGCAGGTCCGTCACCCCGATCAGCCGGATCACCTGATCGACCGATCCGGTGAAGCGCGTGTCGGCGGCAACGTTGTGCACGAGATACGCGTCGCCGGCATAGACGACCACCCCAAAACCGTTGGCGCTCGCGCCGTCGGACGACGCCGCTGCGGCGGCGCGGCCGAGGGCGTCCTGGAGGGAGCCCGGCAGCGCCAGGGACACGTGAAGGGGGCCAGCCGCGCCGGCACCGATGAGGGTGAGGCGGTCTTCGCCGAGGGTGAAGTCGGTGATCGTCACGGTGGCACCCGCGCCAGCGGTCACGTCCGTGCGCAGCGTGACGGTATCGGCGCCGGCGCCCGTCGCGAGGGTGAAGCTCCCCTGCGCGAGGCTGCCGGGCGCGGCGGCCGCGAGGCTGAGGCTGTCGTTGCCGGCGCCGCCGTAGATGGCGAAGGCGTTGGCCGCGTCGGCGCGCTCGACCGAAACCGCGACGGTGTCGTCGCCCCCCGTGGCGTAGATCGTCACGATCCCCGAACCCGTGAACGCGATGCTGTCGTTGCCGCCGGCCGGGTCGGCTGCGGCGGTGTCGCCGTAGATCACCGTGGTGCCGGTGTTGTGAACCCGGATCCCGTCGCCGCCCTCACCGCCGAACAGGGAGGCCACGGTCCGGGTCTGGCCGGCATCGTACACGAGGGTGTCGGTTCCGGCGCCGCCGTAGACCGCCGCCACGGTGGTGGTGTCGAGGTCGGCGCCCGTTCCGACGGTGATGGAATCGTCGCCGCCATTGCCGAAGATCGTGACGCGGCCGCCGCCCGCGAACGCGATGGTGTCGGCCGCGTCCGTGGGGTCGGCCGCGCCCTGCCCGCCGAAGATGGCGGTGGCGGCGTCGGCCCCGGTGTTGAAGACCCGGATCGTGTCGGTGCCCTCGCCGCCGTAGATCGCCATCTTGGCGTCGAGGTTGCGGGTGTCGGCGATGCGGAGGGTGTCGGCGTCGCGCCCGCCGAAGACCGAGACGTAGCTCTGCGCATCGAAGGCTGCCGAGCCCTGCTGCAGGCTGTCGGCCCCGGCATTGCCGAAGACCCCCCAGGAGCCCTTGCCGCCGAACGTGATGGTGTCGGCCCCGTCGTTCGGGTCGGCAAAGCCGAAGCCGCCGAAGAGGATGTGCGTGCCGGGCGCCAGGGCCGGATCGACGACGTTGCTGATCGATCCGCCGCCGGCGCCACCGAGGATCAGGGCGTTCGCCTTGCCGCTGCTCACCGCGACCCCATCGCCGCCGACGCGCACGTCGCCATCGGCGAAGGCGAGGCCGGCCAGGCCCGCCGGGACGAGGCTCGTGCCGCCCACCGTGAGGGTCCGGCCCTCCGCGAAGGTCAGGGTCACCGCGCCGCCCGCCTCAGTGGCGGCGACGAAGCTTCCGGGGCTCACCGCCAGGGTGACGGGCTCGTCGCGGGCAACCGTCATGGACGCGGTCCCGTCGAAGACCCGGCCCGCCGGGCCGTAGAGTGCCCGAATGCCGTCGATGTCGGAGGCCTGCAGGTCCGCGACCGTGCGGTTCACGTAGGTGTTCATGATCGACGGCGTCGCGTCGGAGTGGCCGAGCCCGATGGCGTGGCCGATCTCGTGGACCGCGACGACGAAGAAGCTCACGTTGCTCTGACTGACGACGCCGCTTCCGCTGGCGTGCCACCCCTCGCCGCTGTCGAAGCGGATCGCGGCCGAGAGCATCTGGGGCCCGCGAAAGCTGTAGTTCGCGTCGCCGAGAACGTTGGACAGACCGTCGATGGCGGCAAAGCCGACGTCGATGGTGGCGCTCGCCACGGAGGCGACTTGGGTGAACCGGATGTTGGCGTAGGCCGACCAGTCCGCGAAGGCCCGGGTCAGCGTCTCGACGAAGGCGGCGGGCACGGTGGCATCCACCGCCCAGGTCACCGTCCCGCCCGTCGTCCCGAGTGTGGGCGAGCCGAATTTCGGCCCCTCGAGCACATAGTTCGCCATCTCGTCCCGTCTCGCCTCAGGCCACGGCCCGAGCGGAGCGCGAGCGTGTATCCGACCATCGCGCAATCACCTCGGGCACAGTGGCGGCCGGGCCGGGCTTGGCGATGAGGTAACCCTGTCCCTCGTCGCACCCTTCAGCCTTGAGGCGATCGAACTGCGTCTGCGTTTCGATGCCTTCGCCGGTCGTGCGCATGCCGAGACTCGCGCCGAGCCCGATCACTGCCCGCACAATAAGGCCGGAATCGGAATCGGGGGTGATGTCGCGCACGAAGGACTGGTCGATCTTGATCTTGTCGAAGGGAAAACTGCGCAGGTAGCTCAGGGACGAGTAGCCGGTCCCGAAATCGTCCATGGCGATGCGCACCCCGAGACGGCGCAGGGCGTGCAGGGTCGCCAGCGTCGCGACGTTGTCCTTGAGCAGGACCGATTCGGTGATCTCGAGTTCGAGGCGCGCCGGGGGAAGCCGACTCGCGGTCAGAGCCTCGCGCACGGAGGCGACGACGATCTCGTCGCGGAACTGCACCGCCGAGACGTTGACCGCGACCTTGATGCCGTCGGGCCAGCGCATGGCCTCCTCGCAGGCGGTCTTCAGGCACCAGGCGCCGAGCGGCACGATGAGCCCGATCTCCTCGGCGATCGTGATGAATTCGCCCGGGGAGACGAGGCCGCGCGTCGGATGGATCCAGCGCACCAGGGCTTCGAACCCGCCGATGCGCCCGGCCCGGAAATCGTAGATCGGCTGGTAGTGCAACTGGAACTCGCCGTTGGCCAGGGCTTCGCGCAAGTCGAGTTCGAGGGCCCGCCGGGCCTGGAGGCGGATGTCCATGTCGATCTCGAAGAACCGCCACGTCCCCCGGCCATCGGCCTTGGCGCGGTACAGGGCGACATCGGCGTTCTTCAGGAGCTTGTCGCAGGTGGTGCCGTCGCCCGGTGCGAAGCAGATGCCGATGCTGACGCCGACGCTGACCTGATGCCCGTCGAGGGTGTAGGGTGCGCTGAGCACCTCGACGATGCGGCGGGCAAGGATCGTCGCATCGTCCGGGCGACGGATGTCGCAGAGGATGATGGCGAACTCGTCGCCGCCGAGGCGCGCCACCGTGTCGACCTCGCGCACGCAGGCGCTCAAGCGCTCGGCGACGGCACGCAGAAGCGCGTCGCCCACCGGATGCCCGAGAGTATCGTTGACCTCCTTGAACCGGTCGAGGTCGAGGCAGAGCACGGAGAATCGGCTGCCGCGTCCGAGATGGACCAGGGCTTCGTCGATGCGTTCGACGAAGACCGAACGGTTCGGCAGGCCTGTTAGCACATCGTGACGGGCCATGAAGGCGATGCGCGCTTCCGCCTGACGACGCTCGGTCACATCCTCGTAGGTCGCAACGATCCCGCCGCCGGCGACGGCCTTGTGCGAGATCGCGATGATCCGGCCGTTCTTGAGATGCTTCAGATCCCTCCCCCGGATCGTCCCGACCTCGCTGCTCAGTGCGCTTTCCTGACCGAGGGCGGCGACGCCGCCCAGGGCGACGAGGGCCTCGTGCCGGAGGCCGAGGATCGCGGCATCCTGAGGCAGATCGAAGATCTCGCAATAGCGGCGGTTGACCACCGTCAGCCGCCCGTGCGCGTCGAACATGCACAGGCCATGCGACATGTTGTCGAGAGCCGTATCCAGGCGTAGGTTCGTCGAGACGAGGCGGGATTCCTGATCCTTGAGCAGGGTGATGTCGCTGAGTACGGCCATGAATCCGCCGTCCAGGGTCCGGCTTCGGCCGATCCGCAGCCAGCGGCCGTCGCCGAGGCGGTGCTCGCCGTGCTCGTCTGAGGGATGCAGCAAGGCGCGGGCGAGGTTGGCCGGGTCCGGGGATGCCGCGGCGAGCTGCGCCACGGTTGTGCCGGGCGGGAGCGAACCGGGCGCGACGCCGAGATACGATTCCGCTTGACCGTTGGTGAGGGTGACGCGCCCGTCCGCATCGACCACCACGATCCCCTCCTTCGAGGTTTCGAGCGCATCGGCGAGATGGGCTTCGGCAGTCAGGCGCTGGGCGACCTCCTGCTCCATGGCGCTTCGGATGTTGTCGCGCATCACGCCCATGGAGGCGAGGAGACGACCGACCTCGTCGGCGCTGCCGGCGGGAATGGCACCGCTGAGATCGCCCGCCGCGATGCGGGATGCGACCTGAGACGCGTCGGCGAGGGGACGGATGATGCGACGGCCCAAGGCATAGGAGACCGTCCCGGACAACAGGATGGCGATGAAGGTCCCGATGAGGTTGAGCATCGTCTCGCGCGCGACGACGGCCCGGGCCTCCTGCCGATAGGTGAAGCCATCGCCGGCGGTGTAGTTGATGAGGAGATCGAAGTTCTCTTCCGCCGCCACGGCGTGCCGATCGAGGGTCGCCCAAGCCATCGTCTGTCCCGGACCGTCCGAGAGTTTGAGGCGCGCGTCGAGCCATTCCTCGACGGCGCCCGCCACCGCGACGGCGGCCCGGCTCGCGCGGACCGACTGGGCCCGGTCCACGGCGATCTCGAGGCTTTCCGTGTAGGATTGTCGAAGGGCGGCGACGCGCTGATTAAGGGCGTTGCGCATGGCGACATCGGTTGTCGTCCAGCGGCGCGCATCCGCAGCACGCATCCCGGCGAAGTCCGCGGCGGCGGCGCGTGCATAGTTGATCGACATGAGCGAGTTGTCGAAGGTCCGGGTGACCAGTTCGTCCGCGCGCCGGATACTGGACGCGGCGGACAGGCCGAGGACCGCCGTGATCGTACTGGTGATGATGAACGCGACGGTGATGCGGCCACGGATGGTCCCGAGCATCTGCCCGACGCGTTCGAATGCGGCCCGGGGCGACCGGACGCGCCGGTGAGCAGAAGCGTTCGTAGGGGGACTCATCGACAGGTTTCCGGTCGCCGAAGTTACGAGTCTCGGCATGGAGACTGAAGGTCTGGCAGCCACAGGTTAAGGTCACCTTGCGAAGATCCGTTTCGCTTAAATTCTTAACCGCGTTTTTACCGCCCCCGTGGGAGTGTGCTGCTTCATTTTCCACTTCCCAATGCCCGTTTTTTCTAGCGGTTTGCCGCCTGCTTGATCGGAGACCTTATGCACGCACTGCTTCGCTTGGCTGCAATAATGCCGATGGTCGTCGTGGGCACGACTGCGATCACGGTCACGGCCATCGGTGCGCGCGTCCATGAGGTGTCGCAGAAGGGGCGCGCCTTCCAGCCGGCCGCCCTCGTGATCAAGCGCGGCGAGACCGTACAAGTCCTCAACGACGACGCCGACCTACTCCATCACGCTTATGTCGATTCGCCCGAGTTCACCTTCGACTCCGGCGACCAGGAGCCCGGCGAGAAGGCCAGGATCGTGTTTCCCGTCGCCGGAACCTTTGCGGTTCTATGCGGCATCCATCCGAAGATGAAACTCACGGTGCAGGTCGATTGACGCCGAGGCCGACGCCTGAGGAAAGGCGCCGGCACGATGTCGTTCGGGCAGAATCAGTGCTTCAGAGGATGGTCGATCCGTAGAGGACGGCGTGGGCGCCGTAATAGAGTCCGATGAAACCCGCGAGGGCAGCGGCGTAGCCCACCGGCATGATCACCAGGTTGCGCAGGCGTTGGGGGGCGGTCACGTTGTCGGCGGCGATGGCGACCATGGCGACGATGATCGGGGCGTGCCCGATGGCGTCGATCTTGCCGAACTCGAAGATTGCCGAGACGAAGGCCGCGGCCAGCAGGATCGCGGAAATCCGGCGCACGAGGGGTGTGCAGATCAGCGCGAAGGCGAGGACGAATTCCACCGCGCCGGCGGCCTTCATGAAGAACTCGCCGTCGAAACCCATGGTCATGGCCGGGTGCTCGATGAAGAGCGGGAAGGTCCAGTGGGGATAGGCCCACTTCTCGACGGACGCCCACATCAGGGTGATGGCGGCGGCGTAGCGCAGGACGTCGAGGGGGCGCAGGCCGAACAGATCGCGCTGGAAGGCCGTGAGGGCGAGATAGGCCGCGAACCCGAGGAAGACCGGATAATCGGCGAGGTGGAACGCGCCGTACTGGCTCGCCGCGATGACGAACAGGGCGACGATGCCGGCGGCCGAGAACGGCAGGGTGGCGCGCCACAGGAAACCCACCGCGATGGCTAGTTGCAGCCACGACAGCATCGGATTCGTGGTCGTGAGTTCAGGCGTCAGAATGATGCCGCCCAGGGCCCAGAGGGCAACGAAGAACCCACCGCCCACAGCCCGGAACATCAGTTCGGTGTTCACTCGCGCCCAGGCCGTGACCCGGTCGAGGGAACGGGTCAGGGCCGCGCCGAGAACGGTGCCCTCGAACAGGCCCCCCACCACGAGGGCGAGGATGGAGAGAGCCGCGAGCTTCTCGAAATTCTCGCACAGAACCGTCTCGAGACCGCGCGGTGCTCCGACGACGTCGTAGGCACAGAACCACTTCACGTGCGCCTCGGCCGCGCCGACGCCCGTCAGACTCAAACAAAATGCAGCCGTCCAGGCTGCCGGGCGCGGCAACCGTGCACTCGCAATACGCATGGAGAAACACCCTTGCGAACAATATGGGAAGTTAAGGAAGGGCACGGGGGAGGTCGGCCCCGGCAAGAGCGAACTTACGTAGTTTCGATGGAGGGTGGAAGGATTTTGTTAATAAACATGACCCATTGGTTAACGCCGCCGCCGGTATTCGGTGGAAAATCGGCAGACGTTCCGGGGTGACTCGAAAACCATTCGTGACGATGCTTTTGGGAACGGAGCTTGGCCGTTAAGGTTCGGTAACCGGCCCTGGTTCAGCGTGTCGGGGTCGTGACAGCCGGAGACCCCTGCCGATGATCGCCATCCTGAGTGCCGCGAGCCTGTTCGCCGGGGGAGCCCTGTCCTACGCGTCCACCCGGACGCCCGACCGGACGGACCATTACGAACTGTGGAGCGGTCGCTTGTTGCTCGCGGGCCTCGTTCTGATCGGATCGGGTCTACCGCTCGCGCGCTGACGCACGCTCACCCATGCTCTCCCGCCGGCGCGCGCTCACACAGGCATGGTCGTACCCGACGGGCCGACGCGAGGCTCGTGGGATCGATCCACGGCGGGCGGATCAGTTGCGGGGGGAAGGCTCGAACTTCGGGGCCGGGCCGGTGCTCGTCAGCGTCTTGAGGAAGGCGAGCAGATCGGCCTTTTCGGACGCCGTCAGGTTGAGGGGCCGAACATCGGCCGCCCGGCTCGGCCGATCGATGCCGCCGCGGTCGTAGAGGTCGATCACAGCTTCGAGGGTCGCCACCGAGCCGTCGTGCATATAGGGCGCGCGGATGGCGACATCCCGGAGGGTCGGCGTCTTGAAGGCATAGCGCAGCATGCGCGACGACGGAAAGAAGGCGCCGCGTCCGATATCCTCACCCTGACCGACGCCGATATCGTGGAACGATGCATCGGTGAAAGCCGACCCGCTATGGCACTCGGCGCAGCGCGCCTTACCGGTGAAGAGCCGGAACCCGTCCTGGGCCCGGAGCGAGATCGCGCGCGCATCCCCGGCGATCCAGCGATCGAAGGCCGAGAGGCCTGGCTGGATCGTGCGCTGGTAGGTGGCCAGAGCCTGCTCGATGGTGGTGCGGGTGATCGCCCCATTGGGGAAGGCCGCTGCGAAGTCCTGTACGTAACCGGCGTCGCCGCGCAGGCGCTGGATCAGGACGCTCTCAGGCAAATTCATCACCACGGGCGAACTGATCGGCGTGAACGTGACGTTCTCCAGGGAGCGGAATTTTCCGTCCCAACCGAGAATTGGCGCCGTCGCCACGTGCAGCAGGGTCGGCGTCCGCAGCTTCATCGGCATGCCGACCTCGCCGATCCCGCGCGGCCGGTTCTCGCCCCACGCCTTCTGCGGATCGTGACACGAGGCGCAGGACATCGATCCGGCGCCGGACAGCATCGGATCGAAGAACAGGCGCTGGCCGAGGGCAGCCTTCTCGGGGCTGTACGGATTGAAGGCGGGGAAAACCACTGCCTCCCGGGTCTGGAACGCAGCGCGCGCATCCGCAGGGGCCGCAACGGCCTGGGCCGGCACGGGAATTGTGCCCGTCGCCTGATTCACCATATAGGCGGCCAGCGCCGCGACCGCGCAGGCACCGCCGACCTTCCAACGCATTGGAATCTCCTGAGCCCGCGACAGGCTACCGCGCGGAAGTAAACAAAACGTCTCCGGTTGGCCGCCAGCCGTTGTCTCGGGGGCCGATCTCAGTCGAGCCCCAGCATCAGCCCGATGTTCTGGACCGCGGCACCGGACGCACCCTTGCCGAGATTGTCGAGGCGCGCGACGAGGACCGCGTGTCCATGGGCTTCGGCGCCGAACACTCGCAATTCGAGACGATCGGTGTCGTTGAGGTCTTCCGGCTCCAGGCGTTCGGCATGAGGCCCCGGGATCACCGTGACCAAGTCGGATCCGGCGTAGTAGGTTTGAAGCGCCGCCTCGAGGGCAGCCGCCCGCGGCTTGCCGGGGATCGTGTCGAGGTGGAGCGGGATGCTCACCAGCATGCCCTGGCGGAAATTGCCGACGGACGGAATGAAGATCGGCCGCCGGGTCAGTCCACCGTAGCGTTGCGTCTCCGGCAGGTGCTTGTGCGCGAAGCCGAGTCCGTAGAGCTGGAACGGCGCGCCCTCCCCCGCCTCGTAGGCCTCGATCATGCCCTTGCCGCCGCCGCTGTAGCCGCTGACCGCATTGATGCTCAGGGGCGTGTCGGAGGGAATCAGTCCGGCTTCCACCAGGGGCCGGATCAGCGCGATGGCGCCCGTGGGATAACAGCCGGGATTCGCCACCCGGCGGGATCGCCGGATCAGCGCAGGCTGGTCGGGGGTGAGTTCGGCAAACCCGTAGGCCCAGGCCGGATCGACCCGGTGGGCGGTGCTGGCATCGAGGATGCGCGGTCCGCCGCTCGGCATGGCATCGGCCAGCGCCACGGTCTCGCGCGCCGCGTCGTCGGGCAGGCACAGCACGACGAGGTCGACGGCTTCCATCAGCGCGCGCTTGACGGCGATGTCCTTCCGGCTCTCGTGCGGAATGCTCTTCAGGGCGACGCGGCCCTCGCGCTCCAGGCGTTCGCGAATGCCGAGACCGGTGGTGCCAGCCTCGCCGTCGATGAAGACCGTGGGTTTGTGCTCCGCGCCGCGCTCGCTCATTGCCGTCTCGTTCCTCACCGTCGGTCCGTCCGGTCCGTCGCCACGCGTGATGCGACTTGGCGGCCGCCTTGTCGAGGCGATGCTATCGCCGGGCCAAAGGACGGTTTCATGACAGTTGTGGATGCGCTGCCCTGCACGGAACGCAAGGCTGCCCATCCGGTTGGTTTTCGGAATCCAGTCATTCGGAATGCGACCATGTCCGCTACCGCCAAGAAGACCGATCCCGCCCTGTGGGAGAAGGTGAAGAAAGAGGTCACCGAATCCGACAAGGGCGGCAAGCCGGGCCAATGGTCGGCCCGCAAGGCTCAGGCCGCAACGAAAGCCTACAAGGACGCCGGCGGCGGCTATGCCGGCAAGAAATCGTCGGACAACCATCTCAAGGAGTGGACCGAGGAGGAGTGGGACACGAAATCCGGCAGGAAGAGCGGCGAGACCGGCGAGCGCTACTTGCCGAAGGCGGCCCGGGAAAAGCTGTCGGACGGCGAGTACGCCCGGTCGACGGAGAAGAAGCGCGCGGACTCGGCGAAAGGCCGGCAGCACTCAAAGCAGCCCGCCGACGTGGCGAAGAAGGCCGCGACGGCGCGTGACGCGGGCGGGCACACCAAGGCCGATCTCCTCGCGAAGGCCCGGGAGAAGAACATCCCCGGTCGCTCCAAGATGTCGAAGGACGAACTCGCGCGGGCGCTCCACGCCTGAGCCCGATTGCCGTACCGGGATGCGGCGCCTAGACCACGGGCGATTTCATCGCCCGCGGAAAGGCTCCCCACGTGTCGCGACCGGTGCGCTGCCGCCTCGACCCCGTCCATCAGATCGTGTCCGACGCGGCCGGGGCGTGGCGTGCTGTCGGCTCGGACCCCTACTTTCGCATCCTGCCCCCCGCCGGCCGGCGTCGCCATCGCGGCGGTTGGGTCCGCATCCGGGCCGACCTCGCTCCGCTGGGCCGTACCAAGCTCGTGCCGCTCCTCTATGTCGACGACGGCAAGGGATTTCGGGAAAGCCTGACCATTCCCCTCGAGCGGGGCGAGGCCGGGATCGACAACCTCGTGCGGCTGCCGCGCCGAGTGCGCGGCCTGCGTCTCGACCCCCTGAGCGGGGCCGGCGGATTCACCCTCGGCCATGTGACCTTCGACCACCTCGGCGTGCCGGCCGCCTACGCGGAGATCATCCGGCGTCTCGTGGCCCGTCTGCCGGCCGCCGAGCGTCCCCTCCCCCGCCTCGTCGCCCGCGTCGCGGAACTGATCCGGCGCCGCCCGGCCCGTGCCCTGTGGCGCGATTTCCTCGACAGCGCGAAGCCGCGCCCGGTGCCGGCCTCCTACGCCGCCTGGATCGAGGCGGTCGAGACGCCGAGCCGCCTGTCCGTGCCCGCCATGCGGGCGGCCGTCACCAAGTTCGGGTTCGCACCACGCATCTCCATCGTCATGCCGGTCTACGACACACCGAAGGTCTGGCTCGAAGCCGCCATCGCCTCCGTGCGGGCGCAGGCCTACGAGAACTGGGAACTCTGCCTCTGCGACGACAATTCGCCGAGCGCGCACGTCTGGCCGATGCTGCAGGCCTTCGCCGACGCCGATCCCAGGATCAAGCTCCACCGGCGCCGGCACAACGGGCGCATCGCGGCGGCCTCCAACGACGCCATGGCCCTGGCGACGGGCGCGTACATGACGCTCATGGACCACGACGACGCGATCCCCGACAACGCGCTCTACGAGTTCGTCCGCGTCCTCAACGAGGACCCGAGCGTGGACTTCCTCTACTCCGACGAGGACAAGATCACGGTCGAGGGCGTCCGCTACGATCCCTTCTTCAAGCCCGACTGGTCGCCCGAGGCCCTGGAGGCGTGCATGTACACGGCACACCTCGCCCTCTACCGCATGGACATCGTCGGGCGCATCGGCGGGTTCCGCGACGAGTGCAACGGCGCCCAGGATTACGACTTCGCACTGCGCTACACCGAGCACGTCCGAAACGTCCGTCATGTGCCGAAGGTGCTCTACCATTGGCGCGCCATTCCGGGCTCCACCGCCCAGACCATGGACAACAAGGACTACGTCATCGCGGCGGCCGTGCGCGGTCTCGAAGACCGGGCGCGCCGCACCGGCACCCTCGATCACGTCCGCCCCTCCCCCTATGCCGGCTGCTTCTTCCTGCGCCGCAAGATCGTCGGCACGCCGCGCGTCTCCCTCGTGATCCCGAGCGCCGGGCGCGACAGTACCGTCGGCGGCCGCAGCGTCGATCTCCTGGCCGAATGTCTCGCCAGCATCCGCCGAACGAGCACCTACGGCGACATCGAAATCGTGGTCGTGGACAACGGCGACCTTCGCCTCGCGACCCTGTCGGCCCTGCAGCGGTACGACGCGCGGCGGATCACCTACGCGGAGCCCGGCTTCAACGTCGCGGCGAAGATGAACCTCGGGGCCAGCGTCGCCACGGGGGAAATCCTCGTGTTTCTCAACGACGACGTCGCGGTGATCACCCCCGACTGGATCGAAGCGATGCTGGCGCTGCTCCAGATCGACGGCGTCGGCGCGGTGGGACCGAAGCTGCTGTTCGAGACCGGCGAGATCCAGCACGCCGGCGTTTCCATCGTCGACGCCACGCCCGACCATGTCCGTCGCGGTTACCCCGGCGACGATCCCGGGCACTTCTTCTCGACGGTGGGCAACCGCAACTACCTCGCGGTGACGGGCGCGTGCCTGATGGTGCGGCAGGATGCGTTCGCGGGGCTCGGCGGCTTCGATGAGGCCTACGCCGTCAATTACAACGACATCGATCTGTGCCTTCGCCTGTGGGAGCAGGGCCGGCGGATCGTGTACTGCGCTCAGGCCGAACTCTACCATTACGAGAGCCGCAACCGCGCCCGCACCGTCGATCCGGCCGAGCACGAACGGTTTCGCGCCCGCTGGGCGAGAAAGATCCCGCAGGATCCGTTCTACAGCCCGTGGTTCGAGGCGCTGCCGCCGACCTTCGAACTCGACCCGGCACGGTTCTGACTGCGTTTGGCCTTCGGCTGACGCGAAGGCTCGGTCCCGGACTCCCGAATTGCGAACCAGTCTAGTTCGCGGTTCTGTTCGCCGGCCGGCGACGCGTGGCGTGCGTCCCGCCACCGGAAGTTCGGCATGCAGATACTTCACACCCTGGGGGGCGATGCGACGGTCTGGCTGACCGGCGCCCTGCTCGTGATCTGCATGGGCCTATGGGCCACCGGTCGCGTGGCCGAGATCGTTACCGCCCTGCTGTTCTTCGCCATGGCGATGCTGTTCCGCCTGGCGCCCCCGAACGTGGTGTTCTCGGGCTTCGCCTCCTCCGCGTTCTGGCTCGTGCTTGGCGGCATGGTGGTGGGCCTCGCCATGACCCGTACCGGCCTCGGGGATCGTCTGGCGCGAAGCCTCTCGGGACATCTGTCGGGATCCTACACCGGCTTCATCGCAGGCCTCGTGGCGCTCGCCTTCGGGATCGCGTTCGTCATGCCGTCCAATCTCGGACGCGTCGCCCTGCTGGTCCCGGTGGTGCTCGCGCTGTGCGATGCCTACGGCCTCGGCCCCGGGCGGCCCGGACGCCACGGCGCGGTTCTGGCCGTCGGCGTCGCGACGCCGATCCTGTCCGCCGCGATCCTGCCGGCCAACGTGCCGAACCTCGTCATGGCCGGGACGGCCGAGGCCCAATACGGCCTGCACCTCGCCTACCTGCCCTACCTCCTCCTGCACGCCCCGGTGCTGGCCCTGGTAAAGGGCGCGATCCTGGTCGCCTGTATCGTTCGGCTGTTTCCGGATCGGCTCACGGCCGTGGATGCCGGTGCCCTCGCCGTCGCACCGATGACGCCGGAGGCGCGACGCCTCGCCGTCATTCTCCTCGCCACCCTCGGCTTCTGGGTCACGGACAGCCTGCACCACATCGCGCCGGCCTGGATCGGTCTCACGGCGGCGGTGATCTGCCTGATGCCGCGGATCGGCGTGATGCCGGCCGAAGCCTTCGCTTCCGTGAACCTGCGCACCTGCTTCTACGTCGCGGCGCTGCTCGGTCTCGTCGCCACGGTGAATGCCACCGGCCTTGGAGACAGCCTCGGCCACGCGCTCCTGGCCGTCGCGCCCCTGGCGCCCGACGCGCCCGCTTACAATTTCGGCATCCTGACCGGCATCAGCGCGGCTCTGGCCCTGGTGGTCACGGCCAACGGCGCACCGGCCCTCTACACCGCTCTGGCCGGCGAGATGTCGCGCGTCAGCGGCCTCGATCTCTACAGCGTGGTGATGATCCAGGTGATCGGCTACGCGACCCTGTTCCTGCCGTACCAGGCACCGCCCATCGTGGTGGCGATGGATCTCGGCCGGGTGCCCCTGCGCGCTGCGACGAAGCTGACCCTTACGCTCGGGGTTGTATCGCTGCTCATCGTCGCACCGCTGGATTACCTCTGGTGGCGGGCCCTCGGGAGGTTGCCATGAGGGCTTCGCGCCCGACTTACGATCCGAGGACAATGTCGCCACTCCCGTTCCGCCGTCGCGGGTTGCGGATTGGCGCCGGGCCGCGGGCAGATTAGAGACGATCCAAAATCTTTTTGCACTGCAGCGCCAAGGCGGCGCCTCAACCCACCATCGAGGAATTCGGAACACGATGGCTCCCACCGTCCGACCCACGGTCACAGCGCCCCTCTCGCCCCATCTCCAGATCTACCGCTGGACCTGGACCATGGCGATGTCGGTGTTCCACCGCATCACCGGCACGGCGCTGTACGGCGGCACCGCCCTCGTGGCGATCTGGCTCGTAGCCCTGGCGTCCGGCCCGGCGGCCTACGGCTGGGTGGCGTGGTTCTTCGGCTCCCTCATCGGGAAGCTCGTCCTGTTCGTCTACACCTGGATCCTGATGCACCACATGCTCGGGGGCCTGCGCCACTTCGTGTGGGATGTCGGCCACGGGTTCGACCGCGAGCGGCGGATGTGGCTGGCGCGCGGAACCCTCATCGCTTCCGTGATCGCCACCGTGGCGATCTGGGCCGTCGCCCTTCTCGTGCGCTGAGGACCGAACCCATGGCCGAGACCGCAAAGACCTCGCTCCGCACCGCCCGCTCCCGCGTGAAGGGGCTCGGCGCCTCCGGGCACGGGGCCGGACACTGGTGGCAGCAGCGCGTCACCGCCGCCGCCAACGTGCCGCTGATGATCGGCTTCATCGTCATCATCGCCCTGATGGCCGGGCGGCCCTACCCCGAGGCCGTCGCCCTCGTGTCGCATCCGGCCGCGGCCCTCATCCTCATCGGCGGCGTGATCTCGGTGACGCTGCACATGCGCATCGGCATGCAGGTCGTCATCGAGGATTACGTCCACGACAAGGGCCTGAAGTTCGCGGCCCTGTTCGCCAACACCACCTATGCCGTCGCCGTCGCGGTGGCCTGCCTCTACGCGATTCTGCGCGTGAGCCTCGCCCGCCTCGTCTGACCGCATCCGTAAACCGATAAGGACATCGTCCATGGCCAGCAACGGATCGAACGGATCGAACGGCGCGCCCGCCTACACGATCAACGACCACACCTTCGACGTGGTCATCGTCGGAGCCGGCGGCGCGGGCCTGCGCGCCACGGTCGGCTGCAGCCAGGCGGGCCTGCGTACGGCCTGTATCTCAAAGGTGTTCCCGACCCGCTCGCACACGGTGGCGGCGCAGGGCGGCATCTCGGCGTCGCTGGGCAACATGGGTCCGGACGATTGGCGCTGGCACATGTACGACACCGTGAAAGGGTCCGACTGGCTCGGCGACCAGGACGCCATCGAGTACCTCGTGCGCAACGCCCCCGCGGCGGTCTACGAACTCGAGCATTGGGGCGTGCCTTTCTCCAGAACTGAAGAAGGGAAAATCTATCAGCGGCCCTTCGGCGGCATGACCACCGATTACGGCAAGGGCACCGCCCAGCGCACCTGCGCCGCCGCCGACCGTACCGGCCACGCCATGCTGCATACGCTCTACGGGCAGGCGGTGAAGAACAACACCAACTTCTTCATCGAGTACTTCGCCCTCGATCTCATCATGGATGAGGACGGCCGCTGCCTCGGCGTCATCGCCATCGACCAGGCCACCGGCGAGATTCACCGCTTCCGTGCCCAGCAGACGATCCTGGCCACGGGCGGCTACGGCCGCTCCTACTTCTCGGCCACCTCCGCCCACACCTGCACGGGCGATGGCAACGCCATGGTGCTGCGCGCCGGCCTGCCCCTGCAGGACATGGAGTTCGTGCAGTTCCACCCCACGGGTATCTACGGCGCCGGCTGCCTCATCACCGAGGGGGCCCGCGGCGAGGGCGGCTACCTGACAAATTCCGAGGGTGAGCGCTTCATGGAGCGCTACGCCCCCTCTGCGAAGGACTTGGCCTCCCGCGACGTGGTCTCGCGCTCCATGACCATGGAGATCCGGGCCGGTCGCGGCGTCGGCAAGGGCAACGATCACATCTACCTGCACCTCGACCACCTCGACCCGGCGATCCTTCACCAGCGCCTTCCAGGCATCTCGGAATCCGCCAAGATCTTCGCGGGCGTCGACGTCACCAAGGAGCCGATCCCGGTGCTGCCGACGGTGCACTACAACATGGGCGGCATCCCGACGAACTATCATGGCGAGGTGCTGACCCTGAAGAACGGCAACCCCGACACGGTGGTACCGGGTTTGATGGCGCTCGGCGAGGCCGCCTGCGTCTCGGTGCACGGCGCCAACCGACTCGGCTCCAACTCACTCATCGACCTCGTGGTGTTCGGCCGGGCCGCCGGTCTCCGTTGTGCCGAGATCGTCGAGCCGGGCCGCCGCCAGATGGATCTGCCGAAGGACTCCGCCGACAAGGCCCTGAGCCGCCTCGACCGGTTCCGTTATGCCGATGGCGGAACCCCGACCTCGGAGCTGCGCGCCGAGATGCAGAAGACCATGCAGAACAACTGCGCGGTGTTCCGCACGGGCGAAGTCTTGGAAGAGGGCAAGACCCTCATCCACAAGGTCGCCTCGGGCCTCGCCGACATTCACGTCAACGATCGCTCGCTGATCTGGAATACCGATCTGCTCGAGACCCTGGAATTCGACAACCTCATCGGCCAGGCCGTCGTCACTATGGAATCGGCGGCCAACCGCAAGGAGAGCCGCGGCGCCCACGCCCGCGAGGACTTCCCCGACCGCGACGACAAGGAGTGGATGAAGCACACCCTCGCGTGGATGGACGATACGTCGAAACAGGTGACCATCGATTACCGTCCGGTCCACACCTACACCATGTCGAACGAGATCCAGTACATCGAGCCGAAAGCGCGTGTGTATTGAGGAAGCAGTCGCAGACTTGCTTTCGATGATGATTCTCTTGAGACGGAATTAGGCACGCCAAATCATGGCTCAGTTCAATCTTCCCAAGAACTCTCAGATGACCGAGGGCAAGACTTGGCCCCGTCCGGTCGGCGCCAACAACCTACAGGAATTCCGGATCTATCGCTGGAACCCGGATGACGGGAATAACCCGCGCGTCGACGTCTATCAGGTCGATCGCGACGATTGCGGACCGATGGTCCTCGACGCCCTGCTGTGGATCAAGAGCAAGGTCGACTCGACCCTGGTGTTCCGCCGCTCCTGCCGCGAGGGCATCTGCGGCTCCTGCGCCATGAACATCGAGGGCCAGAACGCGCTCGCCTGCACCATGGGCATCGACGAGTGCCAGGAGAACGCGAAGGGCAAGAAGACCGGCGCGGTGCGGATCTACCCGCTGCCGCACATGCCGGTGCTGAAGGACCTCGTCCCCGACCTGACGAATTTTTTTGCCCAGCACGCCTCCATCGAACCCTGGCTTCAGACCGAGACCCCGGCGCCGGAAGGCGAGTGGAAGCAGACCCCGGAGGACCGGGCCCAGCTCGATGGCCTCTACGAGTGCATCCTGTGCGCCTGCTGCACCACCTCATGCCCGAGCTATTGGTGGAACGGCGACCGCTTCCTCGGCCCGGCCGCCCTGCTCCAGGCCTACCGCTGGCTGATCGACAGCCGTGACGAGAACACCGGCGAGCGCCTCGACGCTCTGCACGACCCGTTCCGCCTGTACCGCTGCCACACGATCATGAACTGCGCCAACGCCTGCCCGAAGAGCCTGAACCCGGCCAAGGCGATCGCCGAGATCAAGAAGATGATGGTCGCCCGCGAAGTCTGAGGACTTCCGACCGAACCAAACGAAAAAGGGGCGCGCGGTGTGAACCGCGCGCCCCTTTTTCGTGGGCCGGCCAGCCTATTCGGCCGGCGCGGGATGGTGCGCCACGGGGGAGGCGACCTTGCTTTCGGGCTGGATGCCCTCCGTCGCGTCCTTGCGCCGGAACAGGCGCATCACGACGACGAAGAACACCGGCACGAACAGCACCGCCAGGATGGTCGCCGAGATCATGCCGCCCAGCACGCCCGTGCCGATGGCCTGCTGGCTCTTCGAGGCGGCACCGGTGGCGATGGCGAGCGGCACCACGCCGAGGATGAAAGCGAGCGACGTCATCACGATGGGGCGGAACCGCAGGGTCGAAGCCTCGATGGTGGCATCGACGAGGCTCTTGCCAGGCTTCCACAGGTCCTTGGCGAATTCCACGATGAGGATCGCGTTCTTCGCGGACAGTCCGATGATCGTGATGAGGCCGATCTTGAAGTAGACGTCGTTGGGGAGACCCCGGAGATACACCGCCGCCACGGACCCGATCACGCCAAGCGGGATCACGAGGAGGACGGAGAGCGGGATCGTCCAGCTCTCGTACAGGGCGGCGAGGCACAGGAACACGATGATCACCGACAGGGCGAGGAGCAGGCTCGCCTGGCTGCCGGCGAGCTTCTCCTGGAGCGATTGCCCGGTCCATGTGTAGCCGAAGCCCTTGGGCAGCTGCTGCATCAGGCGTTCCATCTCGGCGATGGCGTCGCCCGAGGTGTAGCCCGGGTTCGGCTCGCCGGTGATGCGCACGGACTGGTAGCCGTTGAAGCCGACGATCTGGCTCGGTCCCATGCCCCACTTCAGATCGGCGAAGGAGGACATCGGCACCATCGCCCCCTGCGCGTTCTTCACGGCATAGCTCAGGAGGTCGGTGGCCTGCATGCGCTGGAGCTGCTCCGCCTGGACGTAGACGCGCTGCATCTTGCCCTGGTTCGGGAAGTCGTTGGTGTAGACCGAACCGAGGTTGACCTGGATCGTCGTATTGATGTCCTCGAACTTCACTCCGAGGGCGGCGGCCTTCTCCCGGTCGATGATCAGTTCCGCCTGGGGCGCCGGCGGCAGACCCTCGATCTTCATCTTCTGGAGAATCGGGCTCTTCCTGGCGAGCGACAGGAGCTGGGCTTCCGCCGCCGTGAGGGCGGAGTAGCCCCGCTGCGCCCGGTCCTGCAGGCGGAACGAGAAGCCCGCCGCGTTGCCGAGGTTGTCCACCGGGGGCGGCTCCTGGGCGTCGACGATGGCGTCGCGGTAGCCGGCGAGCGCCGTGTTCGTGCCCGCCACGAGGGCAGCGGCGGAACTCGACGCGTCGCGCTCGCTCCACGGCTTCAGCGTGACGAAGGCCTGACTCAGGTTCGCACCCTGGCCCGAGAACGAAAAGCCGTTGAGCATCGTCACCGTGGCGACGCCCGGCTGGGCCAGCAGATGTTCCTCGACCTTGCGGACCGCGGTCTGCGTGCGGTTGAACGAAGCGCCCGGGGGCGTCTGGATGTCGACGGTGAAGAAGCCCTGATCCTCGATGGGCAGGAAGCCTTCGGGCAGGCGCATGAAGGCGACGGCCACGCCCGCCAGCAGGGCGAGGTAGACCACCATGATCCGGCCGGACGCCTTGATGAACCAGGCGACGCCGCGTCCGTAGCGGGCGGTCTCCCGGTCGACGATGCGATTGAACCAGCCGAAGAACCCGCCCTTGGCGTGGGCATGGCCCTTCTCGACGGGCTTCAGCAGGGTCGCGCACAGGGCCGGGGTCAGGGACAGGGCGAGCAGCGCCGAAAAGCCGATGGAGGTCACCATGGCGATGGAGAACTGCCGGTAGATGATGCCGACCGAACCGGGGAAGAACGCCATCGGGATGAACACGGCCACCAGCACCAGGGTGATGCCGATGATGGCGCCGGTGATCTGCTCCATGGCCTTGGCGGTGGCTTCCTTCGGCGGCAGCCCCTCCTCGTTCATGATGCGCTCGACGTTCTCCACTACCACGATGGCGTCGTCGACGAGGATGCCGATGGCCAGCACCATGCCGAACATGGTCAGCACGTTGATGGAGAAGCCCGCGAGCAGCATCACCGTCACCGTTCCCAGGAGGGCGATGGGCACGACGATGGTGGGGATCAGAGTGTAGCGGATGTTCTGCAGGAACAGGAACATCACCACGAAGACGAGGATCACCGCCTCCACGAGGGTCATCAGGACCTTCTTGATCGAGGCCTGCACCGCCGGGGTGATGTCGTAGGGAATGTCCCACTTCAGGCCGGGCGGGAAGAACTGCGACAGCTCCTCCATCTTGGCGCGGATCGCCTGGGCGGTCTCGAGTGCGTTGCCGTCGGGGGCCAGGGTCACCGAGATGCCGGCCGCCTCGCCGCCGTTGAGGCGCGTGGAGAACTGGTAGGCGTCGCCGCCGAGTTCGATCCGCGAGACGTCGCGCAGGCGCACGTTCGAGCCGTCGGAATTCGCCCGCAGGACGATGGCGCCGAAATCCTCGACGGTGTTGAGCTGGCCCTTGACGATGATCGGGGCGAACACGGCGTTCTTCACCGGGCTCGGCTGGGCGCCGACGGCGCCCGAGGCGATCTGGACGTTCTGGGCGCGGATCGCGTCGGCCACGTCGTCGGGGCTGAGCGACAGGCCACGCAGCTTGTCGGGGTCGACCCAGACGCGAAGCGACCGCTCCGTCGAGTAGAGCGTCGCGCGTCCGACCCCCGGCACGCGCCGGATCTCGTTGATGACGTTGCGGATCAGGAAGTCGCCGAGCCCGATCTCGTCCATCTTCCCGTCGGTGGAGATGAGGGTGATGATGTTAAGGGTCGCGGCCGAGGCTTCCTCGACGAGGATGCCCTGTTGGCGCACCTCCGCCGGCAGACGCGCCTCGACGCGCTTGAGGCGGTTCTGCACCTCGACGGAGGCGAGCGCCGGGTCCGTGCCCGGCTGGAAGGTCGCCGTGATGTTGATGGAGCCGAACGAATCCGTGGTGGATTCGAAACTCATGATGTTGGCGGCGCCGTTGAGCTCATCCTCGATGAGCCGCGTCGTGCCGGTGTAGAGACTCTCCACCGAAGCGCCCGGGAAAGCCGTCGACAGGGCGATGGAGGGGGGCGCGATCACCGGGTACTGCGCCACCGGCAGCATCGGGATCGAGAGCACGCCGCCCAGGATGATGAACAGGGCGACGACCCAGGCGAAGACCGGCCGGTCGATGAAGAAACGCGCCATGGGTCAGCGCACCTGCGCGGCGGAGCGGGGCGTAGGCTTGGCCTCCTGCTTCACCTCCGCTCTCGCGTCCACCTTCGGAGCCGGCTCGACCACGTCGGTGTCGCGGGGCTTCGGCGTCGTATCCGCTGAGACCGGATGGAGTTCGACGGTCTTCACTTGCTGGCCGGCGGAGATCTTCTGCACGCCCTCGACGACCACGCGGTCACCGACCTTCAGACCCTCGCGAACGATCCACTGGCTGTCGACCACGGGACCGACCTCGATGGGCTGGAGCATGACCTTGTCGTCCTCGCGCACCACCCAGACCTCGGGCTTGCCGTCGCTGGTGCGCTGGATCGCCTGCTGCGGAACGGCCAGGGCGTCGGAATCGATGCCCTGCTTGATGCGGGCGCGCACGTACATGCCGGGGAACAACTCGTCGTGCGGGTTCGGGAACTGAACGCGCAGGGTCACCTGCCCGGTGCTCGGATCGGCGGTGACGTCCGAGAACAGGAGCCGGCCCGCCGAACCGTAGAGCGACCCGTCGTCCATGATGA
Source organism: Methylobacterium sp. Leaf100 (assembly GCF_001422845.1). Classification (NCBI taxonomy): domain Bacteria; kingdom Pseudomonadati; phylum Pseudomonadota; class Alphaproteobacteria; order Hyphomicrobiales; family Methylobacteriaceae; genus Methylobacterium; species Methylobacterium sp. Leaf100. The sequence continues at coordinate 54,406 of NZ_LMMW01000063.1, read as the reverse complement.
GGTGCACGTTGGCGGTATCGCCGGACAGGCGCGAAAGCTCGCCGCTGGCGAGATCCCGGCGCAGCTTGTTCAGCTCGCCCACCGACTGGGTGATGTCGACGTAGATCGGATCGAGCTGCTGGATGGTCGCGAGGTTCGAGGTGGCACCCTGCTCCACCAGGGTTCCCTCCGTGAGGAGGGCCCGGCCGATGCGGCCCGAGATCGGAGCGCGGACATCGGTGTAGCCGAGGTTCAGCCGTGCCCGGTTGCGAGCGGCCTTGGCGCCTGCGACTTCGGCCTCGGCCTGCTTCAGGGCCGCGTAGGCGCTGTCGTACTGGGCCTGGCTCGCGGTCTGGCGTGTCAGGAGCTGCTCCAGGCGGTCGGCCTGCTGGCCGGCCAGGACCTGAGCGGCCTCCGTGCGCGCGAGCACCGCCTCGGCACTCTGCAATTCCACCTCGAACGGCGCCGGGTCGATCTTGTAGAGAATGTCGCCTTCCTTGACCAAGCTGCCCTGCTCGAAGGTCCGCTTGATGACGAGGCCCGAGACCCGCGAGCGCACCTCGGCGATCCGCATGGGCGCGACGCGACCGGGAAGATCCCGCACGTAGGGAATCGGTTGCTCGCGCACGGTGACGATGCTCACCTCCGGCGGCGGGACGGGCACCGGCGCTGCCGCCTGCTGCTTCTGATTGCAAGCCGACAGGGTGACGAGGACGATGCCGACGGCAACGGAAGCCGGCCGAGCCCAGAACACGCGTAGGGAGGGGGACGTCACGATCACTTCGCTCCTGCGGAATTCGGTCGATGGGCGGCCGCCAGGGGCGGACCGCTCTCGCTGTGTTCAAAGGACCACGCCGGCCCGCCCCGTGGAACGGAGGGATCGCGCGGCAAGCGCCGGGCCACGGAGAAGACGCCCGGACAGAGAGATGCGCAGGGCATCGATGGGAACAGCGGCGGAGGGCCGGACGGCTTGGCTGTCATCAGGGCTGTCTGACGGACGATCTTGGCGATCCGACGACAACCCAACGATCGGGACGGACCTCGCCTCGGCCGCTAGCCTGGAGCACACGACACAAGAAACCGTGAAGGCGCGACCATCTCGACGTGCCCGACGAAGCTCACGATCGACGCCGGCTCTTTCGACCGGCCCCCGATGCGGCGATCGCTTCGTGCGATAGTCTCAGGCGCCAAGCCGTGGAGGCCGGTCCGGTGGATGATCGTCGCGGGTATCCGGCTTGCCGGCGCCCGTGAGAGCAACCGCCGCCGAGGCGTGCGAAATCGGCAGAAGCCGGGGGCCGGCCACCACAATGTCCTCGCGCAGGTCGTCGGCGTCATTGCCGACCCGTACCATCTTCGGAACTTCGGAGGAGGCCGCGCTGTCGCCGGAATCGTACGCGGAGTGCTCTGCGAAGGACGCCGCCGGCATCTTCGGTCCCGGGCCCGTCACGGACGGCCAAGAGATCAGGAGCATCACCATGACATGGAGAAGGCACGGCAGGGCAGAGAGCCAATTCCGACCGGGCAGCGACCCAAGGGCGCGCCCGCGGGAGTGCGTCTCGTCTGCGCCCACGGGCGACTTCAGGTGCTGTGCGGAACCTCTCACACCACCAAGACTGGTGTTTCAGCGAGCGCGTGACAAGTTCCTGCGGCATTCTGCCGTCCTCCGCGCTTGCGCTCCCATCCCGGTGGAGGCAGTCCCTCGGACGTTGCCGGGATCACACAGGGGTATCCCCATCGGTCTCGCACCCGTTGACCGGTCCATCCCGGGCGGCCAAGGCTCGGCCCCTCGATTTCGGGGATCGCGAATCCGAGGATTCACGGCCCCCGTTCGACCAACTGCCCATCGGACCCGGCGCCGCGCAGGCACGGGGCTCGCCTCGGCTGAAGGACCACATCATGCAGACGCGCTTCGCCGCATCCGCTTTCGCGATCGCCCTCACCCTCGCGACGGCGCCCGGTGCCCAGGCCGGCAACCCGTTCGACAGCGGCCCCATCGCCGATTTCATGAACATCTTCCGCGAGCAGGCGATCCCGCGCGAGACGGTGGCGTGGAAGGGCGCGGAGAAGCCCGGCACGGTCGTGGTCTCGACGAGCCAGCGGCGCCTGTTCTACGTGCTCCCCGGCGGGCAGGCCGTGCGCTACGGCGTCGGCGTCGGGCGCCAAGGCTTCTCCTGGTCCGGCCAGAAGGCCGTCACTGCGAAGAAGGAATGGCCGGATTGGCGCCCCCCGGCCCAGATGCTGGCGCGCCGGCCGGACCTGCCACGCTTCATGGCCGGCGGCCAGGACAACCCGCTCGGGGCTCGCGCCATGTATCTCGGTTCCACGCTCTACCGCATCCACGGATCGAACGAACCCGAGACCATGGGCGCCGCGGTCTCGTCGGGCTGCATCCGTATGACCAACAAGGACGTCGTCGACCTCTACGACCGGGTGAAGGTCGGCACCAAGGTCGTCGTCCGCAACTGACCCCCTCGGGCCGTTGCGCGCCGCGAGCTCGCGCGCACCGCCCGACTTCCCCTGCCCGCCTCTGGTCGGCTTGATCTGAACCAACCGCCAGAGGGCCTATGATCTTCGGTGTCGATCCCGGCCTGCTTGCGGGCCTGTTCGCCGTGGCGGTCGCGGCGGGCTGCGTCGACGCTATCGCGGGCGGTGGCGGGCTTCTCACCCTCCCGACGCTTCTGCTGGCCGGCCTCGATCCGGTGAGCGCCATCGCGACGAACAAGCTCCAGGGCTCGGCCGGTGCGGTCTCGTCCACCGTGGCCTTCGCGCGGCGCGGCCTGATCCATTGGCCGGCGGCCTGGAAGATCGCCGTCTCGGCCGGGATCGCGTCCATCGCCGGTGCCCTGTGCGTCAGCCTGCTGCCGCGCCCCGTCCTCGATGCCGGCGTGCCGATCCTGCTCATCGGCATCGCCGTGTACTTCGCCACGGCCCGGCGCATGAGTGCCGAGGACGCCACGGCACGGATGACGCCGGCACTGTTCGCCCTCACCTGGGCGCCGGCGGTGGGCTTCTACGACGGGGTGTTCGGGCCCGGTGCCGGCGCGTTCTACATGATCGGGTTCGTGACCCTGCTGGGGCTCGGCGTGGTGCGGGCGACAGCCCACACCAAGCTCGCCAACGCGGCGAGCAACCTCGGCAGCCTCGCCCTGTTCGCGCTCGGGGGGCACGTTGTCTGGACGATCGGCCTCGTCATGGCCGTGGGCGCGATCCTGGGGGCGCAGATCGGCGCTCGCCTCGCCATCCGCCTCGGGGCGCGCCTGATCCGCCCGCTGCTGGTCACCATCGCATGCGCCATGGCGATCCGCCTGCTCTCCGACCCGGCGAACCCGCTTCGGCACGCCGTGGCCGGTCTCTTCGTCGGCCCCTGATCACCGGGGCAAAAGTCAGCGGGGCATGAACGCCCAGTAGTCGAGGTCGAGGATCACCGACGGATCGTAGCCTTCGCCGGTCTTGTCCGGGTGGGCACCGCACGGCTGGTTCTTCGTCGCCACCGTGCGCAGGCGCAGGAGGCCGACATCGGACCGGCCCGGCAGTTCGGCCGTCTCCAGCACCTCGCTCCAGGCGTAGACCGTGTCTCCGGCGAACAGCGGAGCGACGTGGCGTCCGGCATTGATGCCAGCGAGCGCGAAGGCGTTGCCCAGGCCGTTGAAGCTGAGCGCACGGGCCAGCGAGATGACCACGCCGCCATAGATAAGCCGGCGGCCGAAGCGGGTGTCCTTCGCCGCGTACCCGTCGAAATGCACCTTGGCGGTGTTCTGGTAGAGGCGCGTGGCGATCTGGTGCTCGGCCTCCTCCACGGTCATGCCGTCGACGTGGTCGATCTTCTCACCCGCCACGTAGTCGCCGAAGCGGTGCGGCGAGCCGGCGAGTTCGAGATCGTAGGCGCCGACATCGAGGGGCGGCAGGGCGCCGGCGAGGTCGGCCGGGTTCACCACCTTGGCGAAGGTCGGCACGTGCTCCTGCTCGATCTTCGCCTCGGGGTCACGCTTCTTCACGAGCACCCAGCGGCAATAGCTCAGCACGGTCTCGCCGTTGGCGTCCGATCCGGTGGAGCGGACGTAGACGACTCCCGTCTGGCGGTTGGAGCTCTCCTTGAGACCGATCACCTCCGAGACCGTCGAGAGGGTCTCGCCCGGATAGACCGGCCGGCGGAAGCCACCCTCGGCGTAGCCGAGGTTCGCCAGCGCGTTGAGCGAGATGTCCGGGACGGTCTTGCCGAACACCACGTGGAAGGTGAGCAGGTCGTCCAGCGGGCTCTGGGGATAGCCCAGCGCTTTGGCAAAGGCGTCGGACGCCTGCACGGCGAAACGCGGTCCGTAGAGCGCCGTGTACAGGGCCACGTCGCCGGTGGTGACCGTGCGGGGCGTGGCATGGCGGATTGTCTCGCCGAGGCGATAATCCTCGAAGAAGCGGCCGGGATTGGTCTTCATGGGCGCGAATCGTCCTCGGATCGGGGTTCGCGGGAGGGCGCGCAGGTTGGCGCGCGCGCCTCCGCGAGGCATCGGAGATCCGGGCTGTCCCACGGCGGCTCACCGACACGAGACGGCCCGGTAGATGGAGCGCTCAGCGCACGTAGACCGTGGGCTGCACCGGCACGAATTCGTGGAGTAGGCGGCTTGCGAACAGAAGCAGTAGCACCAGCACGATGGGCGACAGGTCGACGCCGCCGAGGTTCGGCAGGATGTTGCGGATCGGCCGCAGCACCGGCTCGGTGAGCCGGTAGAGCACTTCGCCGATCTGGGAGACGATGGGATTGCGGACGTTCACGACGTTGAACGCCACCAGCCAGCTCAGGACGGCGCTGGCGATGAGCACGTAGATGTAGAGCTGGACGACGGTGTCGAAGAGCCAGATGAAGGCATTCATGCGCGGGATCGATGTCCTCGTGGTCCAGCGCCCCGGGCACGGGTCACGCGCACGCAAAGCAGCAGGATTTCCGGAATTGACAGGCCGGCGTGCGCACGCCTAAAAGGCCCGCACCCCGGAACGGGGCTGTAGCTCAGATGGGAGAGCGCCGCAATCGCACTGCGGAGGTCAGCGGTTCGATCCCGCTCAGCTCCACCACCATTTCCCGCTTGGAATTGGTGTGTGAGGTCAAGAGTTTATCAGGTCCATCGCCCTGAGTGGGTCCCGACGGGACCAGGGTGGTATCCGGACCAGATCCCCAACAATCCTGTGATGGTCGCCGCTCACGCGTGCTCCGTTTCACCCTCCCTCGCCAGGGGCAGGGTGATCTCGAACCGGGCGCCGCCGAGGCTCGACACGCCACCGGCCGCCGCGAGTTCGAGGGTGCCGCCCTGGGCGCGCAGGACCGCCTGGACGATACCCAGGCCCATGCCGGTGCCGCCCTCCACGCGGCGGGTGGTGAAGAACGGCTCGAGCACCCGCGCCCGATCCCGCTCGGCGATGCCCGTGCCGTCGTCGACGACATGGACGTGCAGATGCCCGGCCGTGGCCCTGGCGGTGATCTGCAGCACAGCCGCACCGTGACGAGTGGCGTTGTCGGCCAGATGCCCGAACACGATGCCGGCCTTCTCGTCGGACAGGCCCAGAGTCCACGCGTCGGCATTCTCGGTTCGAACATCGAGATCGGGAAACCTGCGGCGAAGGTCCGACACGATTGCGGCGAGCGACGCGATGCCGACGGCCCCCGGACGCTCCGCGCGCGCGAGTTCGCGCAGCCGCCCCAGCAGGGCGGATAGCCGCGCCGTGTCGGCGACGATGTTGTCGAGGAAGCGCCTCCGCTCCGCCGCGCTCATGGCTGCGCCGGGCTGGAGGCCATCGTCCCGCAGCAGTTCGGCCGCTCCCCGGATCGCCGTCAGCGGCGTCTTCAATTCGTGGGAGACGTGGCTCGCGAAGGTCGCGACGTAGTCGGATCGCTCCCGCAACTGCAAAGCCATGTTGTCGAGACTGTGTCCGAGGAGCGCGATCTCCCGCGTCCCGAACCGCGCATCGGGCTCCGGGTCGACGGGCGCGCCCTGACCGAGCGCGACGGCGCGGGCCACCAGCGCGTGGATCGGCCGGGCGATGGCGCGGGTGAAGACGAGAGCGATGCCGAGGGTGGCCACCAGCACCACGAGCACGGCCGTCGCGACCTTGCCCCCCTCTCCGTAGAGCTGGCGCATGACGTTGTTCGGCGTCCGCGAGGCGTAGACGGCTCCGGCGACGCGGCCATCCACGAGGATCGGCAGCGCAGTGAACACCCGCACGCTGGTGCCGCGGCTGAGGGAGTAGAGCGGCGGCACGGCGTGCTTCGAGACGCGGGCGCGCAACACGGCTCGGAAGCGGCCCCGCAGGGCATCGGCGACTTCCTCGACCCCGGCGAGGGAGCGGCCGACTTCATCGCCGCCCGCGATGATCGTCCCGTCCCGGTCGACGATCCGGAAGCCCGCGAGGGTTGTCGCCTTCACCCGCGCCAGCACGGGGGCGAGCCGCTCGCCGAGGGCCAGGGCGGTGGGACTCGCGGCCTTCGCGGCCTCCTGGGCGTCGGGCCGCCTGTCGAGGCTGTGGTTGACGGTGAGGTCGAGGGCCGGCTCGATGATCGGGAGCGATGCGTCCGGTGCCGCGGCGCCGAGCAGATCGGCCCGGGCCGGATCGGTTTCGAGGTCACGGGCGACGAAGGCGGCCACAACGGCGCTCTGGGCGATCAATTCGCCCTCGGTCTGGCGTACCAGTTGGTTCTCGTAGAGGCGCACGAAAGATAGGCCGAGGAGCGGCAGCGCCGCGACGGTCGCCAGCATCGTCAGGACGACGAGGCCGAGGGTCGGCCGCCATTTCCGGGAGCCACGGCGTGCGCTCACGACGGGGGCCTGCACGGGCCGAGCCGGAAACCGACGCCGTGTACGGTCTCGACGGCGTCGGAGCATCCGGCGACGGCGAGCTTCGCCCGGATGTTGCGGACGTGGCTGTCGATGGTCCGGTCCGAGACGTGGACGCGTCCGCCATGGGCCGCGTCCATGAGCTGATCGCGGGTGAGGACGATGCCGGGCCGGACCGCGAGACCCCGCAGGATCGCGAATTCCACCGCCGTCAGTTGCACGGCCGCTCCGGCGAAAGCGGCGGCGCGGCGCGGCGGGTCCAGCACGAGGCCGCCCTGCCGTAGGACGTCCGGCTCCGTTGCCGCGATCGGGCGCTGCTCCATCCGGCGCAGGATGATCCCGACCCGGGCCACGAGTTCGCGTGGGCTGAAGGGCTTGGTGACGTAATCGTCGCCCCCGATCTCGAGGCCGAGCACCCGGTCGATCTCTTCGTCCCGGGATGACAGGAACAGGATCGGGACCTCCGAGGTTCGGCGTACGCGCCGGCACACTTCGAGGCCGTCGATCCCAGGCAGCCCGACATCGAGGACGACGAGGCGGGGCGCGTCCTCGGCGATCCGGGCGAGGGCCTCCTCCCCGTCGCCGGCGACCCGCGTCACGTGCCCCGCCTTGCCGAGGGCGAAGCAGATCACCTCGCGGATGTGGGGGTCGTCGTCGACGACGAGAATACTGGGGGCCATCGCCTCGCTCATTTCAGCCGGGTCGCTTCGGTCGCGTATCACGGCGTGCCGGCGCCCCCGGGGGTGGGGGCGTACCGGTGCCCCTGCAGATAGCCCAGGAGGCGTCCGTCGCGGAACGTCCAGGCGCGCCAATCCGCCATCCGGCCGATCTGTGCCGCTGCGAGTTCGTTGCGCCAGGCGACCACACCGTTCTGCCGCGTTGTCTCATCCACGAGCCAGCGGTCGACGGCCGGGATCGCCTGGGGACCGAGGCTCAAGGCGTAGTACGCGTCGAACAGCGTTCCCGCCCGTCGGCTGTGAGCGAGGTTGTAGTCGGCGACGAACCCGGCGACGTTGACGAAGGCGCAGGCGTAGAGGGTCGCGGCCAGGATCAGGCCATTGGCGGCGATCAGCCAGGTGTTCGTGCGACGCAGGGCGATGCGGGCGAGGATGAGGATCAGCCCGGCCCCGACCAGCCCCATCCACACGAAGGCGGCGGCGCGCGGCAGGGTGAGCGAGTAGGTCGCGACGTAGAGGTCGAGGCGCAAGAGCGCCGAGACCACGAGCAGCACGTTCTGTCCGATCCAGAGATAGACCAGGCCGCGGATCGTGCGGGACCCCTCGCCGGGACCGCCCGGACGGAGGGCCACGAGGACGAAGCCGGCGGCGAGCAGCGCCGTGAGAATCAGCGGGTAGGCCCCGCGATGGGCATAGGACGCGTAGGTGATGCCGGACGGTAGGGCGACGCCGCCCCAGAGGTAGGCGAGGTCGAGGCCGCTCTGGAGGGCGAACAGCAGGTTGAACAGGATCAGGCTGCGCAGGACGAGGGACGCGTCGATCCACCGGTTCAGACCCGTCGCAACCGTCGGGGGCAAAGCCGGGACGAAATTTCCAGGCCCCTGTCCACGAGCCATGACGCGGCGGGCGGTGACGAAGGCCCACGCCACCGAGAGCAGGATACCCCAGGCAAGCAGGCGCAGCGTATCGAGGTCGGCGGCGGGGATCGACCATTCCAGGTCCGCCAGCCACGCGTCGATGATCGGGTTGGCCGAGGCGAACAGGCTCGCGAAGAGGCAGCAGAGCAGCAGCGGCACGAGCCAGCCCAACAGCGAGGCCTGGAGGCGCTCCGTCAGGCGCCGCAGCGGGATCCGCTGCGAAATCGTGGCGAGATCCGGAATGAGGCGGAACGGCCCGACCACGAGGAGATTCCCGACCGTCAGCCCTGTGGATCGGACGCCCTGGCTGAATGCGCCTCGTATCCCCGCAGCGAACAGCGCCGTTCCGAAGATGCCGGACGTGACCGACAGGAGCCCGACACCCTCGACGAGAGGCAGCAACCCGGCAAGCAGGATCAGGATGGCGCCGCACCGGTCGCGCAGCGGGGCGCGCAAAGGATTGGCAACCGCCACGGCGAGGCCGAGCAGTCCGAGAAAGAGCGCGACGGAGATGCCGAGGTTGCGCTCATAGAGCAGCTGGTCGCCGACGATTGCGACGAGGGCGGCGAGGAGGAGCTTCGGGGCCGGATGCGCCACGGCGGGGGGTGCATCGGCCCAGAGGATGTCGGGGACGGACGAGGTGGGCGAGCGTATCTCAGCCATGGGCAGGATTCCCGGTGGGAGCCGCCGCGGGGCTGGCGCACCCACGACAGAGCCGCCGCGCCAGCCCCGGCGATCCGGAAGACCGGGCCGCCGGGATCGGACCCGTTCGTGCTCATCTGCGCAAGCTGAACCGGTACGGTGCAGCCCCGAGGGTCAGCCTGTGCAGCCGATCAGGAATCGCGTGCAGAATCTCTGCAGATCGTGCCCGGCCCGCTGGCGCGACGACACACTCTCGCAAGCGCCGTAGGCCTCCGTCAGATCTTCCGGCGCAGACGTGTCGCGAAAAAGCCGTCGAGGCCCCCCCGCTGCTCGGGGGTGGTGCCATCGAGGTGCGAGGGCAGCGTGCGCAGGTCGCCCTGGGCGTCGATGGGCTCGGACAAGCCGCCGAGTTCTTCAGGGGTGACAGGCACGCGCTCGAACTCGTCGGTGCGCTTGAGGAAATCCCGTACCTGGCGCTCACCCTCCTCCGGCTCCAGGGAGCAGGTGCAGTAGACGATCCGGCCGCCGGGCTTCACCAGCATCGCGGCCCGGTCGAACAGGCGGCGCTGCAGGGCGGCAAGGCGCAGGATGTCGTTGCCGGCCTTGGTCCAAGCCACGTCCGGGTGCCGGCGCAGGGTGCCGGTCGCCGAACACGGCGCGTCGAGCAGCACGGCGTCGAACCCACCCGGCTCGTCCACTTCGAGGGCGTTGCCGACGCGAATCTCCGCCTCCAAGCCAAGGCGCCTGAGGTTTTCGCGCAGGCGTTCCAGGCGGGGGACGGACCGGTCGACGGCGACCACGTCCGCACCGGCTGCGGCGAGCTGCGCGGTTTTGCCCCCCGGCGCGGCGCAGAGATCCGCCACCCGCTCGCCGGATTTCACGGCGAGGAGCCGAGCGGGAATCGCCGCCGCGGCATCCTGCACCCACCACGCGCCCTCGGCGTAGCCGGGCAGGTCGGCGACGGGGGAGCGGATATCATGCAGGCGCACGCTGCCCGTCGGCAGCACGACGCCGCCGAGGCGGTCCGCCCATTCGGCCGCCGCGCCTTTCACGGTGATGTCGAGGGACGCGCCCGCCAGATGGGCGGCGGCGATGGCCCGCGCCGTGTCCTCGCCGTAGGCGTCCCGCCAACGGCCGGCGAGCCAGGCCGGCGTGTTCTGCGCCAGGGGATCGCTCATCTCGGCCTGGATCTCGGCCCGCTCGCGCACGATCCGGCGCAGGACCGCGTTCACGAGGCCGGACAGGTGCAGGAGTTGCGGGTCGCCCTTGGCGATGCGGACGCCGAGATCGACGGCGGCGTGGTCCGGCACGTTGAGGTCGAGGATCTGGGCCGCCCCCGTCGCCAGCAGGGCAACGAGGCGCGGCTGGTCCTCCGGCAGGCCCTGCGACAGACGAGCGGCGAGGATCGTCCGCAGGAAGCCGAGGCGACGGAAGGTGGCGGTGGCGATGGCCCGGGCCAGGGCCGTGTCGGCGGCGTCGAGTTCGGCGTGGCGCCCGGCCTGGGCCAGGGCGTCTTCGAGGGCGAAGGCGTGGGTGTTCGCCAGGAGATCGGCCACGGCGCCGTGGGCGACTTGCCGGGCGGCGAGGCCCGCGACGGTGCGATCGATGGCCGTCGTCGGCCCCTCCGCATTGCGGCGTATCGCCATGAGTCCCACTTTCCCAACACGGTGCCCGGCCCGGCCGGGTATCTACGAGACAGCCCTTTCACCCCTCACCGCCGAGATGCAAGTCGTGATGCCAGTTTTGCCGATGCAGGGAGAGCCGGAAACCCCGAATCCGGCGCCGCGCCCGCCCCTCTCCCCCGCCGCTCGCCGGGCCCTGGCCGAGGCCGAAGCGCGTCGGAACGACATCGACGCGCGAGCCGCCGAGATCGCCGCCGCGCGCGAGCGCCAGGGCCGCGGCGGTCTGGAGCCGGTTCGCTACGACGATTGGGAGATCAAGGGCATCGCGGTCGACTTCTGAGCGATCCGGAAGGCCGGATCAGCGAACCACGTAGACCGGCGTACCGACGGAAACGCGGCTGTAGAGATCGACCACGTCCTGATTGTACATGCGGATGCAGCCATACGAGGCGTAGGAGCCGATGGAGTTCGGCCGGTTGGTGCCGTGGATGGCGTACTCCCCGCCCGAGAGGGTCAGGGCCGCCGAACCCATGGGGTTGTGGGGCGAGCCGCCGGCGATGACGTCGGGCAGGCGCGGGTTGTCGCGCTTGACCTCGCGGGGCGGCGACCAGGCCGGCTCCACGTACTTGCCGTCGATTTGGCGCGCGCCGGTCCATTGCTTGCCCGGCTTGCCCACGGCCACGGGGTAGCGGATCGCCGTCCCGTCGCCGTTGACGAGGTAGAGCCGGCGCTCGGCCGTGCGGACCACGACGGTGCCGGGACTCATGCCTTCGTCGAACGCCACGACTTCCCGTGCCGCGGCCGGCATCGCCGCGAGCGCACCGGCCACGGCCAGCACCCCGAATACAACCTTTTCGAATCCGATCATGAATCTCGTCCCCGTCAGCTTGACTTTGCTGACGACGACAATCGACGGCCAAGGTTGCCGTTCCGCTTAACGCCTGCCAGCGCTGGGGGATAACTGTGAAGGACTTGCCGTCACGGTAAAGGATCGTTCCTGCCGTTTCGACGCGAAGCAACGGGCTCTCGCAAGGTTCGATCAACCTTGACGAATTCAGCGCTCGATAAGATCCGCCGCAGTCGCGATCCGATCCTGCCAGCCGTGGCGGACGAGTTCGGGATCGGCATGCTCTTCGACGGGGAACCCGACGCACAAGTAGGCGACGAGGTGCCAGGCGCAGGGCACGTCGAGGACCGTACACACGGTTTCGGGTTCCAGGATCGACACCCATCCCACCCCGAGGCCGTGGGCGCGAGCGGCGAGCCAGAACGTCTGCACGGCGCTCACCACCGAGTAGCGCAGCATCTCGGGCATAGTGGCCCGGCCGAGGCCGTGGCCTGTCTCGGTTCCCTCGTCGCAGAATACCGCGAGGTGCACCGGTGCTTCGGTGAGCCCGGCGAGTTTGAGGCGGATATAGGCATCGCGCCGCTCGGCGGCGTAGTCCGTCGCCGCCGCCGCGTTGCAGCGCTCGAAGCTCGCCGTAACGGCTCCGCGCCGGGCCGGGTCCGCCACCCGGACGAACCGCCAGGGCTGACTGTTGCCAACCGACGGGCTCAGGGCCGCGAGATCGAGGCAGCGGCGCAGGACGGCGTCGTCCACCGGATCGGTTCGGAAGCGGCGCACGTCGCGGCGCCACGCGAACAGGTCCGCGAGGGTCTGACGGAAATCGGCATCGAACTGGACCACGACCGATCGTCCCACGGCAGAGTGCGTGGGTCCGTCATAGACCGGGGAACGGGGGGACGGGCGAAAAAAAGGCCGCGCTCCGGAGAGGCGGCCTGAAGTCCTTGGGTCTCGAAACCTCTGGAGTGTCGATTCGCGAAGGTCGGGCGGTACCCGAGCGCTGGGGAGCGTAAGTTTCGGGTACCGCGTCGACCGGCGGATGCGACGAGGTTCAGCAACAGGTCTGCCCTTCCAACGCGGCATGGGCAGGGCATCTTCACGGCGGAATGGTGGTGGTGCGCCGGCGCACCGTACTGCGGCAAGTTCGGCATGGCATCGGGCGTGACGTCGCGTCCCGTCCGCTCTGCCGGTTTACCGCACTCCGATGATGGCGCCGCGACTCTTGCGGGAGCACCGACGCAGGACCATCATCGGGGTTTGGGCCAGCCGGAAACAGGAGCGACGATGAGCGAGCGGACAAGCGCCGAACCCAGATCGTCCGAGCCTGCGGCCCGGGTCATCCCTTTTCCCTCGGCGCCCGTCCCTCCTCAGATCGCGTTCGACCGGGCGGAGTTGCGCGTGCTGTTCAATCTCTACGGCCGCATGGTGTCGGCGGGCGAGTGGCGCGACTACGCCCTCGACTTCCGGCGCGACAAGGCGGTGTTCTCGATCTACCGGCGCAGCTCCGAGATGCCCCTCTATCGGGTCGAGAAGGACCCCAAGCTCGCCCGGCGCCAGGGCGCCTACGCGGTGTTGTCAGCGTCCGGGCTGGTTTTGAAGCGCGGCCAGGACCTCGCCCGCGTGCTCGCCGTGCTGGAACCGCCCCTGCGCGCCGTATAGGGGGCTGGAGGCCCGCAACAAAAAGGCCCCGGCGGTTACCCGCCGGGGCCTTCCTTATGCTCGATCCACTCGACTTAGCGGCGGTCGCCGAGCAGCGAGAGCAGCATCTGGAACATGTTGATGAAGTCCAGGTACAGGGTCAGGGCGCCGTTGACGGACATCTTGGCAGCACCCTCGGCGTCGAGGCCGCTGTAAAGGAACATCTCCTTGAGCTTCTGCGTGTCGTAGGCGGTGAGGCCTGCGAAGATCAGCACGCCGAGCACCGAGATCGCGAACTGCAGGGCCGACGAGGCCATGAAGATGTTGACCACCGACGCGATGATCAGGCCGATGAGGCCCATGATCAGGAACGAGCCCATGCCCGACAGGCTACGCTTCGTCGTGTAGCCGTATAGGCTGAGTCCGCCGAAGGTGGCCGCCGTGATGAAGAAAACCCGCACCACGCTGGCGCCCGTGAAGACAAGAAGCAGCGACGACATGGACGCCCCCATCACCGCCGCGAAAGCGAAGAAGGTCATGCGGGCGGAGGCCGCCGACATGCGGTCCATACGCATGGAGAAGATGAAGATGAAGGCGAGGGGCGCCAGCATGATCACCCACTTGAGCGGGCTCGTGTAGAGAAGCTGACCGAACGGGGTCAGGGCTACGCGGCCCGTCGCCGTCTGCGCGACGGCGGCCATGTTGAGGCCGAGCGCCACGAGACCGGAGATCCCGAGGCCGATGACCATGTTGTTGTAGACGCCGAGCATGAAGGTACGCAGGCCCTGGTCGATATCGACCTGGGTGCCGGCATACCCTGTCGGCTGGGCGCCGACCCGAAAGGGGCTGTTGTCGAATGCCATGGGAGTTTCCTTTGGAAGCTCTCTCAGCGTGTGATTTCAGGAAGGAGGCTCACGCACGGGACCTCTGGCACCATGAGTGCCTCGAACACAAATATGTTCCGTCCTCCCGCTTCGCACAAGAGGCCGGTTGAGCTTCACCCGTGGGAATCTCGACCCCCGGGGGGCTGATTTTATTTGCGTTTTTCGGGATTAAAACCAAGCTCGTCAGAACTGTCGTAGGTAGGGCGCCGGCTTCTGCCCGAGGATGCGCCAGGTGCCGGCAAGCCCGAGCACGACGGCGAACACCACGGCGAGTGCGGCCGCGACGAGCGCGCCCGTAAGGTCGAGGGTGAATTCGAGCTTCATCACCCGGGTGACGATGACCCAACCGGCGAGCGTACCGGCCAGCAGCCCGAACACCGCCGTGGCGAAACCGAGCGCTCCGTATTCCAGAGTGTAGGCGGCGAGCAGGCGCCCGCGGGTGGCACCGAGGGTCTTCAGGACGACGGCGTCGTAGAGCCGGGCGCGGTGGCCGGCCGCGAGGGCGCCGGCGAGGACGAACAGGCTCGCCACCACGGCGATGCCGCTGGCGCCGCGAATGGCGAGCACGAGCTTGCCCACGACATCGTTGACCGCCTCCAGGGCCTCCTTGACCCGGATGCTGGTCACCGACGGGTAGGCGCGCGCGACATCGCGCAGGATGATTGCCTCGGCCTTCATATCCGGTCCGGTCGCCAGGGTGAGGGTAGCGAGGTCCGAGTGCGGCGCGCCCCGGAAGGTGCCGGGCGAGAACACCATGACGAAGTTGATGCCGAGGGACCGCCACTCGACCTTGCGCAGGTTCGCGACCTTGGCCGTCAGGGTCCGGCCCAACACGTTGACCGTGACGGTGCCGCCGACGGCGAGGTTGAGGCTGCGGGCGAGTTCGGCGTCGAAAGAGACCAGCGGCGTGCGGGCGTCCTCGGCATTCCACCAGGTTCCGGCGACGAGGCGGGAGCCTTCCGGGATATCCTCCGCGTAGGTGATGCCCCGGTCGCCGTCGAGGACCCAGGCGGCGTCCTCCGGCGGCTTGATCGATGCGGCGGGGACGCCGTCGATGGCGGTGATGCGCCCGCGCATCATCGGCACGCGCTCGATCTTGGCCCCCGGTGCCTGACTTCCGAGGAAGGCGTGGAAACCCTGCGAATCGGCCGCTGGAATGTCGAGAAAGAACAGGTTCGGGGCCCGCGCCGGCAAAGAGTTGCTGAGGGTGTTGCGGACGTTGGCGTCGATGAGGCTCAGGGTGACGAGCAGCGTCACCCCGAGTCCGAGGGACAGGACGATGGCGGGCGTAAGCGCGCCGGGCCGGTGCAGGTTGGCGAGCGCCATCCGGGGCGCGGCCGAGCGCGGGCGCGGCAGGCGGCGGGCCAGCGCCATCAGCCCGAAGGCGACGATGCGAAGGAGGCCGAAGGCGATGGCGGCCGCGGCGATGAAGATGAGGGCGAGGCGCCGGTCGAAGGCCGTGGCGAGTGCCAGCCCGACGAGGCCCGCGAGGGCCGCAGCGAGGATCAGCTTGTAACGCCGGCGTGTCTTCACCGAGCCGGGATCGACCACGTCGCGGAACAGCCCGGAGACCGGGATATCGTGGGCGCGACCCAGGGGCAGGATCGCGAAGGCGAGTGCGGTCAGCAGACCATAGGCGGCCGCGAGCACGAGTTCGCCCGGCGCCAAAGTGGGGTTGAGGGGCAGTGGCAAGGACGTGTGGAACAGGGCATCGATGACGAAGGGCAGACCCGCGCCGAGGCCGAGGCCGATGGCTGTGCCGAGGCCGGCGATGAGCATCACCTGGGTCAGGTACAGGGCGACCACCTGCCCGCCCGGCGCACCGACGCTCTTGAGGGTGGCGATGGAACCGCGCTTGCGCTCGACGAAGGCCGCCACCGCGTTGGCGACACCGACACCGCCGACGATGAGGGCGGTGAGGCCCACCAGGGTGAGGAACTGGGTGAAGCGCTCGATGCTCTTGGCGAAACGCGGATCGGCGTTGGACCGCGCCCGCATCTCCCAGCCGGCCTCGGGCGCGGCGGCCGCGATGGCGGCGGCCCGGCGCTCGATGTCGGCATCGCTCGCGTCCGGCAACTGAAGGCGGTAGCTCCACCGGTTGAGGCTGCCTGGCTGGATCAGGCCCGTGGCATCGAGGGCCGCGCGGGAGACCAGCATCCGGGGGCCGAAGCCGATACCGTTGGCGATGCGGTCCGGCTCGGAAATCAGGGTCGCACGGAGCACGATGGGCGTTCCCGCCACGGTGATACGGTCGCCGATCTTGAGGTCGAGGCGGGTGAGCAGCACCGGATCGACCACGGCGCCGTAGGCCCCCTCCCCCTGGGCCACCAGGCTGGCCAGGGGAGCGACTGGATCTGTGACGAGTTCCCCGGTGGCCGGGTAGTCGTCGTCGACGGCCTTGAGTTCGACCAACGCCGCGCCCTTGTCGCCGGCGAGCGCCATGGCCCGCAGCGTCGTCACCACGCTGACGCGGCCCTGCGCTGTCAACGCGTCGCGCTCGGCCGGCGTCGCCTCGCGGTTGATCAAGCTGTAGGTCAGATCCCCGCCGAGGATCCGCGCGCCCTCGCGCCCGAGCCCGTCCGTGAGAGACCGGGCGATGGAGGCGACGCCCGCGATGGCGGCGACACCGAGCGCGATACAGGCGAGGAACACGGCAAAGCCCGCGAGACCGCCACGCAATTCGCGCAGTGCGAGCCGCAGGGTCAGAGGAAAGGCCAAGCCGGAATTGCGCTTCGCGGGCTGCGCGGGGACGAGGGTTCCGTGCATGGTCAGGCCGCCAGGGCCGCTTCGACCCGGCCGGAGCGCAGGCTCACGGTCCGGTCGCACAGTCGGGCCAGGCCCGGATCGTGGGTGACGAGGACCAGGGTGGCGCCCCGGTCGCGCTTCAGGGCGAACAGCAGGTCGACGATCTGGCGGCCGGTCGCCTCGTCGAGGTTGCCCGTGGGTTCGTCGGCGACGAGGATCGCGGGGTCCGGCGCGATGGCGCGGGCAATGGCGACGCGCTGCTGCTCGCCGCCCGAGAGCTGCGCCGGGTAATGGTGAAGCCGGTGGCCAAGGCCGACCGCCTCGAGTTCGGCCTTGGCGCGTGCATGGGCGTCCGGCTTGTCGGCCAGTTCGAGGGGCAGGGCCACGTTCTCCAGGGCCGTCATGGTGGGAACGAGGTGGAAGGCCTGGAACACGATGCCGATGCGCCGGCCGCGAAACCGCGCCAGGGCGTCCTCGTCGAGCCGTCCGAGATCGGTGCCCTCCACCACGATGGAGCCGGAATCCGGCCGTTCGAGGCCCGCCATCACCATGAGAAGGGTCGACTTGCCGGAACCCGAGGGACCGACGAGGCCCACCGCCTCGCCCTTTGCGACATCGAGGGAGATGCCGCGCAGGACATGGACGCGCGCCGCGCCGCGTCCGAGGCTGAGATCGAGGTCAGCCAGTGAAATGGCATGGGCGATGGCGTGCGGGTCGCGGACGGGGTCGGCCTTGCCGGACATCGATGGGAAACCGATCTGTAGGGAGTTGGGGTCGAAAGCGTCAGGGTCGAGGTTCAGCCGGAATGCGTCGGTGCTCATTGTCACGTACCACCGAAATGGCTCCCGGAGCCGAGCGGTCACGTTTCGCCGATATGGTCCGTTGGGTCGCGCGGCGCCATATCCGCCCTCTGCAGGTCGTCCTGATGACACTCTTTGCCGCACTCGGACTGGCTGGAGCCCCGGCACGGACCGCCCCGGCCGAGCGGCCCGTCACTCTCGTGGCGTTCGGCGACAGTCTCACGGCAGGGTACCGGCTGCCCGGCTCGGCCGCGTTCCCCGCCGTGCTGGAGCGGGCGTTGCAGGCCAAGGGCCGCGCCGTCACCGTCGCCAATGCGGGGGTCTCCGGCGACACCACCACGGGCGGTCTCGATCGCCTCGACTGGTCCGTGCCCGACGGAACCGATGGGGTGATCCTGGAGCTCGGCGCCAACGACATGCTGCGCGGCACCGACCCGGCCGTGACCCGCAAGGCCCTGGAGACCATCATCACGCGGCTGAAGGCGCGCAACATTCCGGTGATGCTCGCGGGCATGCGGGCCTCGCCGAATCTCGGGCCGGACTACGTCGCGCGCTTCGACGCGATCTATCCGGACCTCGCCCGGGATCACGGTCTCGTCCTTTACCCGTTCTTCCTTGCCGGCATCGCCGGCGACAAGGCCTACAACCTTGAGGACAAGCTCCACCCCAACGCGAAGGGTGTCGAGACCATCGTCACCGGCATCCTGCCGAGCGTCGAGACCTTTCTCGACCGGGTACAGGCCGCGGGCCGCTGATGCCGCGGCTGTTCACCGGTCTGGAAATCCCGGCCGACATCGCCGAAACGCTGGCCCTGCGGCGCGCCGCCCTGCCGGGCTCACGCTGGATCGAGCCCGGCGACTATCACATCACCCTCCGGTTCCTCGGCGACGTGGACGAGACCGTGGCGGAAGCCTACCACGATGGCCTCGTCGAAGCCCGGGCGCGCCCGCCCCTCGATCTCGTCCTCGATGGGCTCGGGGTGTTCGGGGGCGCGAAACCCCGTTCGATCCTGGCGAATGTCGCAGCGAATCCGGACCTTGCTGAACTTCAGGCCGAGCATGAACGAATCGCCCGGGATGCGGATGCCGCGCCCGACACCCGGCGGTTTACGCCACACGTGACATTGGCTCGCCTCAACCGGCAGGCGGATGCGTTCGCGGTGGCACAGTATCTGACGGAAACGGGCGGTTTCCCGCCCCTTCGCTTCACCGTGAAGCGGGTGGCTCTGTTCTCGGCCCGCGCCTCCAAGGGCGGCGGACCCTACCTCGTCGAGGCGGCCTACCCCCTCGACGGATGACCGTCCGGCCGGTCAGGCCGGGCGGGGTGTCGCCAGCACCTTATCGATGCGTCGGCCATCCATGTCGACCACTTCGAATCGCCAGCCATGGGCTTCGAAATGATCGCCGGCCGACGGAATGCGCCCGAGCTGGAAGATCACGAAGCCCGCCAGGGTGGCGAAATCCTCTGTGTCCGGGTGTTCGGCGAAGGCAAGCCGCTCGAAAGCCTGCCCTGCCGGCATCATCCCGTCGATGAGGAGCGAGCCGTCCTCGCGCTCGACCACCGCCGGCTCGTCGCCGATCTCCGGGATGTCGCCCGCGATGGCCTCCAGGAGGTCGGTCTGCGTGACGATGCCCTCCAGGCTGCCGTACTCGTCCACCACGATGGCCATGCGGACGGGCTGGGCCTGGAAGATCTCCAGGACCGCCAGGATCGACAGGCTCTCGTGCACCACGATGGGCGGCTGGGTCGCGGCCAGAACGTCGATGGCGTTCCCATCGAGAACCTGATTGAGGAGGTCCTGCTTGCGCACCACACCGACGATCTCGTCGACCTGCGTTCGGCTGACCACGATCTGGGCGTGGTCGCACTCGCGCACGGCCTTCAGGATCGCCTCGCGGTCGTCGTCGGCATCGACCCATTCGACCTCGTGACGGGGGGTGATGATGTCCCGCACCTTGCGCTCGCCGATGGAGAAGATGCGCTCCACCGCCTCCTGCTGCGCCTCGCGGATGAGGCCCGCCTCCTGGCTCGCCTGGATCAGGAGGTTCAGTTCCGCCGTCGAATGCAGCGACCCCTCGCCATGCCCGGCCTTGAGGCCGCACAGGCGCACGACGCCGTTGCCGAGCCCGTTGAGGAACAGGATCGCCGGACGGAAGATGAACAGGAACAGGCTGAGGGGCCGCACCACGGCCAGCGCCGTGCGCTCGCTGCGCTGAAGGGCGAGGCTCTTCGGAGCGAGTTCGCCGAGAACGATGTGCAGCGCGGTGATGATGACGAACGAGATCGCGACCGCGATGGTGTGGGCGGCCACCGCGCTTACGGAGTCCGGCAGCCAGAACAGAGCGGGTTCGATGAGGTGGGCCAACGCCGGCTCGCCGACCCAGCCGAGCGCCAGGGACGATATGGTGATGCCGAGCTGCGTCGCGGCCAGATGCGCATCGAGCTGATCGGTGGCGCGCTGCAGGGCGGTGGCGTTGGTCCGGCGCTCGGTGACCAGTTCAGTCACCCTGCTCCTGCGGACGGAAACGAGGGCGAACTCGGCGGCCACGAAGAACCCGTTGGCCAGCACGAGGACGAGGACGGCAACAAGGCCGAGGCCGGTTGCCCACACTTGATCGGAAATCGTCGTCTCCACCGCTCGGGTCGTGGCGGGAGATCTAACAGTTGTGCCGCACGGGGCCAATCGCCCCGGACAGTCCACCCGCAGCAATATGAGGCACGGTAGCTCCCCCCGGGTGCCGACCCTACAGGCGGCGCAGTGCCACGGTCTCGATGCGGTGGCTGGCGCCCTTGGCGAGGATCAGGCTCGCACGCTGGCGGGTCGGAAGGATATTGTCGCGGAGATTCGGCAAATTGATGGTCGTCCAGAGATTGTCGGCGATCTCCAGGGCTTCGGCCTCCGTAACCTCGGCGTAGCGCCGGAAGTAGGACAGTGGATCGCGGAACGCGGTCTGGCGTAGGCGCAGGAAGCGGTTGACGTACCAGCGGTGGAGGTCGTCCTCGTGGCCGTCGAGGTAGATCGAGAAGTCGAAGAAGTCGGAGACGAACGGAATCGCGGTGCCGTCGCGGGGCAGGCGCGCCGGTTGGAGGACGTTGAGGCCCTCGACGATGAGGATGTCGGGGGATTCCACAACCCGTTCCTCGCCCGGTACGACGTCATAGACGAGGTGCGAGTAGAGCGGGGCGGCGACACGTTTCTTGCCCGCCTTGATGTCCGTGAGGAAGCGCAGGAGTGCTGCGGTGTCGTAGCTCTCCGGGAAGCCCTTGCGCTCCATGGCGCCCATGGCCTTCAGCTCGGCGTTGGGCAGCAGGAAGCCGTCGGTGGTGATGAGGTCGACCTTCGGCGTATTGGGCCAGCGTGCCAGCAGGGCTTTCAGCACCCGGGCGGTGGTGGACTTGCCGACCGCGACCGAACCGGCGACCCCGATGATGTACGGGACCTTGGCCTCGCGCTCGGCCATGAGGAAGCGCTGGGTCGCCTTGAACAGGCCTTGCGTCGCCGCGACGTAGAGGGAGAGCAGGCGCGACAGCGGCAGGTAGATCGCCTCGACCTCCTCCACCGAGATCGGATCGTTGAGGGATTGCAGGCGGGTCACGTCCTCGGCGGTGAGTGTGAGGGGCGTGTCCGCGCGCAGCTGCGCCCATTCCTCGCGGGTGAAGAGGCGGTAGGGCGAGAGCCGCTCGGGACCGAAGCCGGTGACGGGGTCCTGCCCAACGGCCGGATCACGCTCCGGCGAGGGCCCCACGGCAGCATTCTCGCTCACGTGTGCCTCCGGGCCGCCTTCTCGGCGATCCCGCTCTGTGCGGTGCGCCGTTCCAGCTCGGCCATGACTTCGTCGAGGGCGACGCCACCGGCCCGCAGCAGCACGACGAGGTGATAGAGCACGTCCGCCGCCTCGCTCACGAGACCGGCGTGGTCGCCCTGCACCGCAGCGATGGCCGCCTCGACGGCTTCCTCGCCGAGTTTCTTGGCGGGCTTGGCCGGCCCGCCAGCGAGGAGCTTGGCGGTGTAGGATTGGTCGGCCGGGGCCGCGGCGCGGGCCGCGACGAGGGCGTCCAGATCGGCGAGGGTGAACTGGGTCATACGGTCCTGGATTCCGGCGGGCCGGACTTATCGTTCCACCCGACGGCGGGCGGTTGCATTCCTGATCATGCGGCAAGAGCC
This sequence comes from Methylobacterium sp. Leaf100, assembly GCF_001422845.1. NCBI lineage: Bacteria > Pseudomonadati > Pseudomonadota > Alphaproteobacteria > Hyphomicrobiales > Methylobacteriaceae > Methylobacterium > Methylobacterium sp. Leaf100. The sequence continues at coordinate 32,675 of NZ_LMMW01000063.1, read as the reverse complement.
GCTTCCAGGCCTCGCGTCAAGCGTCGCGGCGCATGGAAAGACCTGCCGCCGCCATATGGGCCTTGGCCTCACCGACGCTGTGCTGCCCGAAATGGAAGATCGAAGCGGCCAGGACCGCGCTGGCATGGCCGTCGCGCACTCCGGCCACGAGGTCGTCGAGGCTGCCGACGCCGCCGGACGCGATCACCGGCACGCTCACGGCATCCGCGATGGCACGGGTCAGGGCGAGATCGTAGCCCGAGCGCATCCCATCGCGGTCCATGGACGTGACCAGGAGTTCGCCGGCCCCGAGGGCTGTCACCGTGCGGGCGAACGCGATGGCGTCGAGTCCCGTGGGCTTGCGGCCGCCATGGGTGAAGATCTGCCAGGCGTCGGGTTCGCCTGGAGCCGACGTACGCTTGGCGTCGATGGCGACGACGATGCACTGGCTGCCGAACTTTTTCGCCCCGCGTGCGACGAAATCGGGGTCGTTGACGGCGGCCGTGTTGATCGAGACCTTGTCGGCCCCGGCCAGCAGCAGGGTGCGGATGTCGGTCACCGTGCGGATGCCGCCGCCGACGGTGAGGGGCATGAAGCAGGCTTCGGCCGTGCGGCTGACGACGTCGAGGAGCGTGCCCCGATCCTCGTGGCTCGCGGTGATGTCGAGGAAGCAGAGCTCGTCGGCTCCGGCCGCATCATAGGCCTTCGCCGCTTCGACGGGATCGCCGGCGTCGCGCAGTTCGAGGAACTGGACGCCCTTCACCACCCGGCCGTCCTTGACGTCGAGGCAGGGGATGATGCGGGTCTTGAGCATGGGCGTCCCTCCTCACGGCGACGGCGCGGTCAGGCCGCCGATCTGCCCTTGGCCTTCGCGATGGCGGCCAGGGCCTCGCGTGGGTCGATCCGGCCATCGTAGAGCGCACGGCCGGTGATGGCCCCCGCGAGCAGGGCGCAATCCGGCTCGAGGATGCGGTGGACATCGTCGATGGAGGCGAGGCCTCCGGAGGCGATCACCGGAATCGTCACGGCGCGGGCAAGGCCGAGGGTCATCTCGATGTTGAGGCCCTTGAGGATGCCGTCGCGGGCGATGTCCGTGTAGATGAGCGCCGCGACGCCGGCATCCTCGAACCGGCGCCCGAGTTCCTCCGCGGTCATGCTGGAGGTGGTGGCCCACCCCTCGACGGCGACGCGGCCGTCCTTGGCGTCGATGCCGACGGCGATCCTGCCCGGATAGAGCCGAGCGGCCTCGTGGACGAAGGCGGGATCGCGCACGGCGGCCGTTCCGATGATGACCCTGCTGACGCCCTTGGCGAGCCAGGCCTCCAGGGTCTTCATTTCGCGGATGCCGCCGCCGAGCTGCACAGGCAGCTTCGTCCGGGCGAGGATCGCATCCACGGCGTCGGCGTTCATCGGCGCGCCGGCGAACGCCCCGTCGAGGTCGACCACGTGGAGCCATGGGAAACCCTGCTCCTCGAAGACGGCCGCCTGGGCGGCCGGATCGTCGCTGAACACGATGGCCTGGGCCATGTCGCCCTGCACGAGGCGAACGCAGCGCCCTTCCTTGAGATCGATGGCCGGAAACAGGATCACGCGTCGGTTCGCTTTCGAATCGTTCGGTGGATGAGGGCGGTCCCCAATCAGGGACGCCACGCCAGAAAGTTCGCCAGCAGGGCAAGGCCGAGGTGCTGGCTCTTCTCGGGATGGAACTGGGTGCCGGCGATGTTGTCCCGTGCCACCATGGCGGTCACCGGGCCGCCGTAATCACTGTGGGCGACGGTGTCGGACGCCTGCGCCGGATGCAATGCGAAGCTGTGGACGAAATAGGCGTGCAGACCGTTCTCGCCGAGGGGAATGCCGGACAGCAGGGGGTGGTCGCGGTCGGGCGCCAAGGTGTTCCAACCCATGTGCGGCACCTTCAGCGCCGGATCGGACGGGCGGATCGGGCCGACATCGCCGGAGATCCAATCGAGCCCGGGCGTGGTGGCGTATTCGAGCCCCCGTGTCGCCAAGAGCTGCATGCCGACGCATATACCGAGGAACGGTCGGGCGCGGACCTTGGCCGCATGTGTCATGGCATCGACCATGCCCGGCACGGCGTCGAGGCCGGCGCGGCAATCGGCATAGGCGCCCACGCCCGGCAGCACGACGCGGTCGGCGCCCGCGACGATCTCGGCTTGCGAGGTCAACACGATGCGGGTGTCGTCGAGGCCAGCTTCTCGGGCGGCGCGTTCGAAGGCCTTCGCCGCCGAATGCAGGTTGCCCGAGCCGTAATCGATGATCGCGACGGTTTGTCCGCTCACCGCCGGCCCTCACTCGTGGGGAACATCCCAATGGCGACCTCGCTCGGGCGGGAGGTGGCGTTCGCGTAAGGGACCGGCGCCGGACGCGGCGGGACGACACCGTCGAACCAACGGTTCGCGGCCTTCATCTCTGCCTCTTCCAAGCTTGCGGCCAGGACGGCGTCACGCACGGGTCGGCCCCTGCGGGCGTAGGTCCAGCGACGGAGGGACGAGGCTTCCAGCCCGATCAGAAGCAGCACCAGCAGGGTGACCAGGAGTCCGGCGAATGGGTTCAGGGCGGCCATGCGGCCGAGATAGGCCGTGGCGACGAGGAGGGCCAAGACGCCGAGCGCCGCCAGCCACAGCCGATGAAACAGAAACCACAGCGGTCCGAAGGCGAAGGCCGTCCACGAGAAGCCATCGGGCACGAGATGCGCGCGCTCGAGACCATGGGCCTCACCCGTCTGGGCGTCCCGGTCGAGGTGCAGCGTGTAGGTGCGCATGGCGTGTCCTCTCCTGCGACCTGACCGGTCAGAGCGAGCCCTTGGTCGAGGGGACGCGGCCGCCCTCGCGCGGATCGATGGAGACGGCCTGCCGCAAGGCGCGGGCCAGACCCTTGAAGCAGCTTTCGGCGATGTGATGGGCGTTGTCGCCGTACAGCGTTTCGATGTGGAGGGTGATGCCGGCATTCATGGCGAAGGCCTGGAACCACTCACGCACGAGTTCGGTGTCGAACTGGCCGATCTTCTCGACCCGGAAGGCGGTGCGGAAGACGAGGAACGGCCGCCCGGAGATGTCCACGGCGACCCGTGTCAGCGCTTCGTCCATGGGCAAGTGGATGTCCGCGTAGCGCGCGATGCCGCGCTTGTCGGCGAGCGCCTGGGCGAAGGCCTGTCCGAGGGCGATGCCGGCATCCTCGGTGGTGTGGTGCTGGTCGACATGGAGGTCGCCCGTCACACGGACCTCGATGTCGAACAGGGCGTGGCGCGCCAGCAATTCTAGCATGTGATCGAGAAAGCCGACGCCCGTCGCGATGGTGGCGCGGCCGGTCCCGTCGAGATTGACCGCGACGTGGACGTCGGTCTCCGCCGTGCGGCGGTCGATACTGGCGGCGCGCATGCCTGAAATTTGCTCTTGTGACGTCGGATCTTTGGAACGAACCCGCCTTCTAGAGCCAACGAGGCCCGCCTGTGAAGGGAGCGGGCTCGCGATTCATCGGGCGATTCGATCGAATGCGCCCCGGACCCGAGGGCGGATCAGCCGTTTAATACCCGGCCCGCGACGGCGTCGAGTTTGGCGAGCAGAGCCGGATCGCGCTGGGCCGGTGCGGTCATGATGGCGCCGTCGAGGGCATGGTCGGAGCCCATGGGGCAGGCCTCGCGCTCCTGTGGAAAGTCGCGGGCGAGCCGCGCGACGAGGCGGGCGGCCTTGTCCGCGTTGGCACGCGCGACGGCGACCACGGCAGCGACGTCCACGGCATCGTGGCTCGGATGCCAGCAGTCAAAATCCGTCACCATGGCGATGGTCGCATAGGTGATCTCCGCCTCACGGGCGAGCTTGGCTTCCGGCATGTTGGTCATGCCGATCACGTCGTAGCCCTGCGCCTTGTAGGTGGTGGATTCAGCGTAGGACGAGAATTGCGGGCCTTCCATGCAGACGTAGATACCGCCGCGATGGACCGCGATCTCTTCCGCCTGCGCCGCCTCCGCGATGCGGTTCTGCAAGGCCGGGCCGACGGGGTGGGCCAGGGACACGTGGGCGACGCAGCCGTTGCCGAAGAACGAGGACACGCGGCCATGGGTACGGTCGACGAACTGGTCGACCAGGACGAACAACCCCGGGTGGAGTTCGCTGCGGAACGAGCCGCAGGCGGAGAGCGAGACGAGGTCCGTGACGCCGGCGCGCTTCATCGCGTCGATGTTGGCGCGGTAGTTGATGCCGGAGGGCGACAGGCGGTGGCCGCGTCCGTGGCGGGCGAGGAACACCACCTGGGTCTCGCCGATCCGGCCGATGCGCAGCGCATCAGAGGGCTCGCCCCAGGGGGATTGCACCGCCTCTTCGCGCACGTCTTCCAGACCCGGCAGATCATAGACCCCGGACCCGCCCATCACGCCGAGTACCGCTTGCGACATTCTCATGGCTCCATACAGCGAGCGCCGGTCGCCCCCCAGGGGGACGCCGGCGCTGTGGTGTTTCGGTGGGAACGAGGCTCGTGTCGAGCCCCGGTCGGCGCGCGTGGCTAGTAGGTCTTGTGCAGTTCCGGCTGGAGGCCGTGAACCTCGCCGCCGACCTTCGCCCAGATCTTCTTCTTGACGTAGTAGAGCAGGCCCGAGAGCACGATGAGGAACAGGATCACCCGCAGGCCCAGAGCCTTGCGCGCCATCATGTGCGGCTCGGCGGTCCAGGCCATGAACGCGGCGACGTCCGTGGCGTACTGGCTGACCGTCTCGGGTACCACCGGCTCGCCCTTTTCGTTCTTCGCGTAGGTGACCTGCCCGTCGCTCAACGGCTTCGGCATCGCGATGAGATGTCCAGGATAGTACTTGTTGTAGTACGTGCCCGCCGGAACTTCCTTGCCGGCCGGCGGGTCCTCGTAGCCGTCGAGCACGGCATGGATGTAGTCGACGCCGTGCTCGGTGTAGCCGACGACGGGCAGAGCATCGGTGAGGAACTTCGGGAAGCCGCGCTCGAAGGTGCGGGCCTTGGCGAGCACCGAGAAATCCGGCGGCGCCTTGCCGCCATTGGCGGCCGCGGCCGCCTTCTCGTTGGGGAACGGCGACGGGAAGGCGTCGGCGGCCCGTGCGGGTCGCTCGGCATCCTCGCCGGAATCGTTCTGCTCCTTGACCTTGTACTCGGCGGCGAGCGCCTTGACCTGGCTGGCGGAAAAACCCGGGCCGCCCGGCTCCGCGAGGTTGCGGAACCGTACGAGGCTCATGCCGTGGCAGCTCGAACAGACTTCACGGTAGACCTGGAAGCCGCGCTGCAACTGCGCCTGATCGAACCGGCCGAACATGCCGGCGAAGCTCCACGTCTGACGCGGCGGCTGGGGAGCGCCATGCTCCTCTTCCGCCGAAGCCATGGTGATGCCGAGGGTGGCCGCGACGAGGGTCGCGGCGAGGAGGCGGGTCGTTTTCATGGTTGTCAAAAGTCCCCTGCCCTCAACCCTTGGACGACGGTGCGGCCGTGGCCCCGGCCGGCATGCCGGACCCGGAGACCTGCTTGCCCGGACCGGTGACGCTCTCGAGGATCGAGTCCGGCAGTCGGTCGGGCGTCTCGAAGAGGCCGACGAGGGGCATCACGACGAGGAAGTGGAGGAAGTAGTAGGCCGTGCACAGGCGTGCGGCGATGACGTAGCCACCCTCCGGCGGCTTGGCGCCGAGCCAGCCGAGCAGGATCGTGACCATCACGAACAGCCAGAAGAACTGACGGTAGATCGGACGGTAATTGGCCGAGCGCACCCGCGAGGTGTCGAGCCACGGCGCGAAGGCCAGGATGATCACCGCGCTGAACATCAGGATCACGCCGCCGAGCTTGTCCGGCACCGCGCGCAGGATCGCGTAGAACGGCAGGAAGTACCATTCCGGCACGATGTGGGCCGGGGTCACGGCGGCGTTGGCCGGGACGTAGTTGTCGGCGTGGCCGAGGTAGTTCGGCTGGTAGAAGATCCAGTAGGCGAAGAAGATGCCGAACACCACGGTGGCGAACACATCCTTCACGGTGGCGTAGGGCGTGAACGGGACCGCATCCTTGCTCGACTTGATCGGGATGCCGGCGGGATTGTTCTGTCCTGTGACGTGCAGCGCCCAGACGTGGAGCACGACGACGCCGAGGATCATGAACGGCAGCAGGTAGTGCAGCGAGAAGAAGCGGTTGAGGGTTGGGCTACCGACCGAGTAGCCGCCCCAGAGCAGGCTCTGCACCGTCTCGCCGACGATCGGAATCGCGCCGAGGATGCTGGTGATGACGGTGGCGCCCCAGAAGCTCATCTGGCCCCACGGCAGGGTGTAGCCGAGGAAGGCGGTGGCCATCATCAGCAGATAGATGATCACGCCGAGGATGTAGAGGATCTCGCGCGGGGCCTTGTACGAGCCGTAGTACAGCGCCCGGAACATGTGGATGTAGACCGCGACGAAGAACATCGACGCGCCGTTGGCGTGCATGTAGCGCAGGAGCCAGCCGTAATTCACGTCGCGCATGATGTGCTCGACGGAATTGAAGGCGTTGGCGGCTGACGGATCGTAGTGCATCGCCAGCCAGATGCCGGTGACGATCTGCGACATCAGCATGGCGATGAGGATCGCGCCGAAGGTCCAGAAGTAGTTGAGGTTCCGTGGCACCGGGAAGGCGACGAAGGACGAGTGCACCAGCCCGACCAGGGGCAGCCGCGATTCGAACCACTTCGCCACGCGGCTCTTCGGAACGTAGGTGTTGGCGTGTGCGCTCATGGGGCTACCCGCTTCGAAAACTGTTGCATGAAATTCCGTCGCCCTTCCTCAGGCCGCAGCCTTGCCACCCTCTTCGCCGATCCGGATCTTGGCGTCCGTCTCGAAGGCGTAGGGCGGGACCGGCAGGTTCGTCGGAGCGGGACCGCGGCGAACGCGGCCGGAGGTGTCGTAGAGGGACCCGTGGCAGGGGCACGACCAGCCCTCGTACTGGCCCTGATGGCCGATCGGCACGCAACCCAGATGAGTGCAGTTGCCGTAGACCACGAGCCACTTGGCGTGACCCTCCTTGACCCGGGCGGCGTCGGCCTGCGGATCGATGAGATCGGCCATCGGCACGGCGGCGGCCTCCTTGATCTCCTTCTCCGTCCGGTGACGCACGAAGATGAGCTTGCCGCGCCAGAATACGTTGACGATCTGGCCCTCTTGGATCGGCGACAGGTCGACTTCGAGGGGGGCGCCGGCCGCGATGGTCTCGGCATCGGGCGCCATGGAGGCGACGAAGGGCCAGGCCAGGGCGCCGGCGCCGACGGCAAGGGCCGCGCCGGTGGCGAGGAACATGAAGTCGCGCCGCGTGCCGTCCGTCCCCGGCACGGTCCCGTCGGCATTGACGACCGGGTTCGCCGAGGGGTTCGCCAAGGGGGTCGCCGAGTGGTTCGCCAAGTGTCGGACTCCGAGCAAGGATACGGGTGCGGCCACCGCCCGTTGAGCGGACCCTGGCCGGCCGGGACATTAGAGGCTTTCGAAGGAAAGTCAGCCCGCCGGAGGCAAGCACCCTCCGGCAATTTTTTGCAATGCGACCCCGCGTCACCGGAAGTTCACCGGACGGGATTTGTCACAGAAGCGTGCCCTTGAGGATCAGCATCGCCATCGAGAAGTAGATGACCAGTCCGGTCACATCCACGAGGGTGGCGACGAAGGGGGCGGAGGCCGTCGCCGGGTCGAAGCCGAGGCGCTGGAGCAGGAACGGCAGCATCGAGCCCGTCAGCGATCCGAAGGTGACGATGCCGACCAGCGCCGCGCCGACGGTGGCGGCCACGAGGGGCCAATGCACGCCGTAATCGTAAAGGCCGGTCTTCTGCCACACGACGATTCGGACGATACCGATGAGGCCGAGGATCGCCCCGAGGACGAGGCCCGTCGGCAACTCGCGGGCCGCCACCCGCCACCAGTCGCGCAGGCGGATCTCACGGAGAGCCAGCGCGCGGATGAGGAGCGAGGTCGCCTGACTGCCCGAATTACCCCCCGAACTCATGATGAGGGGGATGAAAAGGGTCAGGACGATGGCCTTCTCGAGTTCGCCCTCGAAGCCCTGCATGGCGGTGGCGGTCATCATCTCGCCGAGGAACAGGGCACAGAGCCAGCCGGCCCGTTTCCGGATCATCGTGAAGAAGCCGATATCCATGTATGGCTCGGGCAGGGCTTCCATGCCGCCGAAGCGCTGCACGTCCTGTGTCTGCTTCTCGACCATGGCGTCGATCATGTCGTCCACGGTGACGATGCCGATGAGGTGGCCCACCGCGTCGATGACGGGTAGCGCGAGCAGATCGTATTTGGAGATCAGGCGGGCCGCCTCTTCGCGGCTTGCCGTTGGTGAGACCGCGAGTGGGCGCCGATCAGGGGCGACGGACAGCACATTGTCCTGCGGATCGCCCGAGATGAGACGGCGCAGGGGCACCGCTTTGGTCAGGGCGCGGGTGCGCGGATCGAGGACGAAGATCGCGTAGATGGTCTCGCGGGTCTTCTCGACGTGGCGGACGTGGTCGAGGGTCTGCCCGATCGTCCAGTCGCCCGGCACGGTGACGAATTCGGTGGTCATCAGCGAGCCGACGCTCTCCTCGCCGTAGGCACTGAGGCGGTCGACGGCGCCGCGCGTCTCTGCGTCGAGACGCGCGCGCAGGTCCGAGCGTCCGGGCTCCTCGATCTCGCGGAAGATGTCGGTGATGCGGTCGGCCGACATGCCCGAGAGGTAGGAGGCGACGCGGTCGCGCGGCAGCATCTCGACGATGTCGGCGGCGCAGTCGAGTTCGGGTTGATCGAGAACCTCGACGGCGCGGTCGTGCGGCAGCCCCAACAGAATCGCGGCGGCGACTTCGGGCGCCTCTTCGTTCAGGGCCTCGACGATGTCGGGCGCGCGCTCGTCGGACAGGCGGGCGGCGAGCACCGAGGGGTCGACGTTGGGTGGAGCGAAAAGGATCGCGTTCATGGGCTCACCTCGCGCGGGGGCGCACGGCCAAGGGCACACAGCCCTGGACGACCGGGGTCGGTGAGCCGCCCCGGATCCCGTTCAGGATTCTGGGGAGACCCCGCTCGCGGCCGCGCAGGGCGCGGAAGATCGTCGTGGAGTGTCGCTGGGCATTGGCTGGCTTGAAGGAGTGCCCGATCAGCTCGGCCGGGATGCGACGAGTCGCGCGTCCCGGCACGACCGGTGGGCGGCGCGTGAGTGCGCCCGCGAGCCCCAGCCGTCAAGCCGAAGATGCGAGGCGCTCCAACACTTTCGACCGAGATACAATCTCACCGGAACCGGTTGCGATGCGATTTGGCCGCGGATCGCGGACAGGGACGCGCATCATTGTGGCACCATATCGCCGGGGCTGCCGCTTCGCCGGCGGGCTGGGCGATCCCAGGGCTCCCGGTCTCGATCTATGAGAAATATAAGTGTAGCGCCCACTTGTATTGCGCCCAATGTAACGGCATATCAAGGGCGTCGAACACGAAGGAGTTCAGCCATGAAGTGGTCCGCCCCCGTCGTTCAAGAGATCTGCGTCGGCATGGAAGTCACCAGCTACGAGTCGGCAGAAATCGATCCCTTCAACTGAGGGATCGGCGCCCCTCGGGGTGTCAGCTAAACCCGCCCAATCTCAACTAGGAGAAACACCATGAAGTGGTCTGCCCCCATCGTCCAGGAAATCTGCGTCGGCATGGAAGTCACCAGCTACGAGTCCGCCGAGATCGACACCTTCAACTAAGGTGGTCGTCACCTCCACCTAAGACGGTAGTCGCTTGGAAGGGGGTGTCGCTCGAAAGGGCGGCACCCCCTTTTTCGTTGTGCATGACCGAAGACGAAAAGGCCCGGACCGTATGCGGTCCGGGCCTTTCGGCCTCGTGCGGGACGTCTGCGGAGCGCAGCTCTAGAGGCGGTAGCGGATCTGGTCGGTCCAGAAGCGCTCCAGGCGGCTCAGCGCCACGTTCATCCGGCCGAAATCGTCGTCCGAGATGCCGCCGATGGGCTGAATGGTGCGGGCGTGCTTGTCGTAGAGGCTCTGGATGATGTCGTGGATTTGCCGGCCCTTGTCGGTCAGGCTGATGCGGACGGAGCGGCGGTCCGTGGTCGAGCGGGCATGGTGGAGGTAGCCGGCCTCGACGAGTTTTTTGACGTTGTAGGAGACGTTGGAGCCGAGGTAGTAGCCCTTGGTGCGCAGCTCGCTCGCGGTGAGTTCCTTGTCGCCGATGTTGTAGAGCAACAGGGCCTGGACGCTGTTGACGTCCTCACGATCGCGGCGCTCGAACTCGTCCTTGATCACGTCGAGGAGGCGGCGGTGTAGGCGCTCGACGAGGTGGAGGGCTTCGAGGTAAGAGCCGTGGACGGAGCCGGCTTCGGAAGCAGTATTGGTGTCGATAACCTTGGCTGCCTGGGACTTCATCGCGGGCCTCGTCAGATGTTCGGGTTGCAGGGCCGGTGTTCGTCGCCACCGCTCATGAACCCAACCTAGGCGCCACGGATGAAAGACGGTTTAAGCGATAGGATGAATTTGCGATTTACCTCTGTCGGTAAATGCAAGATGAAGTGATTGTCGTAAGGTCTCGTTTACCGGATTTCCCGCGCGGCCAGCCAGGACAAGATGAAGTAGATCACCACGATGCTTGCCTGAAGTCCAAGATAAGGCACCGACATCGGCAGTAGATGCGGTGTGAGGATTGCGAGCGTCAGGGCACTGCTGGCCGCGAGCAGCCACACCACGCCGCCCCACGCGCTCGTCAGCCACAGGCCCACCGCCGCCATGGCGTCGATGACGGCGAAGTAGACGATCACCGTCTGGCGGGTCACCGGCTCGGCCTCGAAGGGCCGCGCGCCCGGCAGCACGTCGAGGATCGACGCCCAGGTCGCCACCGCCTTTGCGAGCCAGACCAGGGCGGTCAAGCGCATGAACCACACCAGCACCACGTCCCATCCGGTCTGGTGCGGGCGCGGCGAACGCTCGATCCGGTCGCCGCCGACCTCGCTCGCGCGCCCACGGCCATCCCGCATCGCGCCTACCTTCGTCAAGCTCCGCACGGCCGGTCTGTCCCTATGGTTCGGTTCGCGGCGCAGGGCCGCCGGTAGGGTCGAACGCGCGCGCGATGGCCGCGTGATCGACGGCGTCGAGGCTGGCCGGCTGCCAGGCCGGCGCGCCGTCCTTGTCGATGAGAGCGGCGCGTACGCCTTCGAAGAAGTCGTGTCCGTGCATCAGGAACGCGGCGAGCCGGGTCTCCGCGGCGATGCACTCGGCAAAGCTCAGGGTCGCGCCGCGCCGCATCTGCGCATGGGCGATGCACAGGCTGGTGGGGGAACGGCTCCGCAGCAGAGCAGCAGTGTCCGCCGCGAAGGTCGAGCCCTGTGCCGCCGCACCGTCGAGACGGGCGAGGATATCGGCCACGCTCGGTTCGCCGAAGCAGGCGTCGATGAGGGCGCGCTCGGCGACCATCGGTCCCGTGGGAGGCGGCGCATCCGCGTGCGCCCCGAGGACCGCATCGATACTGTCTCCCTCGCCGAGCGCTGACACGATGGCATCGAACCCGTCCGCGCGGACATGGTGGGTGGCGAGGCCGAGGGCGAGGGCGTCGCCAGCCCCGATGGTCGCTCCGGTGAGCGCAAGGTAGGTTCCAGTCCGGCCGGGCAGGCGCGGCAGAACGTAGGTCATGCCGACATCGGGGAAGAAGCCGATGCCGACTTCCGGCATGGCGAAGCCGTACCCGTCCGAAGCGACCCGGTGGCTGCCATGGACGGAAAGCCCGTTGCCGCCGCCCATGACGAGTCCCCCGATGAGGGAGACGATGGGCTTCGGGTAGGATTGGATGAAGCCGTCGAGGCCGTACTCGCCGTGCCAGAAGGCATCGACCTCCGTGTGTCCCCCGGCTTTGGCGGAGGTGTAGACGGCACGTACGTCGCCGCCGGCACAGAAAGCGCGTTTGCCGGCGCCGCGCAGGACGATCCTGGTGACGGCGTCGTCGGTCTCCCAGACGCTCAACTGCGCATGCATCGCCCGGATCATGTCGAGCGTCAGGGCATTGAGGGCGCGCGGTCGATTCAGAGTCACGAGGCCTACCGCCCCGTGCCGCTCGAACAGAATGTCCGCCTCGCCTTCGCCCGCCATCGTCCGCCTTCTCTGTTTCCGGTCGGGTCGCTTTAACGGAGTTTCGGCCCTGTGCGTCAATCGCCGGGTGAAACCGCGTGCCGATCGCGCTTGTGGCAATGGGCCGGGTTTCGAAGGCTTTTGCGGATGTGGTAGTCCGGCTGACCCCGCGTTCCGGCGACGCCGCGAGTTGCAAAGCCCGAGTTCCAAAGCCCATGCCCGACGAATTGCCGACCCCGCGTCCCCTCGCCGTCGAAGCCGCGGCGGAGAGCGCCCGCCCCACGGGCCTCGGCATCACCCAGCGCCCGCGCCGCAACCGCAAGGCCGCATGGTCGCGCCGCCTCGTGCGCGAGCATACCCTCACGGTGGACGACCTGATCTGGCCGCTCTTCGTCATCGAGGGCTCCGGCCGGCGGGAGCCCATCGCGTCGATGCCGGGCGTCGAGCGGCTCAGCGTCGACGAGATCGTGCGCGCGGCCGAGGGGGCCGCGCGGCTCGGCATCCCGGCGATCTCGTTCTTCCCCTACACCGAGCCGAGCCTGCGCGACCCCACGGGGTCCGAATCCCTCAACCGGGACAACCTCGTGTGCCGGGCCGTGCGGGCGGTCAAGAAGGCGGTGCCCGAGCTCGGCCTGATGACCGATGTCGCCCTCGATCCCTACACAAGCCACGGTCACGACGGCCTGCTGCAGGACGGCGCCATCCTCAACGACGAGACCGTGGCGCTCCTCGTCGAGCAAAGCCTGATCCAAGCGGAGGCGGGGGCGGACATCATCGCACCGTCCGACATGATGGACGGGCGCGTCGGCGCCATCCGGGCCGGTCTCGACCGGGCGGGATTCCGCGATGTTCAGATCATGGCCTACGCGGCGAAATACGCCTCCGCCTTCTACGGCCCCTTCCGCGATGCCATCGGCACCCAGGCGGCCCTGATCGGCGACAAGCGTACCTACCAGATGGATCCGGGCAACTCGTCCGAGGCGCTACGCGAGGTCGCCCTCGATCTCGCGGAGGGGGCCGATTCGGTGATGGTGAAGCCCGGTCTGCCCTACCTAGACATCATCCGGCGGGTGAAGGACGAATTCGGGGTGCCCACCTTCGCCTATCAGGTGTCGGGCGAGTACGCGATGATCGAGGCTGCGGCCCGAAACGGGTGGCTCGACGGCGAGCGCGCCATGGTCGAGAGCCTGCTGGCGTTCAAGCGCGCGGGTGCCGATGGCGTGCTGACGTATTACGCGCCCCGCGTGGCCGAGCGGCTGCGCGCCGGGGCGTGAGACGGGTCGGCTTCGGACTCGCCGCTCTCGCTCTTCTCGCGGCCTGCGAGAGTTCCGTCGACCGGCAGCGGGCCACCCTCTGCCGCCGGGCGGTCCCGGCCCTGGCGCCACAGGGCACCGTTCCGAAGATCCTGCGGGTCGGCAGCGGGCCGACGCCCGCCGATCTCCGGGTCGATTACGCCGTCACCGGGCAGGCCACCCAGGCCGCGCGCCAGCGCTGGATCGTGTGCGGCTTCGGACAGGGGGCCGAACTCCTGACCGTCATCACCGAGCATGGACCCCTGAACGGCGCGGCGCTCTACCTGCTGAAGCAGTATTACTTGAACACGCCGGAGGCCGCCGCCGCCGATCCAGGGGCGTCGGCTCCCTGACGCGTCTCTCGGACCGGTTGATCTTGAGATTCGGTAGTCCCGCGCCCACTTGGAAATCACCGAACGCCGCCCCGCCCGAGGAGCGCCTCATGCTTGAATCCCCCACCGGTTACGCCACCCGCCCCGAGACCCCCTATGGCTTACCCATGGCTCTGCCTGTGGTGCGGGCGAGCCTCGGCGCACGCGCGGTCGCCTACCTGCTCGACATCCTGTTCATCTTCGGGTTCACGGCCCTTCTGACCCTCCTGATCACCGTCGTGGGCGCCCTCACGTTCGGCCTCGGCTGGACCTTGTTCGCGGTGCTGCCGGCGAGCGGCATCCTCTACAGCGCCGTGACGGTCGGCGGCGCCGGCCAGGGCACCTGGGGCATGCGGATGATGGGCCTGCGCGTGGTCAACCAGACGGGCACGCGGGTGGATATGATCACGGCGGCGATCCATGCCCTGCTGTTCTACGTGGCGATCTCGACCTTTCTGCTCTGGGCCCTCGACATCGTCATCGGTCTGGTGCGTCCCGACCGCCGGCTCGGCCACGACATCCTCCTCGGCCTCGCCGTGGTGCGTCCGGCCTGAGGAAATTCCGCGCGGGAGCGTTTCCGGGTGTTGAGCCGGCCGATGTTGTCGATACACTCGACGTTCGGGGCGCATGACGCGCCGCGAGGCCGCGAGCGACCCACAGCGTGACGAGTCATTCCCGCGACACACCGCAATTCTACCTGACGGCGCCGTCCGCCTGCCCCTACCTGCCGGGGCAGGAGGAACGGAAGGTGTTCACGCACCTCGTCGGGCGCCGCGCCCGCGATCTCAATGAAATCCTGACCCAGGGCGGCTTCCGTCGCTCGCAGACCATCGCCTATCGCCCAGCCTGCGAGACCTGCCGCGCCTGTATCTCGGTCCGGGTGGTGGTGGACGATTTCACCCCCTCGGCGAGCCAGCGCCGCATTCTCCAGCGCAACGCCGACCTCGTCGGGACCCCGGAGCCGAATCGCCCGGCGTCCGAGCAATACGCCTTGTTTCGGCGCTACCTCGATGCCCGCCACGGCGATGGAGGCATGGTGGACATGACCGTCCTCGACTACGCCATGATGATCGAGGACAGCCACGTCGACACCCACCTCGTGGCCTATCGCCGACGCGGGCCCGATACGGCGATCAACGGGCGCGGCATCGGCGCCACCGTCGCCCTCTGTCTCACGGACGTGCTCTCCGACGGCCTGTCGATGGTCTACTCGTTCTACGATCCACAGGAGGCGCCGCGGTCGCTGGGCACCTTCATGATCCTCGACCACATCCGCCGCGCCCGGGACCTCGGCCTGCCCTACCTCTACCTCGGCTACTGGGTCGAGGGCTCGCGCAAGATGGACTACAAGGCGAAGTTCCTGCCCCAGGAACGCCTCACCGGCCCTGGCTGGCAGCGAGTGGACTGAGCGCCTTGTTCTGCGCGCGCTGCGTGACCTTCAAGGTCGCCGTCTCCCGCAATGTCCGCTCGATGGACGCGTTCGCACGCTCGCGCACGCCGCGCATGGCGGCATCATCGTCGAAGGTCTCGGGGAAGCGCCGGGCGAGCCACAGGTAGGCGCTGGCGAGCCGCACGGTGCGTTCCTGATAGGCGAGGTCCCCGTGCGGGTCGGCACGCAGGGCCGGCACCGTGGCGTTCAAGGTTCGGGCCTGAACCCAGCGCTCGACGACCCCCACGGCGATGGGGTCGCGCCGGTCTATGGGCGTCACCGCGAAGGCAAACTTCTCGCGGATCGGGAGTGCGGCGCGATCCACCGCCTCGGCCGCGCCCAGGAACTCTTCGAACGCCGAGGGCTGGAACGGCGAACCGTCGTAGAACGTCGCGCGGGAGAAATGCGCCATCACGGCGCTCAGGGAATCGGTGCCGAGTTCGCTGGCCGCGGCTTCGATGGCGGCGAGATCCGGCCGCACGAAGAAGCGGGTGTCGGCGGCCGGGGCCGTCGGCGCTCCCGACAGGGCATCGCGGATCGGTCCGAGGCCGTCCTCGTCGGTGGCGGCGACGTAGCCCGCCTCCTGATGGCCGAAGCGGCCGGCGCGGCCGGCGATCTGGCGGATCTCGGCGTTGGTCAGAGCACGCTCCTCGGTGCCGTCCCACTTGCGGACGGACGCGAAGATCACGCGCTTCAGGGGGCCGAGGTTGAGGCCCATCCCGATGGCATCCGTGGTGACCAGCACCTCGGCCTCGCCATCGCGAAAGCGCCCGGCCTCGGCGCGGCGCACCTCCGGCGACAGGGCGCCGTAGATGGTCGCGACGGACCGCCCGGCGGCCACCAGGATCTCCCGGTTCTCGTGCACGGCCCGGCGCGAGAACGCCACGACGGCGTCACCCGGTTCGACGGCTTCCAGGGGTACGGGCGCGTCGAGGGCGACCAGCGGCGTCTTGCGCGTGAAGGTGACCACGTCGAGGGATTCGCCGGCCGCCTCCGCCGCTCGGCGCACGGCCGAGAGGGCGTCTTCGGCGCCGCAGACGATGACGAGGCGGGCGGGGATGCCGAACAGGGCGTTCGTCCAGGCCCAGCCACGGTCGGGGTCGGACAGCATCTGGATCTCATCGATCACCGCCACTTCGATGGGCCGGCGGAGATCCGCGGTCTCGATGGTGCGTGCCGTGTGGGTCGGGTCGGATTCACCCAGGATCTCTTCGCCCGTCACCATGCCGGCGCGCAGGCCGCACGCCGCGAGGGCCTCGTAGTTCTCCAGAGCCAGGAGCCGGAGGGGTGCGAGGTAGGTACCGGTTGCGGCTTTCGCGAGAACCTCCAGGGCCGCGTAGGTCTTGCCGGAATTCGTCGGCCCCATGTGGAAGACGATGCGGCGGCCGAGACGCCGGGCGGCGGCGAACTTGTCGATGTAGGAGCCGAAGCCCGCCCGGTCGCGCAGGCGCCGGGTCCCGGAGGCTTCCTGCGCCACCACCCGCCCGCGGGCCCGCACGACCTTCAGGGTGTCGAGGATGTGAGACGCCACATCCGGCCCATCGGCGAAGACCCGAGAGCGCAGGGACCGGTCGAGATGGGCGATGTAGGTGACGGCGTCGGCCCCGGTCTCCGTCATGTCGGCGCGGATCTGGTCGCGCAGGCGCAGGATGGTCCGGTTCAGTGCCCCACGGGTACGGCCGGCGACCTGGGTCACCCGTGCGCGCAGGGTGTCGAGCGCCCAATCCGGATCGTTCCCGAGGGCCATCTCGTCGAGGATCTCGGCGGCTGCGGCATCCGGCGCCGTGTCGATTCGCAGATCCAGGCGGTTGTCGTCGAGGAGCGGGCACAGCACCCGTATCCGCCAGCGCAGGGCTCCGTCGGGATCAGCCTCGGCGCGCAAGGCCGGAATCGCCTGAGTCAGGCGCGGCACGCCTTCGCGGGCGAAGGTCCGGCGCGCATCGGACGCCTGGAGGGCATGGGCGACGGCCGCGTCTTCGCAGACGCCGCCGCGTTCGGGCAGGCCGAGGTGCTCGCGCAGGGCCTCCCGGTCCACGGCGCCCGCCGCGATGCCGAGCCGGTGCAGGGCGTCGGCGAGAAAGTCAGTGGTCCGGTGAATGCGGCGCGCCATGCTCCACCCTTCCGGCGGGGCGCCCGAGAATCAAGCGCTCCGTGCCGCCCCGCCCACCGGTAAGGCCCGACGGATCGTCACAGATGCGGATCGGGTGCCGCCTCGAGGCGGCCGTCCGCGATGGCCGCGAGAAAAGTCTCGTAGTCGGCCTGGTTGCGCTCGCCGTAGGCGCTGGCCCAGTCGGCCAAGGCCTCGCGCAGGTCGGCGTGGCGGTCCTTGCCGCAATAGCCCGCGATGGCGGCGGCATCCCCAGTCCGGGCATGGGCGCGGGCGAGGAGCGCGCCGTAGGCCCAGGAGAAGTACAGGAGCGGCTGACCGGTCATGCACGACACCGGAATCTCGCCCTTCATGTTCTTCATCTGCCGCACGTAGAACGGCCGGTCGGCGATACTGGTCCATCCGAGCAATGGGTCGCCCACCGCCTGGAGCAGGCGCTGGCCGTAGATCACGCGCTCGCCCTCGTGGCTGGCATAGGGCTCGGGCATGCCGGGCAAGTAGGGGGCATGCGCCGGGCGCACGGCCTCCTTCACCTGCAGAAAGAGCACGTCCTGGTCCGAGTTGCCGCACAGCAGGGCCACGTAGGCGCGGGTGCCGACGCTGCCGACGCCCACCACCCGGTGGGCGACGTCGACCACGTGGTAGCGGCTCAGCATGAACCGGCGCTCGCGCGGTAGGGTGTCGGCGTAGTGCTCGAGCCCGCTGATGATCGCGTCGCGGGTCTCGTCGTCGACGCGGGTGAGGATCGGCGGGTCCTCGCGGAACCGCCAGCCGCCATCGACGCGGCGCTCGCCGACCCGTGCGAGCAGGGTCTGGTTGGTGCGCTTGCGGGCTTTCTCCACGGCCTTGCGCACGACACCCTGCGATTCGCCGTCGATGCGGATGCCCGAGAAGTCGAGGTTGTCGGCGCGTGCGGCGTGCTGCCAGACGTCGAGGGGGCCCTGGGGCGCCAATTCCGTCATGGTGTGCTGGTACCCGCCCACCGCCGCCACGACCGCGGCGCGGCGCTCGGCCGGGGCCACGTGATCGCCGCGGGCCGCCACCTCGATGCTGGCGACGAGGCGCTTCAGGTCCCATTCCCACGGGCCGATGGTGACTTCGTCGAAATCGTTGAGGTCGAGCACCACGTCGCGCTGGGGCGTGCCGAACAGACCGAAATTCGAGATGTGGGCGTCGCCGTTCATCGCCACCATGATGCCGCTGCGAGGCGACTGGGCGAGATCCCAGGCCATCACGTGCGCGGCACCGCGCAGGAAGGCGAACGGCGAGCTCGCCATGCGCGCCACCCGCAAGGGGACGAGATGGGGCTGGCGCCCCTCGTGCGCGGCCTCGATGAGGGCCACGGGATCGGGCCGATTCTCCGGGAGGAAGAGCGGTGCATGGCTCTCGTGCGGCACGTTATCCCGCAGGACCTTGCCGGCGGCACGACGCTTCTCCCAGGGCTCGCCGGCACCGCGCAGATCGATCCGGGGGTAGTCGGCCAGGGGTTCGAGGACGACATCCTCGGCCACTTCCGCGTCGGGCACGCGCTCTTCCGCAGCCCGGACTTCGGGCCCTGCGAAGGCTTCGGCCTGCGGGTGATGCCGCTCGATGAAGTCGTTCGACCGTTCCATGTTCGCAACCCGTAATCGCTGTGCCGAGGACAACCGGAGCCTCGGCACATCGTTGCCCCCAGGGGGATTAAAGCGCGGCCGCAATCCGTATGGGCGGCCGTCCGCGATGTCGCATCCGTAGGGGTATCGCTTCGACGGCACAGATCAGGGTGGTGTCGGCGGCACGGCCTGAGCGTCGAGCCATTCCCTTCGCGTCGCGATGAGATGCTTGAGCCGTTCGGCACGCTTCTCCCGGCGTTCGCAGCCCGAGCCATCGGGGCAATCGAGGGACCCGGCATGACCACCCTCGAAGACGCTGACAAGGGCCAGAACCAGGCCGATGAGGGTCAGGACCGCCAAGACGAGGAAGGGCCAGGCGAGGCCGATTCCCACGAGGACGGCAAGCGCGACCTTGAGACCAAGGGAGGCCGCGAGCTTGAACTTGACCAGGGCCACGAGGGTCGCTCCCGTCCCGAGGGTGCCGCGCAGGCCGCGCAGGAGTCGGACTCGCAGGCGCCGGCGGGCCGCCAGCGCCTCCAGGCGGCGCAACTAACGTGTCACGCGTCGGACCGAACGACCCGTCCCGACCTGCTCGCGCCCCCGCATTCGATCTCCCGGCTCCGCTTCGTCCGCCGAGCGAGGATACACCGAGGTCCGCGCGCCGGAAGAGCCCGGCCCTCTCTGGCGACGCCTTCCCGCCGTGGCCGTGCGGCCCAGGTTCTGCGGCGCGAATCCTGCGCCCGCGCGTCTCGCGCCCGCAGTCGCTAAACCCGAAGCCGGTTCATGGCGGAGGCGAGGGAATACGTGATCCTGTCGCGCTCGAATTCGATGTTGATCTTGGCGACATTGGCTTCGGTCAATTCCGCCAGGGTGTTCAACAGATCGACGATGGTCATGGAGCCGAGGCGGAGCTCCATTTTCCGGCCGAGCACGGCGTCCTCGATTCGGCGCACGCGTTTGGCTGCAAGCTTCGTCTGGACGATCAACGAGGTGCGCTGGACGAAGGCGGTGGAGGCCTGGGTCAGGACGGTCCGCTCGAGATCGAGGGCTTCGAAGGACCTCTGATCGGCGAGGGCGTGGCCGCGCGCCACGTCGGCGAACTCACCGGGGTCGTAGATCGGGATGCGCGCCTGCAGCATCGCCGACGTATCACGGACCTTGTAGGGATAGTTCGAGACAGCGCCCTGGCGCGTATGCGCGAAAACGAAGTTCAGTTGCGGCGAGAAGCGCGCATAGGCGACCTTGGCGCTGGAGGCAGCCGAATCCGCGTTGAGACGGGCAGCGAGCAGCCGCGGATTCGTCTGCAGCAGGGTGTCGCGCAACTCATCGAGGGACCGGGGCAGCAACGCGCTCGGGATGCGAGGCAGGCCCGACGGGTTCGCCGTCGGACCGGCGAGGCGCGCCAGGGCGAGTTCCGAGGCGAGCAGGTTGGCTTTCGCCTGTTCGTGCGCAGCGATGGCGGCGGTGACCCGCGATTCGGCCAGGGCCGAGTCCGCCAGGGTGGCGTCGTGGACCTCGAGCTTCACGGCGACGCTCTTGGCGACCTTTGCCACGTCCGCGATGGCGACTTGGCGCAGACGCAGGATGGTGCGGTCTCGCAGGACGGCGAGATACGCGCTCGCCGTGTCGTACAGGATCTGCTGAGTCTTGTCGTTCTGGAGCTCCCGGCCGGCGGCGGCAGCGCTTCGTGCGGACTCGAGATCGTGGTAGCGTCGCAGGCCGTCGAACAGGGGCAGGGAAAGCTGGAACGCCTCGACCTCGGGCTGGCGCCGCGGCACCGTGTCGATCCCGATGGGCGCTTCGGGCGTGCTGGTGAAGTCCGGCGAGTACCGGATGTTGCTGTCGAGGCGGTGGGTGACGACGTAGGCCGCCGTCGGCAGGAAGGCTTCGTAGCCGCCGAGAACCCGGGCCTCCGCCGCTGCCTGACGCGCATCGTCGGCCTTGCGGTCGTAGCTGTCGCGCAGGGCCCAGTGCATCGATGTGTCGAGGGTTTCCGCGGGCGCCGGACCGGCGAGGAGCAGAACGCCGAGCATGCCGTACCGCACTGAGCGGCGCACCCCGCCACCATGGGTGCCGCACGGGCCGCCGTCCGCCCCTGCCCGCTCCGTCCGATCCATGTTGAAATCCAGTCGCCCGACATGCGCTGCGTGTCGGTCGTGAATAGACCGTCAAGGTTAACCGGCGATGAAACTCATACCGTTCACAGGCGCATAATCCAGTCAAGATAATCAACTAAGTCTTTTCATGAAAATCATACTGTGACAGATAAAAAGTAATTTCGTTCTAGGAATTGTCCCCGCGCAGAAGCGGTTTTCTACCGGTGGTCGGGCTGAAGTCTCGTCCGGTCGACAAGTGGACAAGATGATTTTTCGACTGTCCATCACGCCTCGTTGAGTATCAGCATGATGGACAGGTCGGCGGTCAGTGCGAATACCGGATCGGCCGCAGAGGGACCCGGCGGCCGGCACTCGATGGCGACCGTGATCCGCAGGGCGGCCCTCCCCTCCGGTAGGACGCTGACACCCGCGAGGGTGAACACGCCGCGAATCGCGTGGTCGACCCGGACGGGGGCCAGCAGGCGAACCTTGTCGGCACCCAGGTTGACCATGAGGCGCACCGCCGGATGGGGTGGAAGTGCCGCCGCCGCGAACGTCCCCACCATGGCGAGGGTCAGGTAGCCATGCGCAATGGTGCCGCCGAACGGCGTCTCTGCGGCGGCCCGGACGGGATCGACATGGACGAACTGGAAATCCCCCGTCGCCTCGGCGAACCGGTCGATCCGCGTCTGGTCGATCACCACCCAGTCGGAGGTGCCGATGGTTGTTTTGACCCGCGCCCTCAGGGCGTCGAGGTATGCCGCAGGGTCGGGTGAAAGCGTTTCCGGCGGAGTCACGTGCGCGTTCATGGCTGTCTGGTCCGATGGCGGGCGAAAGGCTCAGGCCGTCCGGAAGATCAGGCTGGCGTTGAGACCTCCGAAGGCGAAGGAATTCGACATGGCGACGGGGATGGGCATCGGCCGGGCCACACATGGGATGGCGTCGAAATCCAGCGCCGGGTCGAGTTCGACGAGGTTCGCCGTCGGCGGCGCGATCCCGCGTTCCATGGCCAGGATCGTGGCGACGGCCTCCAGGGCCCCGGCCGCACCGAGGGCGTGTCCTGTGGCGCCTTTGGTCGACGAGACCGGCGGGATGCGCCCCGGCCCGAACACGTCCGCCATGGCGTTGCCTTCGGTGAGATCGTTGGCGCGCGTGCCCGTTCCGTGGGCGTTGATGTAGGCGACGTCGTCTGGCGCGAGGCCGGCATCCGCGAGGGCGGAGCGCATGGCTCGGGCCATTCCATCGACGGTCGGCGCGACGATGTCGCCCGCATCGGCGTTGGAGGCGAAACCCGCGAGCGCGACCGATCGGGTGATCCCCCGCGCACGGGCGTGGTCGGCGCGCTCCAGAACGAGGATCCCCGCTCCCTCCCCGACGACGAGGCCGTCGCGGTCACGCGAGAACGGGCGGCACCGGGTCCGGCTCATGATCTTCATGGCATCCCAGGCCATCAGGGTGCCGTGCGACAGCGGCGCCTCTGTCCCGCCCGTGATGGCGATGTCGACGATGCCGGCGCGGATCATCTGCGCCGCGAGCCCAATGGCGTGGGTTGCCGACGCGCAGGCACTGGCGATGACGAAGCACGGTCCCTTGGCGCCGAAGGCGAGGGAGACCCAACTCGCCGAAGAACTCGTCATCGCCCGCACCACGGAGAACGGGTGCGGGCGCTTGCCGTCCTTGAACAGGCGCGAGTATTGCGCGTCGAGGCTGGTCAGGCCGCCGCCGCCATTGCCGAGGATGACGGCGACGCGTTCCGGCGCCACCGCGTCGAGGCTCAGCTTCGCGTCCGCCATCGCGGCCTGTGCGGCGGCAACGGCGAGGATCGCGCTGCGGTCGCAGGCCGCCTGCGAGGCGAGCGGCAGGCGGGAGAAATCCGCGGTCTCGTCGATCTGCGCGACCACGATCCCCGAATCCGGCAGGGCGCGGCTCGCCGAGAACACGTTCTGTCCCGAGACGAGGCTCGTCCAGAACGTTTCCGTATCGAGCCCGCCGGGGGCCGCGACCCCGAGGCCCGAGACCACGACGGCGGTCACGCCAGCTGGACCTTGGACATCGGAGCGATGTCGGCGGCGGTGGTGGATTTGGCGGCCGGGGATTTCTTCGCCGCCAGTCCGGCCCGGATCATCTCGGCGACGTGTCCGACGGTGAGCGTACCGGTCTCGCCCGAATTGGCGTTGAAGCTGACTTCGATTCCGAACCGGTCCTCGATCTCGAAGACCAATTCGACCAGATCGAAGGAGTCGACCTGAGCTTCCGCCATGGTGGTGTTGGCGTCCCAACCTGTTCCTTCGGTCTTCAAATGGGTGCGGAAGATTTCGAGCAGGGTGGTCTCGATCTCGTCTTGGGCAGCGGCGGGGGTGGATGACTGCGTTACCATTGGTGGGCCTCGCAACTCTGAAGGAGGCTCAAATATCAATCCGGTCATTCAATCCGCAAGTCGCGGTTCGTATTCTACAAAATCTATCCCTCTTGATGGTAAATTCCGGAAATAGTCTCGGGTGGTAACCATTGGCCCGGCACCGTAGTTTGACTGCATTGATGCGGCCCCGGGTGCTGGGTACGGTTTGTCCATGGCTGAACAGCAGCCAGCCGGCAGCCTCAAGGTCAGGCCGGGTTCGATCTGGAGTAGCCCCATGAAGAAGCTCAATCTCGCCGATCTCAAGAAGGTCTCCGGCGGTACCAAGCCCGTCGACTGCAAGCCGGCCCCTGCCCCGAACTGCCCTCCGTCCAAGGGCGCCGACTGCTCCTAAGCCGACTCGCCGGCCCGCCCGGTCGACTGACTTCGCTACCCTCTCATTCAGGACATGCATCCCATGAAGAAGCTCGCTCTCACTGATCTCAAGAAGGTCTCCGGCGGTACCAAGCCCGTCGACTGCAAGCCGGCCCCGGCCCCGAACTGCCCCCCGTCCAAGGGCGCAGACTGCTCGTAAGGGCGGCTCGGACCGGTCTCGATCGGGATCAAATCGGGCCTCGCCGCCGAAGCCTCGATCACGAATATTGATGGAACGCCGCCCGGGATGCCCGGGCGGCGTTCGCATTTAAAGAACTGTCAACGCAAATCAGTCTATTGCCCGTGGATGGACTGGACCCGGCGATGAACGACGTCACCCCTCTACAGTTGCGGGTCGCCGCCCTGCCGCTGAGGCTGCGCCGCCGCGCCCTTCGGACCCTGTGGCTCGCCCAGCGGGTGACGCGCCGGCTGCCCGCACGCGGCGTCGCGCCGATCCTACGCCAGACCTTGCGCCTGCCCCGGGCCGAAGCCAGTCGCCTTGATGCCGAAACCGCGTTTTCGGACGACCTCTACGGCCTCGAGTGGCTGTCCCTGGTGACCCGCTCGCACGCCGACATCGTCGCCGACTGGCAATCGGTGCGGTTCGCCGATTCGGAGCTCATCCGCCGGGTGGCGTCGAGCGGGAAGCCGGTGATCCTGGCGCCGCTCCACATGGGCTGCTTCGCCCTGCCCTTCGCTCGCCTGATCCACGACTTCTTCCGCGATCGGCGCATGCTGATCCTGCGGGCGCGCGAGGACCGCGCCGTCGAGACCCGCGTCATGCAGCGCATCTCCGAGATGGGCATGGAGATGCGGTTCCTGAACGTCCGCGACAAGCAGGATTACATCGATGCGATCCGGTTCGCCCGCACCGGGTCCGTCATCGTATCGTTCGTCGACCTGCCGGCGAGCTACGGTGGACCCGTCGAGACCACCCTGTTCGGCCGACCGATCCGCCTCGCCATGGGCATCGACAGCCTCGCCCGCCTGACGGAGGCGGCGGTCCTGCCGCTCTCCATCACGTCGGATTGCGCCGGCGACACGGTTCGTTGCGGTCAGCCCTTCGAGGTCGCCGATAGCGGTCCGGAGACCAAGGCACGGGTGACGAGTCTGGTTCGCCGCCACATCGAGACCTCGGTGCTGACGGCCCCCGCCCAATGGTTCATGTGGCCGCGCCTGCACGAGTTTCTCCACGAGGGCGGACAGGCATGACCTTCGACGTGACCCGGGCCGGCCCACCCGAGGACGACACGACGCAATCCCCGGCTCGGAGCGTCGAGGCCGCTGCCGCCCGCCATATGGTCCGGGCCGAGTCCGATGCGCGTCCCGTCGACGATGATCCGCCGGAGGCACAGCCGGAGGAGACCTCCGGGAATCCCGATGACGGGCCGATGCCCGGCATCGTCCAGAATCCCCGCATCGTCCAGACCATCGATCTGCGTCAGAACCGAACCGCGACTCTGGCGACGGGGCTCGTGGCGCTGACGGTGTGCACGGTGATCGGCGGCCTGTGGTTCGGTCACTTCGCCCAGACCGAAACCGTGCGGGGCACGGTCGCGGCCACGGGCGGTTTCGCCCGCCTCGATGCGCCCCGGGCCGGCGTGATCACCAGGATCTTCCTCAACCAGGGCGATCCCGTGAAAGCGGGCCAAGCAGTCTACGCCCTGCGCATCGGCTCTGCGAGTTCCGGTGGGGAATCGGCCGTGGAGGCCGAGATGCGCAACCTCCAACTCTCCCGCAAGGGCCTGCAGGACGAGGTGGAGCGGGCCGACGCGTTCATTGCCCGCGCGACGAAGCAGCAGGCGCAGATCGCGGCCGACCAGGAGGTGTTCTATGCCGGCCTCGCCGAGCAGGCGCAGCGCCATGCCGCCGCGACGGAGAAGAGCCGCGCCGTGGTGCGCCGGATCGCCGCCTACATGCGCGACGGCTACGCCACCCGCGACATGCTCGAATCGCACGAGCGCGGCACCTTCGACCTGGAGCGCCAGCTCTCCGACCTGCGCCTGAAGCGCCTCGAAGTGCAGCGCCAGGATTCGGAGCGGCGCCGCGAGTTCGACCTCGTCGTCGCCACCAAGGTGTCGCAGAAGGCGAGCGCCCAGAACCAGATCGAATCCACCGACAGCCGGCTCGCGATGCTGCGC
Source organism: Methylobacterium sp. Leaf100 (assembly GCF_001422845.1). Taxonomy (NCBI): domain Bacteria; kingdom Pseudomonadati; phylum Pseudomonadota; class Alphaproteobacteria; order Hyphomicrobiales; family Methylobacteriaceae; genus Methylobacterium; species Methylobacterium sp. Leaf100. The sequence goes on along the minus strand of NZ_LMMW01000063.1, from coordinate 6,844 downwards.
ACGGAGACCGCCGTCGAGGTTCAGGCCCAGAGCGCGGGCGCCGTGCTGGCGCTCGCCGCCAAAGTCGGGGATTCGGTCAAGCCCGGCCAGTTCGTGGCCGCCACCGGCGAGCCGAACGCCGCCCCCCTCGTCGTCGTCGAGGCCCCGGCCCGCGCCGTCGGCCTCGCCAAGGTCGGTCAGCGGGTGATCATCAAGTACGATGCCTTCCCGTTCAAGACCTTCGGCATCCAGCACGGGACCATCACCTACATCTCCACCGCCGCCGTGCGCGGCCTCGCGGGCGAGGACAAGCCCGATATCGGCCTGGATCCGCGCCCGGTGGAGCGCCAATCCGCCTACCGCATCGAGATCCGGCCCGACCGGCCCGACGTGGACGCCTATGGCGAGCGCATTCCCGTGAAGATCGGCTCGACTCTTTCGGCCGATATCGTGGTGGAGCGCCGCCGCCTGCTCGATTGGGTCCTCGATCCGATCCGAGCCTTGAGGGGACGCTGATGTTCGGCCAATCGGTGTTCGGCGGGTTCGGCGAGCGCAAACGCGCCGTCCGGACCGTTCTGCAGAACGAAACCATGGAATGCGGGCTCGCCTGCCTGGCGATGGTCGCCAACGCGCACCGCCACGACATCGACCTGCCCTACCTGCGTGCGCTGTTCCCGCCGTCGCAGGAGGGCATGACGTTCGCGGAGATCGTCGAAGTCGCCGGCCAGATCGGGCTCGACGCGCAGGGCTTGGCCATTTCCAACACCGGCGAGTTGTCGAAGCTCGCCTGCCCGGCGATCCTGCACTGGAACGGCAACCACTTCGTGGTGCTCGAGAAGGTGGTGCGCGGCACGTTCCACGTTCACGATCCGGCCTTCGGCGAGCGGCTCTACGCCCGCGAGGACATGGAGCACCATTTCGGCGGCATCGCCCTCGAGTTCGAGCGGCGGGTCGATTTCGAGGCGGTGAAGACGTCGCGAAAGTCCCTGTTCTGGGCGGTCCTGCGCTCGTGTCGGGGCATCGAGCACACCCTGGCCCTCATCACAGTGCTGTCGTTCTCCGCGACCCTGTTCGCCCTGGCGACGCCGATCTTCCTGCAGACCGCCGTCGACAGCGTGATCCCGCAATACGACCTCGACCTCCTCACCGTCGTGGTCATCGGCCTCATCCTCTTCAGCGCCCTCGACGCCCTGTCGCGCTGGCTTCGCGACCTCGTGGCCCTGCGCTCGGCGACGCTGTTCGAGATTCACTTCACCCGCAACATCGTCTCCCACGCCTTTCGCCTGCCGATGACGTTCTTCGAGGCCCGGCATCCCGGAGACTTCGTCACCCGCGTCTCGTCGGTGGACCAGATCAAGACTTTCCTCGTCGGCGGTTTCGTCTCGTCCATCGCCGACGGGACGATGTCGATCCTGCTCGTCGGGATGATGTACTACTACTCGCCCAGTATGGCGTTCGCTTCCGTGGTGACCCTGGCGGCCGCCATCCTCGTGCGCTTCGCCACCTATCCGGGTATCGCCCGCAGCACGGCGCTCACCCTCGAATCTCGCTCCGAGGAGCAGGCCCGCCTGCTCGACGGCCTCGCCCAGATCCGCGCCCTCAAGGTCGGCAACACCACGAACTTCTTCGGCTTGAAATGGCTGGAGAACTTCACGCGGTTCGCCAATTACGGCTACCGCGCGAAAAAGCTCTCCATCGACGCGGATCTGTTCCTTCACCTGATCTTCATGCTCGGCACCGTCGCGACCCTGTTCATGGGCGTGACCGAGGTGATGAAGAGTACCCTGTCGGTGGGTGTGCTGTACGCGTTCTTCGCCCTGCGGGCGTCGTTCTTCACCGCCATGAACACTCTGATCATGAGCCTGCTGCAGATTTCGGTGATGCGGGTCCACTTCGCCCGCCTGGACGACGTGCTGAACGAGAGCCCGGAGCCGGCGAGCGCCGGCCTGCGCATCGACCGCCTGATCCGGCGCAGCGTCAGCCTTGAGGAGGTGTCGATCCAGTTCGGCCGCCGCGGCCGGCCGCTCATCGAACCGTTCGATCTGACCATCCGCATCGACAAGCCCGAGACCATCGCCATCGTGGGGCCGTCGGGCTGCGGGAAGTCGTCCCTGCTCAAGGTCCTGTCCAGCCTGAACGTCCGTGCGACCGGCCGGATGATGGTGGATGGCAGCCCCCTGGAGGAGTTCGGCATCCACGAGTATCGCGCCAATATCGGCTGCGTCTTCGCCGACGACCGCGTGCTTGCCGGCACCGTGATCGAGAACCTGTCCCTGTTCTCGCCCGACGTCACCCACAAGCAGATGAAGGCCGCGCTGTCGGTGGTGGGGCTGCTGGAGGAGATCCAGTCCCTCCCCCAGGGCTTCGCCACGCTCCTCTCCGACGAGAGCCCCCTGCTCTCCACCGGCCAGCGCCGACGGCTCATCCTCGCCCGCGCCTTGTGCCGCCAGCCCCGGCTGCTCCTCCTCGACGAGGTCACGGCCAACCTCGATCCCGTGTCGGAAGAGGCCCTGATCCGCGCCCTGATGGCGATCCCGGTGTCGAAGGTCTTCGTGACCCACAGCGCTCACCTGCTGCCGTTCGCCGACCGCATCCTGCAGGTGAAGGACGGGCGGCTGCAGCAGATCGATGGGTTGAAGCGGGCGGCGTGACGCCGAACGCCCGCACGGCTTGCCCCCCCCGGGACCCAATGGAATCTCCGGCGGGTGCTGCGCATGGCATCGTGAAATGCCCGGGGTCAGACGGTCCTGGCGATGAGATCCCTGATGCGGGATGCAAGCGTCTCCAGTACGAACGGCTTTGTCAAAACCTGCATTCCCGGGCGAAGGTATCCGTTTCCCAGGACCGCGTTCTCGGCGTAGCCGGTGATGAACAGCACCTTCAGGTCGGGCCGCCGATCACGGGCCGCGTCCGCCATCTGGCGCCCGTTCATGCCACCCGGTAGCCCGACATCCGTCACCAGCAGGTCGATCCGGACATCCGACTGCAGGATCTTCAGACCGGCGATGCTGTCGCCTGCCTCGATGGCGGTGTAGCCGAGATCTTCCAGCACCTCCGTGACCAGCATGCGCACCGACGGCTCGTCGTCGACGATCAGCACGGTCTCGCCCTGGCCCGCACGCTCGACTTCGGGGGGGCGTCGCGTGACGTCGGCCTCGTCGGCCTCACCGTAGTGGCGCGGCAGGTAGAGGCAGACCGTCGTGCCCTGTCCGACCTCCGAATAGAGCCGGACCTGTCCGCCGGACTGGCGGGCGAAGCCGTACACCATCGACAGGCCGAGCCCGGTGCCCTCCCCCATGGGCTTGGTGGTGAAGAAGGGTTCGAACACCTTGGCCATGAGGTCGGCGGACATGCCGCTTCCGGTGTCCGTCACGCAAACGCTGAGATACTGACCCGGCGGCATGTCGTGCTGGCGGGCCCCGGCCTCGTCCATCCATTTGTTGGCGGTCTCGATGGTGATGCGGCCGCCGTCCGGCATCGCGTCCCGGGCGTTGATGCACAGGTTGAGCAACGCATTCTCCAACTGGCCCGGGTCGATCAGCGCCGGCCATAGGCCCGCGAGACCCACGACCTCGAGTTGGATCGCGGGGCCGACCGTGCGCCGGACGAGTTCCTCCATATCGTTGACGAGACGGTTCACGCTCGTCGGCTTCGGGTCGAGGGTCTGGCGCCGGGAGAAGGCGAGGAGCCGGTGGGTGAGCGCGGCGGCGCGCTTGGCGGCTCCCTGCGCCACCGTCATGTACCGATCGACCTCGGTGAGCCGCCCCTGCGCCATCCGGGTCTGCATCAGCTCCAGGGAGCCGGAGATACCTGCGAGCAGGTTGTTGAAGTCGTGTGCCAAGCCGCCGGTGAGTTGGCCGACCGCCTCCATCTTCTGCGATTGCCGGAGAGCCTCCTCGGTTCGTTCCAGGATCTCGGCCTGACGTTTGGCCTCGGACACGTCGCGCACGGAGGCGTAGATCAGGCCGTCGCGCGGCACCGCGTTCCAGGACAGCCACACGTCCGTGCCGTCCCGGTGGCGGTAGCGATTCTCGAAGGTGAGTTGCGGCTCGCCGCGCGCCAAGCCAGCTGCCGCCGCGAGGGTGGATGCCACGTCGTCCGGATGCACGAAGTCGAGGAACGGGCGCGCCTTCATCTCGGCCTCGCTCCATCCCAGCGTCCGTGGCCAGGCCGGGTTGAGGCTGACGAAGTACCCGTCGAGGGTGGCGACGCAGAGCAGGTCCGAGGAGGCCTGCCAGACCTGATCGCGCTCCGCGGTCCGCAGCGCGACCTGGCGCGCGAGTTCGGATTCCGTCTGCTTGCGTGCGGTCACGTCGTGCACGAACACGTGGAAACCGTCGACGGTGCCGGCCGGGTCCCACCGCGGCAGGTAGCGGATCTCGGCGACGCGATGCCGCCCGTCGCGTTGCGGCCAGTCGAGTTCGAAGGTCACCGATTCGCCGCCCAGCGCCCGGTCCATGTAGGGCTTGCGGGTGGCATAGGCGTCCGGTCCGAGGAGGTCCCTGACGTCCCGTCCGACCACGTCCCCCGCCGGCATCGAGAACCAGTCTTCGTATGCCCGGTTGGCGAAGCGATAGACGTGGTCCGCGCCGATGAAGGAGATCAGGACCGGCAGCGCGTCGGTGATGAGACGCAATTCGCGCTCACCGGCTTCCGCGCGGGTCTCGACGTTCCGGCGCTCCGTGATGTCGGAGAAGAAGATGGCGACGTGGTGTGCGGCCGGATCGCCGGTCCGCAGGGCGCGCACGTCGAACCAGCGCCCGAACACGTCCGCGTAATGCTCGAAATGCGCTGGTTCGCCCGTGAGGGCGACGCGGCCGTAGGTGTCGAACCAGTGGCGTTCCAGGTCGGGGGCGAACTCGCTCACCCACCGGCCGGCGACATCGGCCCCCGTCTGCCGAACGAAGGCGGGATTGGCTTCGACGATTCGGTAATCGACGGCGTGGGTGCCCGCGAACTTCATCGCGACGATGCAGAAGCCGACCTCGATGCTCTCGAACAGGGTCCGGTAGCGCGCCTCGCTCGCCCGCAAGGCGGTCTCCGCCAAGGTGCGCTCGGTGACGTCGTGCCCCTCGACGAAGATGCCGACGACGGTGCCCTGCGCGTCGGTGATCGGCTGGTAGACGAAGTCGAGGTAGCGTTCGTTGACCGGACCGTCGGCCGTGGCCTGGACATCGAACCGCGCGCCCGTCGCCTTGTGTATCCGGCCGGTGCGGAACACGTCGTCGAGGAGATCGACGTAGCCCTGCGCCGCCGCGTCCGGCAAGGCCTCGGCCACCGTGCGACCGACCACGTCGCGGTGGTCGATGGCCCGCTGATAGGCGGCGTTGGTGAGGGTGAATCGGTGCTCCGGGCCACTGAGCAGGGCGATGAAGCTCGGGGCCTGCTCGAACATCTGTGCGAGCGAGCCCGACTGGGCCCGCAGCAGGCGCACTTCGGCTTCGAGCTGCCCGCGGGACAAGGTTTCGGGGTCCGGAAGGGATAGGGCCTGCATGCGGACCGGGTTAGCCGGTGATTGTGTTATGGGCGAGGGCGTCCGGCACGATTACCGGCGATGATGCGAGCCATAACATTCTGGAGACGCCGCCGCTTGGAATCGCCCGGGGTGAACTCCGCCGCCTCGCGGCGGTAGCCATCGGGGGCGGGAAAGCGCGGCACGCCCACGAGCGGAAACCACCGCCACCCGTTTCGGTCCGCGGCAACCGTCTTCGGCACGCCGCCTGCCCCGCGGCCGCGCAGGGACATGAACATTTCCTGACGCGGGTGTCGCGACGTTCCGTCGAAGGCATTCCCTTTGCTCTCGATCCGCCGGTTCGCGGATCTCCCAGAAACAGGACACCAGACAGCCATGCCCACCGCAATCCACCACTTCGTCGGCGGCCGGACCGTTCCCGGCACCGGTACGCGAACCGCCCCCGTCTACAATCCCGCCACCGGCGAGGAGACCGGCCGGGTCGCGCTGGCCAACGCGGCGGATGTGAACGATGCGGTGGCGGCCGCGAAGGCGGTCGCCCGCGACTGGGCCCATACCACGCCGCTTCGCCGGGCGCGCATCCTCAACGCATTCCTGCGCATCGCCGAGGAGCGCATCGACGAGCTCGCGGCCCTCATCACCGCAGAGCACGGCAAGGTGTTGTCCGACGCCAAGGGCGAGATCCAGCGCGGGCTCGAAGTGGTCGAGTTCGCCACCGCAGCACCATAGCTCCTCAAGGGCGAAGTGACGGAGAATGTCGGCACCCGCGTCGACAGTCATTCCCTGCGCCAGCCCCTCGGCGTGGTCGCCGGCATCACCCCGTTCAACTTCCCCGTCATGGTACCGATGTGGATGTTCCCGGTGGCGCTCGCCTGCGGCAATTGCTTCGTGCTGAAGCCCTCCGAGCGCGATCCCTCACCGGCACTCCTAATCGCCGCCTGGCTCAAGGAGGCGGGCTTGCCGGACGGTGTGTTCTCCGTCGTCCACGGCGACAAGGAGACCGAGTTTGATCCTCCCCCGCTTTCACGGACACCTCTGATACGCTCCTTGCGGGCCGGGAAGGTGTTTGAGGGCCAAGACGAGACGCGAGTTCACCCCCGAGTTCAAACGCGAGGCGGTGGCCCTGCTGGACAGCAGCGGCCGGCCGCAGATGCAGATCGCAGCCGAGTTCGGGACCCAACCCTCGATGCTGAGGCCGTGGCGCTCGGCGCTGATGGGTGGCTCCCCACCACCGCGGAGAGCAGGGTCACCGGGAGCCGCGCCTGCGAGCCCAGTGGCGTCCCCCTCCGACCAAGCCGCTGAGATCGCCCGTCTGCGGCGTGAACTCGACCGGACGCGCATGGAGCGCGACGTCCTAAAAAACGTATGGCCCGCCCCGTCTGCAAGGTCGCC
>NZ_LMMW01000062.1:0-185299 GCF_001422845.1 Methylobacterium sp. Leaf100 | reverse complement strand
CCTGCCGTAGCTTGGCAACGATCTCCTCGGGCTTCGGGTGCTTTGCCATCTTGTCCGTCCTCCAGGCTCAAAAGCCATACCAAAGAGCGGACCACTTCAATGGGGGCTGACCACCCATCCACTGTAATTCGCCACAAAAGAACACGATTTCGCATATGTTAATCGGTATTATTACTATGGGAAAAAGCGCATCGATAAGCTTTCCTGTCGGGAGGGGATAGAGCCGCGGATCCGAATGTCGAGTTGTGGCATCAAGCCGCAAGATACAGCCTTCGTTCGTGAGAAATCCTGACTTTCGATGTCCATTCGTGTGCGGCTGTCGATCGTCCAGGGTGTTCCAGGCGCTCGTTGGGATTCGATTTGGCCACGAAAGGGCCCCCGCGTCCTCAATCCGCGACGAGCGACACCACGGGCGTCGCATGGCGGTGACACGGCGGGGGTCCATGCCCGCAGCGAACTTCGGCAAGTCTCCCGGTCACAAGTCTCCCGGTCACAAGTCTCCCGGTCACAAGTCTCCCGGTCACTTGTACTCGATCAAGGCTGCCGAGCGTCGGCTCATTCGATTTGCGTAGAACGTCGCGATTCCGAAGACTTCCGGGAGTTTACCCAGGAGCGTGAAGCCCGCATAGGCCCAAGCCCCCCGCCCGGCGACGCTCCGGCGGCGCGCGATGCGGCAGAGCTGGACCGGGTAGAGCAGCGTGAGCAGGGCCGCAGCGGGGTGGACGAACACGCCGAGGCCGCTCAGAAGCGGCAGGCCCACGCCCCAGAAGACCGCCCGCGGCACCGCCGCCCGCCAGATGGCGTGGGGCGAGCCGCGATGGACCCATGTGACCTGGGCGAAGGCATGGCCGCTGCGGACCATGCGCCACCACCACTGACGCAGGCTCGTGATGTTGGCGTCGTGCAAGGTCATCTCGGCGTCGAGGCGCCAGATCCGCCAGCCTCGCGCGCGCAATCGGACGCAGAGTTCCGGCTCCTCGCCGGCGATGAGGCCACCGTCGAAGCCGCCCACCGCCGCGAAGGCCTCGGTGCGAACCAGGAAATCGCCACCGCATTCCAGGGCTTCCCCGGGGGCGGTGTCCCATTCGAGATCGCACAGGCGATTGAACACGGAACGCTCGGGGTGGCGTTCCCGCCGTCGCCCGCAGACGACGGCGACATCGCGGCGTGCCGAGAGAGAGGTGTGGGCCTCGCCGAGCCAGCCCGGCGCGAGGGCGCAATCGCCATCCATGAACTGCACGAAGGCGAGGCTTGGCGCGAGATCCCGCAGCCTCGCGAAACCGGCGTTGCGCGCCCGGGCCGCCGTGAAAGGCCGGGCCGTATCGAGAACAACGACGGCGACGCCGAGGTTCTCCGCGAGGGCGACGCTGCCATCGGTCGAGCCGGAATCGACGTAGACCACGGGACCAATGGTGCGGTCGATCGATTCGAAGCAGGCTCGCAGCCGCTCCCCCTCGTTGCGCCCGATCACGACGACACCCAGGATCGGGGTCCGGCACGCAGGCTCGATCATCGCGGCCCCCTCACAGGTGCCACAGGCCGTCGAAGGCCGTTCCGAGGGACAGCCCCGCGCGCAGAGCGGTCAGCATCAACAGCGTTGCGAGGAGCACAGCGGTGGCGAGAAGATCCTGCGCGCCGAAGCTGACGCGCGTTCGGACCTGAGCGACGAGGAGTACCGCGTAACGGACCGCGTCGGCGGTCACCAGGATGAGGATCGCTCCGAGCATGCCGCCGGCCGTGAAGGCGAGCGGCAAGCCGATCACCAGATAAGCGAGCTTCACGCTGCTCGCAGCGGTGCCGTATTGCGGTTTGCCGCGTCCGATCAGAACGTATTCGTTCGTGGTGCAAAGAACCGTTGCCCAGGTGCCGAGCAGCAGCAGCGGCAGCATGGCGGCCGCGAGCGCGTAACGCGTGTCGTAGATCGCCCGGATGGCGAAATCGCCGCCCGCCGCCGCGGCCCCGATCCCAACCGCCGCGGCGAGCAGGAAACAGAGGCGGATCGAGCCGATCTCCCGTCGCAGCCGCGCGGGTGGCATCTCTCCGGCCGCGGACACCAGGGGAAAGACGAGGGAGTGGCCGAGCCGTCCGGCGAGGAGCGCCGGCAATTCGGCCATGGTGCGGGCGATGCCGTAGATGCCGAGCAGCGCCAGGGGTGCGACGCTGCCGAGATACAGACGATCGAAGTTGAGACTGAAGAACCCAAGCATCGACCAGAGGAAGATCCACTTCCCGAACGAGAAGATCTCGCCCACATGACGTCGGTCGAGCATTGGGCGGTTGCCGCCCTCGGGGAGCAGAAAGCTGCCACCGACGCGCAGCAGCGCGCTCAACAGGTTTCCGAGCAAGATCGACCAGATCGTCGGGCTCCAATAGACCAGGAGCAGCATCAAGGCGGTGCCGATGGTATCCTGGAAGAAATCGAACAGGGTGAGGGTCTGAACGCGCAAGCGTTTTTGCAGAAGGAACTGCGAGGTCGAGGTTATGCCGAGGACGGCCAGGGTGAGTGCCCCGAACTGGATGGCCGCCGCCGGCACCCCGTAGAGCTCGGCGAGCGGGCCCGCGAAGGCGCAGCACAGCCCGCACAGCAGCAGCCCGCGCAGCACCTGCAGGGTCCAGACCGTGTTGTAGAAGGCCGGCTGATCACCGCGGGGATTGGTGACCACGTTCTGACCGAGGCCGACGTCGGACAGGAGTTCGGCCCCCATCCGGATCGCCAGGATCACCACCACCATCCCGAAGATCTCCGGCGCGATGAGCCTTGACAGCAGGACGTTGGAGGCGAAGCGCACGATCACGCTGACGCCGTAGATGCCGATGATCCACGCGCTGCCGCTGAGGATCGCGCCACGCGAGATCGTCAGTGTGCTCATCGGGTACGCTCCTGGAACAAGTCACTCGCCGGAAATCAGACAGAACGGCCGGCCGGCCGGGATCACGCGTGCCGAGGGATCACGTGTCGCCCTGCCCGCCTGATCCGTTCGCCAGCCGGCCTCGGCTGCTGCGGCGGTCAGCCTAGAAGGGGTCCGGCGCCCGCGAACGCCGCCATTCGCAGGACGGCTTCTCCGAACCCGCGCCGAAGGGCGTAGGGCCTACCGACCTCGGGTGAGCCGGCTCCTCAGAACGACGCAGGCACGCCCCGTGAGCGTGGGCCGCTATCGTCGCGTCACGAATGTCAGGCATTCGATGGCATGAACGGGAACGAGCGACCGTGGTGAAAGAGCTGATCCTCGCCACCGGCCTCGGCATGATGGTGCCGTTCGCCGTCTGGGTCCGCGGCGGTGCTGTGCTCGGCAAGCGGCTGTGGATTCTGATGGGCCTTCTGCCGTTCCTGCAGCCGGGGCTGCCACAGCTCGATTTCGCAGTGCTGAGCTGGGGGGCGGACTGGCCCGGCCTCGTCAGCGGAATCGAGGTCAGCGCCTTCGATCTCCTCGGTCTGGCGATCTATGTCGGGCTTGCGCGGCCGCCCTTGCGCTCGCCCTTCTCGATCATTCTGGCGCTCTACCTCGTCGCCGTCCTGCTCTCGATCGGCCAGGCGGCGGAGCCCACGGCGGCCTTCTTCTACTTCTGGCAGATCTGCCGCGCCGCGCTCTTGCTCATCGTCGTGGCACGGGCGAGCACCGATCCGAAGGTGGCGGGCAACCTGCTGACCGGGATGGCGCTCGGCGTCGTCCTCGAATGCGCCCTCACGGCCTACCAACGCTTCGGCCTCGGCATCGTGCAAACCAGCGGAACCTTCGCTCACCAGAACACCCTGGGCCTCGTCCTCCACCTCGCGGTGCTGCCTCAAGTCGCGCTCCTGCTCGCCGGCCGTCGAAGCTGGGCCACCATCCTGGTACCGCTTACCGGCATGGCGACCGTGGTGCTCACGACGTCGCGGGCCGCGCTGCTCTACGCGGCTCTCGGCCTCGTGCTGATCTACGTGCTGTCGAGCCTGCGCCATCTGACCCTGCGCAAGGGCTTGCTCGGCATCGCCGGCTGCTGCGTCGCCCTGAGCTTCGCACCGCTCGCCGTCACCTCGTTCGAGAAGCGCTTCGAACGCGATCCCCTACGCGAGGAGGAATACGACGAGCGGGCGGCCTTCGAGCGGGCAGCGACCGCCATCCTGCTCGGCAACCCGCTCGGAGTTGGCGCGAACCACTACGTCTATGTCGCCAAGAACTTCGGCTACTCGGAACGCGCCGGCGTCATCGCCAACGAGGGCAACCGGAACAACCTCGTCCACAACGCCTACCTGTTGGCCGCCTCCGAGACCGGCTGGTTCGGCCTCGTCGCCTTCGTGCTTCTGCTGGGCTACCCTCTCGTCACCACCTTCCGGATCGGTTGGCCGAGCCGAGCCGGCCCGGAGGGCGATCTGCTCATCGGCCTCGGCGTCGGCCTCCTGATGGTCTGTCTTCACTCGACGCTCGAATACATCCTGCTGTTGCGCGATAGTCTGTACCTCCTCGCGGTGGCGATCGGACTGATCCTCGGCGTGGCCTATCAAGTGCAAGTGCGGGCACACATGCCGGCGTCGATGCCGGCGTCGATGCGATCTTTGTCGCCAAGGCCCGAACGCAAGGCGCTCCGGCCCGCGACGTAACCCGTGCGACACGAGGGGAGCAGGGATTACTTCGCTTCCGGTTCGGCCGAGCAGGGCAGGAGCGCTCGGCGGCCGCGGCGAGGGCTCGACCGGACCACCGGCCATCGTACCACTTCGGGACGAGGCCATGCGGGCACCGCGTACAAAGAAGGTGTTGTGCCGATCCTTACGCGTTCCTAGCGTCGTCGAGCCGATCTCCACCGGCAGGCGAACCGCAGATGTCCCACCGATCGGATTCCACGATTCTCGCACGAGACCCGCTCGCCGTCGCAGCGCGATCGCACACGAACGGCGACGGAGGTTTCGGTACGCACGGCGAAGCGATCGCCCTCCCGGCCTCCGACCCGGTCCCGGACAGCGTGCTTCTCGTCACCCACGTGCCGTTGCGGCGGATCGGGGGGCGGCTGTGCCTCGACGATCAGACCTGCGCGGGCCTCGATCGCTGGGGCGAGAACTTCGCTCGGATCAACTATACGGGCATCGACGCGGGCGCGGGTCCGCCCGCCGTTGGTGAGGCTTCCACCGTCTGGCGTCCGGTCGACGATCTCGCCTGCGCGGATCGCCTGTCCGTCGTCGCCCTGCCGGAGGCGTACCGCGTCGCGACGTTCGCGGCGCGGTACGCCGCGACGCGCCGCCGCTTGACGGACCTCGTGCGGAGAAGCCGCTATCTCTGCTACACCCTCGGCTCACTCGCCGGAGACTGGGGCGGCGTCGCCGCCCTCGAATCGATCCGCCGACGGCGGCCCTACGCCGTCTGGTTCGACCGGGTCGAGCACGAGGTGATCCGCCGGACAGGGACGGATGCACCGCTCCGCAGACGCATGAAGAACGCGCTCACGCTGCCACTGATGGTACGCTACCATCAGCACCTGATCGCGCGCAGCCATCTCGGCCTGTTCCAGGGGCAGGATACGTTCCGGACCTACGCCCCCCATGCGCGGAACCCGTTCTGTGTCTACGACACCCACACCACCCGCGACGACCTCGTCACGGAGACCGCGCTCGCGGACAAATGCCGCGCTCTCCTGAAGGGCGAGCCGCTGAAGATCGTCTATGTCGGCAGGGCCGACGCCATGAAGGGGCCGCTCGACTGGCTGGACGCGCTCCATCGGGCTCGGCAGAGCGGGATGCGGTTCACGGCGACCTGGTGGGGCGATGGCCCCCTGCGCGAGACCATGCAGGCACGGGCGGGCGAACTCGGCCTCGCCGATTGTGTGGCGCTGCCCGGCTTCGAGGGTGATCGCCAGACGCTTCTGGCTGCCATGCGCGCGGCCCACCTGTTCCTGTTCTGCCATCGCACGCCCGAATCCCCCCGATGTCTCATCGAGTCCCTCGTCTGCGGCACGCCGCTCATCGGCTACGGCAGTCCCTACTCGGAGGACCTGATAGGCCAGGACGGAGGAGGGCGCCTCGTTCGGATGGACGATGGGAATGCGTTGGTTTCCGGGCTCACGGACCTCGACCGCGACCGCGCGGGTCTCGCGGGCCTGATACGGGCCGCGGCCCGCACCGGCACGCGGTTCGACGAGGATACGGTCTATCGCACCCGCGCCGAACTCCTGCGGCGGTATCTCTGAACCGTGCCCGGCCGCGTCGTCCTCGCGCGAGTCACCCGCGCTCGATACTGGATTGGCCGGAACATCGGCTCGGGTTCCGGATGGCCGATGAAAGTGGGCAGCGCACGGCTCACCCTGCCCCCCCCGGCAGGCATCGGGGGGGGCAGGGTGGTCACCCGCTCGATCCTCGCCAGCCTGCTCCTCGCGGCGGCCCCGAGCGTTCAACCCGCCCGGACCGAACCTGCTCCCGGCCTGGTGAGCGTTCAGGAGATCACGGTCGCCACCCCGGACATCCTCGCCGTGGAGGTGCGCGACCCGCCCTTCGTGCCGGGCCGCATCCTCGCCCTCGATGCGCCCCGATCCGAGGCGCCCGGCACCTGGGTCCGGCACGGGGACGCGTGGGCCCAGGTGATCGGCCCCAAGCGCGACCACCTGCGTTCGAGCGACGCGCCGCCGGGTCATCACCTCGATCGGGGGGCGATCGACGCCGCTGCGGGCTACGGCCGGATCGGCGGCCGCCGGGTGGTGGCCGTCTACCGCAAATCGATGCCCTACGAATCGGGGATCTTTTACGATGAGGGCGGCGCGACCCGGACGGGCGCGAGCTTCCGCCATCAGATCTATCTCAAGCTCGACGGCCCGGTTCCGCGCGGAACCCACACCCTCGCGTGGCCCGGCAACCTGCTGCCACCGACGGCCTTCACCTACGACGACCGCACCACCCGGGCCCTCGCCCTACGCGGCACCCAACTCGGGCACGCCCCGGCCGACATCGCCAAGACCGCCTACCTCGCCCTCTGGCTGCCGGGTGGCCCCGACCTGGGGGCCGTGGATTTTCGCCGCTACGGGGTGAAGCGCTTCGCAATCCTGGATGAGAATGGCGCGGCGGCCTTCTCCGGCGACATCGGCCTGCGGGCCACACCCGACACACCGGAGCCCACCAACGGCCTGCCCAAACCCTTGGCCGACAGCGTGGACGCCGACGGCCTCCGTCGACCCATCGGCACGTTCCGGGCCCGCGACGGACAGGTCTCGGCCCGGGCCCATGGCTTGCGGGACGGCCAGCGGATCGCCCTCGAAGGACTCGGCGGCGACCGGATTCCGATCTTCGCCACGGTGGCGCAGCCGACCCCGGACGGCTTCGTGGCGGCAAGGCCGGACCGACCGCTCCCGGTCTCCGACCGCACCGGCGGCACCGTCGCGCCAGCCCATGCGGCGAACCGCGCCGGCACGTTCGTGTTCGAACTCGACTACTCGGCCTGGCAGCCGAAGCGCCCCGGCCGCTACCGCCTCTGGATCCCCGGGCTCGGCGTTTCCGATCCCTTCCCGGTCGGAGACGAGGTCTGGCTCGGCGCGGCGCGGGTCGCGATCGGGGGGTTGTACAATCACCGCAGCGGGATCGCCCTCGACGGACGCTTCGGCTATCGCCGCCCCGCCGCCTTCCGGCCGACGCCCGAGGCCCCGGTCCGCCGGAGCCGGATGCCGCTTGCCTGGTCCACGGAGGGACTGGACGGGTTCGCCTCGTCGGAGGTGGGGGCCGAGCCGGCATGGCTCACCGGGGGGAATGCCCCGTCGAACGTCTGGGGCGGCTACATGGATGCGGGCGATTGGGACCGCCGGATCCAGCACGTCGATGTGGCGACGCTCCTCCTCGAGGTATTCGAGGGCCTTCCGCCACACCTCCGGACCGCCGATTTCGGCCTGCCCCGTTCGAGCGAGGTGCTGGACGATCCGATCTACGCCACCGCCGACGCCCTGCCCAATCTCCTGCACGAGCCGATCTGGCTCCTCGACTTCTTCCGCCGTCTCCAGGGGCCGGACGGCGGCGTGAGCGGCGGCATCGAGAGTGCCCGCTACCCGCTCCTCGGCGAGCCGAGCTTTCTCGAACACCACAGGGTCTTCGCCTACGCCCCCGATCCCCTCGCCACCTACCGTTACGCCGGCGCGGCCGCCGGCCTCGCGCGGGTCCTGCGCGAGGCCGGGCAGGCCGCGTTGGCGGAGTTGTTCCGCGAAAGCGCATTGCGGGCGTGGCGCTGGGCCGAGGCCGGTTTCAACGACCCCGACGCGGCCTATGCGGATGCCCTCGCGGTGGCACGGCGCACCGACCTGTTCGCGGCGGTGCCCTGGGAAACACGCCGGGCGACGCTGCAGCGGCTGACGGGGGAATTCCGCGTCGCCGCCGCCGCGGCCCTGTTCCGGCTGGGCGAGGGACGGGCGTTCGGGCAGCTCTTCGAGGAGGCCTGGAGCACGGGGTTCGGGATCGCCGAGCGCCGGGCAGATGCGGCCTGGGATTACGCCCGGGCCGCGCAGGCCGAACCCGAGATCCGCACACGGATCGACGTAGGCCTGGTCCGCGAGGCGACCGGGTTCGCGGCCGTTCAGCGCGGCGGGACCTATCCCAGCATGAAGCACCCCTACGCGCCCGCGGGCTGGGGCCAGGGCACCGCGCCGGGCGAAGGAATGACCCGCCTGTTCCTCCGCGCTCACCGGTTGAGCGGGAACCCCGAGCTGCTAGGATTGATGATGCAGACCGCGCAAGGGCTGCTCGGCACCAACCAGCTGGGCTTGAGCCTGACGACGGGAATCGGGGTCCGGCAGGTCCGGCATCCGCTTCACGAGGACCATCGTGCCATGGGCGTGCCGGTGCCACCCGGCATCACGATCTACGGGTTCGGGCCTCAATCGGCCTTCTCTCCGGAATGGCTGTTCGGTCCGGCCTGGGCTATCTTCCCGGAGGGCGATTCGACCGCGCCGGCCCATCGGCGCATTCATCCCGCCCGCTTCGCGATGCCCTATTTCGAATACCTGATCGAACACCCCGGGATGGTGATGCAGCAGGAATACACCGTACAACAAACCATCGTCACCACCGCTGCGCTGTGGCTCCATCTCGCGGCGCAGGCCAAGCTCGCGACACAGGCCCGGAGCCCGGCTCGATGACGCGCGCCTCCGATTCCAGCCGTCGGCCCATGGCCGACCCCGGTACGGCGGCGGGCGCGAAACTGCGGCTGTACTTCGACCTGACCGATGGCCAGACCATCCTGCGCGACGAGGAGGGCGTCGAGGTCACCGATCTCGACCATGCCCTCGCGGAAGCCGACGCGGTACTGGGGGAGCTGCACGGTTACGAGGTCGGCTGGTCGCTGGTGATCCGGGACCAGGCCGGCGCGGTCCTCGCGCAGCTCCCGGTTCGACCTTGAGCTGCGGGGCGGCACGTACCGTCGGCGGCCGTCGCGCGTGACATGGTCTGTCCCTGCGGTCCGCTTGGCGCGCGCCCAGGGGCAACCCGAAGGTTCGAGGCCCGCGAGGGGCTTCGACCCGAGCCCGCGTGATCGGGATCAGTAGGCGTTCTGCGGAGCGAGCACCGCCCGGCAGGTCCGGACCATGATCCACAGATCGAGCCAGAAGCTCCAGCGCTCGATGTATTGCAGATCCAACGCGATCCGGCGGGCGAGGGCGTCCTCGGTCCGGGTCTCGCCGCGATAGCCGCAGACCTGAGCCCAGCCGGTGATGCCGGGCCTGACATGGTGGCGCAGGGCGTAATCGGCGACCCGGAGGGCGAAGTCCCGCTCCTGATCGACCGCGTGCGGCCGCGGGCCGATCATCGACATGTCGCCTTTCAGCACGTTGAGGAGCTGCGGCAGCTCGTCGAGGCTGCTGCTGCGCAGGAAGCGACCGAGCGGCGTCACCCGCGGGTCGCCCCGCCGGGCCTGGACCACCGCCGTGCCGTTCTCCTGAACCGTCATCGTCCGGAACTTGTAGATCTCGAACGGGCGCCCGTGCAGGCCGCCGCGCGTCTGCCGGAACAGGACCGGCCCCTCCGAAGTGAAGCGGATCAGGAGTGCGACGGCGACGAGGAGGGGCGCCAGCAGGAAGACCAGCAGCGCCGCGACCACGAGGTCGAAGCCGCGCTTGAGCGCCAGATCGGTCTCGTCGAGCGGCGAGCGCGGCAGGGTGAGCCCGCACGCCTCGCCGGCCCCGGCGTCGAGCAGTGCGGCTTGTCCGGCACTGGCGGGAAGCGAGTCGAGGATGGCCGCCTCGATCGCGACCATCGTGCCAACCGGCCGGTCGAGGCCTATCGCCTCGCCGGCGGCCGGAAGACCCATTTGCTCGGCCCCGAGCAGCCAGGGCTGCGCCAGCGATGCGATGCCCTGTGACGTTGCGGCAGCCTGCGCGCTCATGACCGGCCTCGTTGACAACGAATGGACGATGGACGTTGCGGGAACATAGAAAGCATTTCGAAATAAATAATCGTCTCACTTCTGAATATTAGACAGCTTGTTATTTATAATTTCAGACATCGCAGCTATATATATGAATACTTACTATCGAGGTGACATCGAATATTTTGATCGAAACCACGGACTCGGACGTCAAACCTGATCAGCCAGTCCGGCCGACGATATGGTGCTCGCACCCGCGCGTTCGTCGGCGAAAGCGGGGCGACGGATTGCGCCGGCCTCCTCGAACAGCCGCCACAGGGTTCGGGCGAGGGCGCGGCGATCGTGCAAGCGCGCGACGCGCTCCCGTCCCACCGCACCCTTGGCGGTGAGTTCGTCGGGCGTCGCGAGGAGGGCCGCTTCCATCGCCTGCGTCAGCGCTTCGACGTCGCCGGGCGGGATCAGCCAGCCGCACCGCGCATCGAGCAGCTCCGGAATGCCGGCGACATGGGTCGAGATGACCGGGCGACCGAGGGCGAAGGCCTCCATGATCACGACGGGCAGGCCTTCGGCGAAGCTTGGGAGCAGAAGGGCGCGACTCGCGGCGACGAGGGAGCGTACCTCCGCGTTGCTCGCCCAGCCGTGCAGGATCACCCGGTCCGCGACGCCGTGGCGGCGGCAGGCCGCCTCGATCTCGGCCCGGCGATCGCCGTCGCCGACCAGGACGACCTTGAGGTCGGGGAAGCGTCCGCGCAGGGCCGCGACCGCCGCCGGAATCATCACCTGGCCCTTGGCGGCGCAGAGGCGTCCGACACAGACGAGGGTCTGGGTGTCGGTCCAGCGCGGGCGCACCGCCGCGAACTCCTCGAGGGCGAGCCCGCAGCGCGCCACACGGATCTTCGGACCGTCCTCCGGGCGGGCAAGTCCGATGAGGCGATCCTGGCAGTACCGCGAGATCGCCACCGCGAAGCGGGCCTGCGCGATCTTGTCGGAGAAGCCCAGCCGCTCCGGCTCTTCGAATTCGTCCGGGCCATGGGCGGTGAAGCTGTAGCTCGGCCCGCCCATGAGCCGCGCCAGCATCGCCACGGTGGTGGCATTCGTGGCGAAGTGCACGTGGATGTGGTCGATCCCCTCGGCCGCCGCGCGCTGGCGAAGGTAGGCCGCCTGCAGGAGGTAGGCGACCGGCCGCACCGGCCCGTTGCGAGCGGCGCGCGCGAGCGTCAGCCACGGTCCGAGGCTCCGGGCGAGGCCGCGCGGATTGCCCAGCATCTCGCGCACGGCCGCGCCCAGCAGACCACGCAGGTTGCGCGTGAGCAGGTAATGCGTCGCCGCCCGCTCGGCGCGATCGCGGGGATCGACCAGGGCCTGCGGCCAGGCACGCACGGCGTAGCGCCGGATCCGGTGCCCGAGTCCCTCGATCGCCTCGATCTCCCTCCGGATGAAGGTCGTGCTCGGCAACGGATAGGTGTTCATCAGGTACGCGATCTTCATCGCCGGCACGTCCTTCGATCCGTGGTTCCGATGGGGAGCGTCGGGTGCTCAGGACTTGACCGTCCGGGGCGGCAGGGCGCGCCGGAACGGCAGCCGCGCGAGACCCTCCTTCAGCAGGAGGCGTCCGAACGGCAGCACCGCGAGAAGGTAGCGACGCCAGAGCCTGTGCGGCTCGCTGGCGAGGCGATGAAGCCATTCGATGCCCGTCCGCTGCATCCAGAGCGGAGCGCGGCGCTTGCGGCCGAGCAGGAATTCCAGCGCAGCGCCGATGCACAGGGCGGTTCCGCACGCGTCGGGATCGAGGGAGGCCTGGAAGGCGATCCGCTCGGAGCGCGGCGCGCCGATGGCGATGAAGGTGAAGCGGGCGCGGCTGCGGGCGACGAAAGCGACGCAGGTCGCGAAGGCCGCCGGATCGCCGTCGATGTCGGGCGGTGCCGTGAGGATCGCGAGATCGAGGTCCGGGAAGGCAACCCGCATATCCGCCGCGATGGCGTCGCTGGCGACCACCAGGGCGATGCGATCCCCCGGGCGGATCACGGTCCGGAACAGGATCTCGGTGAGCGTCGAGCCCGGAAGGTGCAGAAATCCGCCGCGGGTCAGCAACCGCGACATCACCAGGATCGGCTTGCTGTCGCAGAGCGAGAGCCAGGCGGCCTCGTAGCAGGGGGCGAGGGACGGGTTCGCGCTCAGGCGGACCACGTGGTCGACATTGGGGGTGACGACGTAGCGGAACGATCGCGCCTCGAAGTCTCGCGGCGGATCCTGAGCGAGCAGCGAGAGAACCTCGGACCGATCGAGACCGTCGAAGGGTGCATTGAGGAAATGTTCGCGCAGGCTGACTGCGCCGGCCAGACCGATCGGCATGGTTCCGCTCCACGAAGGACTCGAACGCGGTGCATGCCGACCACCCGCGTCGCGTTGGCCGGCCCCGCACCGAAGACTTCGCTGGACACAGATGCACGCAGCCGCAGGGTCACAAACTACGCATATCGGGCGAACATTCGCGGAAAACCGATCGAAATCGTCGGTATATTATTGGAACAACAGATCTCCACTTCACCGTACGACTTCCGAATACCTCGAATTCTCGATGCTCGGCTCCGGACGGTTCCATCGGGCGCGTTGCTGAACGGCTTCGATGCGCCCTCCGGAGAGGCCCGTCCCCGGAAGGTGGGCGAAGGGGTCGATGCAGGCGAACGGTCTCACGCGAAGGCGGTAGGGACGCCTTCCTTTTGAGGCACGACGAAGCCTTGGAGCGCGATTCGGATCGGCAAACCCTGAGGCGGGGCGCCCGCTCGGGGGCCGAAACGATGCGAGGCTCCGATGACCGTGCCGCTCTTCCTGCTGTCAGGCCTCCTCGGTCTCGTGGCGGTGATCCTGGCCATTCCCGCCGCCCTGTTCTGCCTGGAGATCGCGGCCGCCCATCGGCCGCGATCACGGCCTTCGCCCCTGCCTCCCTCGCGGGATCGGCGCTCGCTCGCAGTGGTCGTCCCGGCGCATGACGAGGAGCGGCACCTCGGCGCGACCCTGGACAGCGTCCGGGCACAGCTGCTGCCGGACGATCGGCTCGTCGTCGTGGCCGACAATTGTACCGACCGCACGGCGGAGGTCGCGGCAGCGGCCGGCGCCGAGGTGGTGGTGCGGCAGAACCCGTTCGCGCGCGGCAAGGGCTACGCCATGGATGCGGGAATCCGGCACCTGCAGGCTGCGGCGCCGCACGTGGTGGTGTTCGTCGATGCCGATTGCCATCTCGGCACCGGCGCCCTCGACGCCCTCGCGGGGCAAGCGCTGGCCCACGGGCGTCCCGTCCAGGCGCGCTACCTATGCCTCGCCCCGCCCGGTGCCCGTTCGGGCCTCAAAGTGGCGGAGTTCGCCTTTTTCGTGAAGAACGCGCTCCGGCCGCGCGGACTCGCCGCCCTGGGCCTGCCCTGCCAGCTCACGGGCAGCGGCATGGCTTTCCCCTGGCCGATCATCGCGCAGGCCCGGCTCGACAGCGGCGAGATCGTCGAGGACCTGAAGCTCGGCCTCGACTGCGCCCTGGCGGGGCACGCCCCGATGCTGTGCGACGCGGCGCTCGTGACGAGCCGGTTTCCGACGGCGCAACCCGCCGTCGCGAGTCAGCGCGAGCGTTGGCAGCGGGGGCATCTGGGACAGATCCGCACGGCGCTGCCGCAGCTCATCACCGGTCTGCGCCGCGGCGACCGCGCATGCGTGGCCCAGATGCTCGACGCGATGGTGCCGCCCCTGACGCTGCTGCTTCTGGCCAATGCCGCCCTCGTGGCGATCGCCGCCGCCGCGGCCGTGGCGGGCGCTTCGCCGGTGCCGTTCGCCATCGGTGCGGCGAGTGCGGCGTCCCTTACGGTCGCGATCGTCGCCGGCTGGCGACTGGCGGGTGCCGAGGGCCATGGCGGCGGCGGGCCACGTGCGCTCATGGCCTACCTCGCGGGCAACGCCGTCCTCTACCAGCGGCTCCTGGCACGGACGCCGGTCGCCTGGACCAGGACCGATCGCAGTGGAACGCCGTGACCGTCCGGGCCGGCGGCCGCGCCGTCTCGCGGCCGCCGGCCTCGCCGCTCACCTCCTGGCTGTTAGCCATTTCGCTCCGAGCACCGGACCGGCCCGGGCGGACGAGGCGGCCGCTCCGGCGCGAATCTTCATTTCGGGACACAGCCTGACCGACCGGCCGATTCCCGACGATCTCGTACGGATCGCCGCAAGCCTGGGACAGCCGCTCGCCTGGGGCCGGCGCCACAGCTCCGGATCGACGATCCGGCAGCGTGCCTGCCGTGACGGCGCGTTCGTGACCGACGAGGCCTCGGACCCGGACGGGCCAGGCGGGCTCTACGACACACTCGTGGTGACCGAGCAGCACGACCTCATGGGTGCGTTCCTGTGGAACGACACCATCGGCGCGCTCGGTCGGCTGCACGACTGCGCCTCGGCCGCCAATCCGGGGATCAAGACATGGTTCTACGTTCCGTGGATGTCCCTCGACGACAAGGATGAGCCGAGCGCCTGGATCGCCTACGAGCGCGCGGCGGCTCCGCTCTGGCACTGCCTCGTCGCGGCGGCCAACCGGCGCTCGGTGGCCGCCCGGCGGGGCAACCCCATCGCCATCCTCCCCGCCGCCACCGCCCTCGTCACGCTGATCGAGCGGGCGGCGAACGGGTCCGCGCCTCCGGGATGGCCGGAAAAGGATGCCGGCCGAACCACTGCGCTGCTCATCCAAGACCAAGTTCATCCGACGCGCCTCGGCCACTACGCCCTGGCCCTCGTCACCTATGCGGCGATGACCGGGCGTGCACCGATCGGCGCCTGGGCTCCCGAAGGGATCGACCCACAGACGGCGAGGGCGTTGCAGGACTTCGCCGGTACCGTCGCCGCAACCGCCGCGCGTGAGCCGGAACCCGATCCGGCGGCTTGCGCGGCACGCTTGCGGAGCCAGGCGACGGAGATCTTCTGGCCCTACATGGAGCGCGCGCACTGGCGCCCGCAGGCGGGCCTCCTCGGCGCCCGGGTCGAACGGCTGAGCAAGGCCCTGCGCTGGCGCTGGAAACTGTGGCGCGCACCCGGCTGGACGCCGTTCGACCCATCCTCCGACGGCACGGGCTGAAGGCAGCCCATCGACGACCGACGCTAACGGGAGGCCGACCGTACGAAAGCCCGGCCGCCTGTCCGGCGGCCGGGCCTTCGACGCCGCATCGGGCGTGGCCGATCAGGCGAGGGCCGCGGCGGGCGCGGATCGGGAGGGGTCGAAGCGGGAGGGCTCGGCCGGGGCCGCCTCGGCATCGGCGAGATGGCGGCGCATCCGGGCGGCGAGCACCCGGACGTTGGGCTCCAGCACCATGCTGTCGTGGTTGCCGGCGACGTGAACGATATCGAGGTCCGGCACGTAGGGCGCCCAGCCGTTGTCCTCCAGGATGAGGGAGCGGTTCACATCCAATCGGCGTCCTCCCGAGAGGCGGTGGGCGACCTGGACCTCCGGCCGGTAGAGGACGACCCGTCCGGAATACGGCTCCAGCACGAGCCGATCGAGGGCACGACGGAAGGCGGCCTCGATGGCGCCGTCGTGGAACTGCTCGGTCCCGAGTGTTTCGGGCGCCTGCATCCGCTCGCGCAGGCGCATCGCCTCCCAGCGGGCGCGCCGCTTGATCCAAGCGCCGAGGAAGCTCCCCCCCTGCGACCGGAATTCCTGCACCTTCATCGCGAGGCGGTCGGAGAGGGAGAGCGTCACCTGCTGGGGAACCGGCGTATCGAGGAGCAGGACGACCGGCACCGCCTCGCCTTCCTCCGCCAAGCGCCGGGCCATCGCCAGGGCCGCGAGGCCGCCGCCGGAGAAGCCGCCGAGCAGATAGGGCCCCCGCGGCTGGACCGCGCGGATCTCCGCGCAATAGTCACGTGCCATGTCCTCGAAGGTCTCGTGGGGAGCGTGCTCGCCGTAGAGCCCGCGGGCCTGCAGGCCGTAGACCGGCCGCTCGCTCCCGAGCTGGAGCGCGAGGTGGCGCAGGTTGAGCACGTTGCCGAACATTCCGGCACAGAGGAAGAACGGCGTGCGCGCATCGTCCGCCTGTACCCGCATCGGCACGACGTGCAGCCGTCTGGGCGCCGCCTCCGCCGGGGCCGGAACCGCGTCGCCCGTCCCGGAAAGTGCCGCCGCCTCGGGCCGGTCTCCGAGCAGGGCCGCGAAGGCCGCGATCGTCGGCGCCTCGAACAGAACCGAGATCGGCAGATCGGTGGCGAAGCGCGTGCGGATCTTGCGCAGGAGGCGCACGGCGATCAGGGAATGACCACCGACGTCGAAGAAGTTGTCCTCGATGCCGACCCGGCCGATGCCGAGGAGTTCCGTCCAGAAGCCGGCGAGCACCCGCTCGGTCTCGGAGCGGGGCGCCACGTAGGCGGCTTCGTTCCCGGACCGTTCGAAGAGTTCGGTCCGGGCGGCGGCCTCGGCTTGCGGCGCGGCGGCGCGGGCGCGCAGGGCCTCGAGATCCATCGAGCTGACGATGACCTGCGGCCGCCCGGCCCCGATCGCCCGGAACAGCGCCTCGACGCCCTCCTCGGGGCGGATGCCCTGGCGGACCATCGCGGCGAGGGCCTGTACCGCCGGCGAGGACACCTGCGATGGATCGGCGCGCGGGGCCGCGAACTCGATGCCGGCATCGGACGCGCCCAGGGTGACGCCGCCGTCGAGGCGCTTCACGGTGAAGCCCTCGATCTCCAGCACGGGTTCGCCCGCCGCATCGGTGATCACCACGTCGAAGCTCGCGAAGCCCTCGCCGCCCTCGGTGACGCCGAGCCGGATCCGGCTCGTCACCTCCGCGGGCATCGAGGCATGCACCCGTACGTGTCCGTAGGAGACGGGCACCCAGAGGGCCGCGCCCGCATCGTAGGCCGGCACGAGGGCCATGGCGCAGCCGGTGGCGATGTCGATGAGGGCCGGATGCAGGTGGTAGCCCGTGTCGAGATCGGCCCGGAAGGCCGGATCGAGGGCGAGGCGCGCCGTCGCGGTACCGTCCGCGATGGCAAGGTCGCGCAGGACACGCCAGCGCGGCCCGAAGCGCAGATGCGCCTCCTGTACGGAGGGAATGGCCGACGGCAACGTCCCGGTGGCCTCCAGCGCATCCCCGCGCGGGGATGCGGCAGGGAGCAGACGGATCCGGGCGCGGGCGTGCCGGCGAAACCCCGTCCGGGCGCCCGCCGACACGAGGCTGCGCACGTCGAGGCGGAAACCGTCCCGTTCGGGCTCCAGGCGCACCTGAACCCGGCAGGCTTCACCGTCCGGCACGTGGAGCGGGCGGAGGAAGATCAGATCCTCAAGGGCGAACCCGCCCTCGATGCCGTGCTCGCGCAGGGCCTGGGCGGCGATTTCCAGATAGCCGGTCCCGGGCCAGATCGCCTCGCCCGTGGCCATCCGGTGCTCGTCGAGAATCCATTGGTCCGTCGCGCTCCAGCGCCCTTCCAGACAAGTGCCGCCGGCCCCGTCCTCGGCCCAGGTCGTGAACAGCGGACCGCGCGGTGCCGGCCGCACCGGCGGCGTCCGCGCGGGCGCGACGGAGCGGGCGGCGAGGCCGATCTCGTTCCAGATGCCCCAGTGGATCGCCACCGTCCGGCAGGTGCCGTGCCCGGCGGCCGCCTCCGCGAAGGCGTTGAGGTAGGCGTTGGCCGCCACGTAATCGACCTGACCGGCCGGCGCGGTGTCGGCGCTGGTGGAGGAGAACAGCACGAACAGATCGAGGGGGTCGTCGCGCAGCAGGGCGTGCAGATTCTGCGTGCCCTGAATCTTCGGGGCGAACACCGCCTCGATGTCGGCCTCGGACTTCATGGCGACGAGGCCGTCCCGCACCAGGCCGGCTGTATGGATCACGCCGTTGATCGGCCCGAACCTGGCGTGGGCCCGCGCGATGATCGCGCGCAGTTCCTCCGGATTGCTGACGTCGGCGCACCCGTAGAGCACCTCCGCCCCAAGGGCTTCCAGCTGGCGGATCCGCGCGATCGAGCGGCCGGTCCGCCCCTCGATGCCATGGACCCGCAGGAGATCGTCCCACAGGTCGCGCTCGGGCAGGATCGAGCGTCCGACCAGCACGAGGCGCGCCCGGTACTGCCGCGCCAGCGCCTCGCAGATCGTGCCCGCGATGTCGCCGAGGCCGCCGGTGACGAGGTAGACGCCACCCTCGCGCAGACGCGCGCGGCCCGCCTCCGCCGCGTCGAGGGCGAGGGGGGCGAAAGCTTGCGTCCAGCGCCGCGCACGCTGGTAGGCCACCGTCTCGGTGCCGGGCTCGGCGATGAGATCGTCCCACAGCCGTTCGAGGTCGCCGCCTTCCGGCGCTGCGGGGCGGGGCCGCCGGCCGAGGCGTGCCGGAGCGGCGGGTTCGGGCCAATCCATGTCGATGGTGCGGATGGTGACGCCCGCCATCTCCTTCGGAATGACCAGGGCGGGCCCGAGCACCGTCGCCTTGTCCGGATGGGCGGGCACACGACCGCCGACGGCCTGCATCCCGTTCGTCACCACGGTGACGTGGACCGGCGCGGCCTCGCCCAACGCCTGCATCAGCCCGACGAGGCAGGAGAAGCCGCGTTCCAGGGTGTGGTGGAAGGCGCTCGACCCGGGCCGGACCCGCTCTTCGCGGGTCAGCAGCCACAGGTGGAGGATCCGGTCGGGCCGGCGTCCATCCGCGTCGAGGGCCTGGACCAGGGCTTCGTAGGCGGGCCGGCCCTCTTCGGCGCAGAGTGCGTAAGAGTCGAGGCCACGGCGGCCGAACTGATCGCCCGGCACCACCTCGGTGACCCTATGGCCGGCGGTGCGCAGGCGGGCGATGAGATCCGGGCCGACGCCCTCCCCATCGTGGAACACCAGCCACGTGCGGGGCAGGGGATCGCACTGTGCCTCCAGGGTCGCCGCCGACTGGCGCCAGACCGGTCGGTAGCCCCATTCGGCGATATCGGGCCGGCGCGTCGGCACCGCCTCGGCCGGGTCGGACGCACGCCGTGCCACGGCATCGAGGAAGTAGCGCTTGTGCTGGAACGGGTAGGTCGGCAGCGCGACGCGCCGGCAACCGCGCCCGGCCCACAGCCGGCCCGGATCGAGCGTCAGGCCCGTCGCCCACGCCCGGCCGAACGCGGCGAGGAACGACAGGCGGGCATCCGTCGCCTCGTCGGGGTGCGGCAGCGTGTTGAGGATGGCATCGGCCGGGATCGTCCCCTGTGCTTTCACGACGGACGACAGGGCGCGACCGGGGCCGACCTCGACGTAGACGCGTGCCCGGTCGGCGGCGAGGAGCGCAAGCCCGTCGGCGAAGCGCACCGTCCCGCGCAGGTGCGAGACCCAGTAGAGCGGATCGCGGGCCTGGGCATCGGTGAGCCATGCTCCGGTGAGGTTCGAGACCACCGGGATCATGGGCGCGCGCAGGTCCAGCGTGCGCAGGTAGGCTTCGAAGCGCGGCAGGATCGGGTCGAGCATCCGCGAATGCGCGGCGATGGCGATGGCGACGGGGGCCGCCTCGACGCCCTCGGCGGCGAGCGCCGCAGCGAACGCCGCGAGCGCGGCCTCGGGGCCCGAGACGACGCACAGGCCCGGGCCGTTCACGGAGGCGAGGTCGAGGTCCGCCGGCAGCCGGGCGCGCAAGAGGCTGGCGTCGAGGGCGACGCTGAGCATGCCGCCGCCCGTCACCGTATCGAACAATTCGCCGCGCAGGCGCACGAGACCGACCGCCTCGCGGAAGGTCATGACCCCGGCGACGCAGGCGGCGGCGTTCTCGCCCATGGAATGGCCGATCAGCGCCGCGGGCGTGAGGCCCCGGCTCGACCAGAGCCGGGCGAGGGCGACCTCGCAGATCAGGATCGCCGGAAGCTGGCGGGAGGGGCGCAGCAGCCACGCGGCGGCCTCCGCCCCGTGCGACGACGCGCCGAGCCAATGCGCTCGGATTTCGGAAGCGACCGCCAGCGGCAGGTAGCAGAGGCCCTCGTCGGCGGCGGCACGGAAGACCGGCTCGCCGTCGTAGAGTCCGCGCGCCATGCCGGGGTGCTGCGCACCCCCGCCCGGAAACTGGAAGACGGCGCCGGACACCTCCGGCACCACCGTATGGGTGTGGCTGCGGCGGCTGTCCCCGCCGGTCAGGAGCGCGATCGCCTCGGCCCGGTCGGCGACCACCAGGACCCGGCGGTGCTCGAAGTGCCGGCGGCCCGAGAACAGCGTGTAGGCCACGTCTCTGAGCAACAGTCCGGGCCGGCGTTCGAGCTCGGCCGCGAGGTCGCGGCCCGCCGCGTCGAGGGCAGCGCGGTTCCGGGCCGAGAGCAGGATCAGCTCCGGGCCGCCGGACCCGGCGGGTGACGCGGCGATCTTGGGAGGGGCTTCGAGGATCGCATGGGCGTTGGTGCCGCCCACGCCCAGGGCGTTCACGGCGGCCCGGCGCGGACCCGTGATCCGCGGCCAGGGCGTCAACCGGTCGGCGACCGCGAACGGGCTGCCGGCGAAATCGATGGACGGGTTCGGCCGCTCGAAGCCGAGGCTCTCGGGGATCTCCCCGTGCTGCAGGGCGAGCAGGGCCTTGATCAGGCCGACGACACCCGCCGCCGTGTCGAGATGCCCGATATTGGTCTTGACCGAGCCGACGCGGCAGAAGCCGCTGCGCCCGGTGCTCTGGCGGAATGCCTGGGTGAGCGCCGCGATCTCGATGGGATCGCCCAAGTAGGTACCGGTGCCGTGGCACTCGACGTACTGGATCGCGTCGGCGCCGATCCCGGCGAGGCCCTGCGCCTCGACGATGGCGCGGGCCTGCCCGTCGATGCTGGGGGCGAGGTAGCCGGCTTTCTCGGCACCGTCGTTGTTGATCGCCGTCGCCTTGATGATGCCTTGGATCGGGTCCCCGTCGCGCAGGGCGTCGGCGAGCCGGCGCAGCACCACGACGCCGACGCCGGAGCCGAAGACGGTGCCGGCGGCCCGATGATCGAAGGCGCGACAGACACCGTCCGGAGCGAGGATCTCGCCGTCCTGATGGAGGTAGCCGCGCCGGTGCGGCAGCTCGATGGTGACGCCGCCGGCGAGCGCCATGTCGCATTCACGGGCGAGCAGGCTCTGGCACGCGGCGTGGACCGCGACGAGGGAGGTCGAGCAGGCCGTCTGCACGCTCACGCTCGGCCCCTTCAGGTCGAACAGGAACGAGGCGCGCGTGGTGAGGAAGTCCTTGTCGTTGCCGGTGTGCCGCAGCAGGAACAGGCCGGTCTGCTCGACCAGATCGCGATGGCTGAGGACGTTGTCGTAGAAGTAGCTGCCCATGCCGCAGCCGGCGAAGACGCCGACCGGCCCGGCCTCGCTCTCCGGCGGTCGGGCGGCGCTCTCCATCGCCTCCCAGGCACATTCGAGGAAGTGGCGGTGCTGGGGGTCCATCACGGCGGCGTCCTTCGGGCTCATCCCGAAGAAGTCGGCGTCGAACATCTCCATGTCGGGCAAGTCGGCGGAGACCGGCACATAGTTCGGCAGGCTATAGCGGGCGGGCGATTCGCCGGCGGCGTCGAGCTCCTCCGTCGAGAGCCGGCGGATCGAGGAGACGCCGCCGCGCAGGTTCTCCCAGAATTCCCGCGTGTTGCGGGCCCCCGGGACCCGCAGCGCCATCCCGATGACGGCGATGTCGGTCTCCGAGCTGTCGACGCCGTGGATTTCGGCTTCCGGTGCCTGCTGCGTGAACGCGGACATGGGACGTACGGGCTCCCTTGCGACGTGACCCTGGTTCCGGCTCCTCCTCGCGGCGGGGCACCGGGCATGGACCTCACGCTAGCGAGGCCGGCCCCATGGGCGGTCCGGCCAAAAAGGCGGCCTGCCCGTTCCCCATGCGGTGAATCCCCCTGTCCACAAGGCGTAGGCGTCGCCCGATTGAAGGCGTGGAGCCTCGCTCGGCCCCCGACCTAGACCGGAGGCGGCCCGGCTCGAAAAAGGCCCCGGACACGGGCCGCAGCCGTTTGGGCCAGCGCATTCCGAACCGAGGTGACGTGCGATGAGGGCTCCCTCCGAAATCCGGCTCGTTCTCATGGGCGACCAGTCGCTGCTCGTGCAGTGCGGCGCGATCGCGCTCCACCGCGGGTACCGCGTGATGGCGGTGGTCACGGGGAGCGATGCGGTCGCGCGCTGGGCCGAGGGCGTCGGGTTGAGCGTCGTCGGCGCCGAGGGCGAGGTCGCGGCCTCGCTGGCCGAGTTCGACTACGACTGGTTCCTCTCCATCGCGAACCTGCGCATCGTGCCCCGCAGCGTCTGGGGCAGAGCCCTGGAGGGAGCGGCGAACTTCCACGACGGTCCGCTACCGCACTACGCCGGCGTCAACACACCGGCCTGGGCGATCCTGAACGGCGAGACGGCGCACGCGATCACTTGGCACGCCATGACCGACACGATCGATGCGGGCGGTGTCTACGTCGCGCGCCACTTCGACATCGCCCCGGACGAGACCGGTTTCACCCTCAACAGCCGCTGCTTCGAGGCCGGAATCGAAGCTTTCGGCGAATTGCTCGACGGGATCGAGGCGGGCGGGCTCGTACCCCGGCCGCAGGATGCGGGCGCCCTCACGATGTACCGCCGGCATCGGCGCCCGGCCGCCGCCGGTCTGCTCCGGTTCGACCGGTCCGGAGCCGATCTCGCCCGGTTCGCCCGCGCCCTCGATTTCGGGCCCGGATACGCCAATCCCCTGGTTACTCCGAAGATCCGCATCGGCGCGGACGCCTACGCTGTGGCCTCCGTGGCGCCCACCGGCGCATTGACGCTGTCCCCCCCCGGGACGGTGCTGGGCGTCGATTCGGACGGGCTCACGGTGGCGGCCCTGGACCAGGCCATTCGGATCGAGGGTTTGACCGATGGGGACGGCGCACCCGTGAATCCAGACACACGGTGTGCCGTCGGCGATACCCTGGCGGTGCCGGATGCCAACGAACTCGAACGCCTCGCCGCCATGACGGATGCGGCGGCCCGCAACGAGGCCTGGACGCGGGCACGCCTCGCCAGTCTGGCACCGCTGGCACTGCCGGAGATCCGGCCCCCGGGGACGGGAGCGGCGGTCATGCGGAGCCTGCCGCTCGCGCTGCCGCCGGAGCTGTCGGGCGTCCGCGCCATCGCGGCGCTCGCCGCCTATCTCGCCCGCGTCTCCGGGGAGCCCCGCTTCGACGTCGCCTACGCGGACGCGACGGTGGGGGCGGCCGGGCGCACCGATCCGGGGCTGTTCGCCGCCGTCCAGCCGATGCGGATCGAGGCCGAGGGCGTGTCCGGGGCGGCCCTGGAACGCGCGGTCGCGGCCGAGATCGCCTCCCTGCGGGCGCATGCCACCGCTTTCGCCGACCTGCCACGGCGTACCCCGGGGCTCTCCCCCTCGCGCTACGGGATCGGCCTCGTCGAGGCCACAGCCCCCGCGCCGGAGCACGCGCTCCCGGATTGTCCGCTCACCCTGGTGGCGGGCACGGGGCAGGCCTTGATCGTCTACGATGCCGGTCGCCTGCCGGCGGCGGAGGCCGAGGCCCTGGCCGAGCGTCTCGAGACATTGGCGGCCGCCTACGCGGCCGAACCCGATCGTCCGGTGGAGGACCTTCCGCTGATCTCGGAGGCGTTGCGCAAGCGGATGCTGTTCGACTGGAACAGCACCGGGACGGCGTACGACGAGACCGCCTGCCTCCACACGCTGATCGAGCGCCAGGTCGATCGCACGCCCGATGCCACCGCCCTCGTGTGCGGTACGCAGACCTTGCGCTACCGCGACCTCGACGGGCGCGCCAACCGGGTCGCCCACGCGCTTCGGGCCCATGGCGTCGGGC
This sequence comes from Methylobacterium sp. Leaf100, assembly GCF_001422845.1. Taxonomy (NCBI): domain Bacteria; kingdom Pseudomonadati; phylum Pseudomonadota; class Alphaproteobacteria; order Hyphomicrobiales; family Methylobacteriaceae; genus Methylobacterium; species Methylobacterium sp. Leaf100. Next base: position 161,231 of record NZ_LMMW01000062.1, on the reverse strand, counting down.
CGGACCAGCCCGTCGGGCTCTACGTCGCCCGGGGGCTCGACCTCGTGGTCGGGGCGCTGGCGATCCAGAAGGCCGGCGGCGCCTACGTGCCCCTCGACCCCGACTACCCGCGCGAGCGCCTCGCCCTGATGATCGCGGATAGCGGCCTGTCCGTCGTCCTCACACAGGAGGCCCTCGCCGGTCTGGTGCCGGGCACGCCCGGGACGGTTCTGTCCATCGAGGACGCCGACGCGACGGATCTCCCGGAAACTCGCCCCGAATCCGGCGTTACGGCGGCGCACGCCGCCTATGTCATCTACACCTCGGGTTCGACGGGGCGTCCGAAGGGCGTGGTGATCGAGCATCGCAACGTCGCGAATTTCTTTACCGGCATGGATGCGCGGATCGCACACGACGAGGCTGAGCCGACCTGGCTCGCTGTGACGAGCCTGTCCTTCGACATCTCGGTGCTGGAGTTGTTCTGGACCCTCGCGCGCGGCTTCAAGGTCGTCGTCGCCGCGGCCCCGACCGGTGCGGCACGGGCGCGAACTGCCGGTCCGATGGCCTTCAGCCTGTTCCACTGGGGCCAATCGGACCGGTCCGACGCGCAGATGTATCATCTGCTCCTGGAGAGCGCGCGCTTTGCCGACGCCCACGGCTTCACGGCGGTCTGGACCCCCGAGCGCCACTTCCACGATTTCGGTGCGCCCTACCCGAACCCGGCGGTGACCGGTGCGGCGGTGGCGGCGGTGACGCGGCGGGTCGAGATCCGGGGCGGCAGCTGCGTCCTGCCCCTGCATCATCCGGCCCGCGTCGCCGAGGAATGGGCGGTGGTGGACAACCTCAGCGGGGGACGTGCCGGCATCGCCTTCGCGTCCGGCTGGATGCCCGAGGATTTCGTGCTGCGGCCCGAGAATGCGCCGCCGCGCAACAAGGAGGCCCTCCTGCGCGATGTCGAGACCGTGCGGCGCCTGTGGCGCGGCGAGGCCGTGCCGTTCGAGGCGCCCGGCGGAGGAACGGTCGACGTGGTGACGCAGCCGCGCCCGGTCCGGAGAGAGTTGCCGGTCTGGATCACCACCGCCGGCAACCCCGAGAGCTTTCGCGAGGCCGGACGCCTCGGCGCCAACCTGCTGACCCATCTGCTCGGGCAGTCCATCGACGAACTGGCCGAGAAGATCGCCCTCTATCGCGGCGCCCTGGTCGAGGCCGGCCACGACCCGGCCGCCCACACCGTCACGCTGATGCTCCACACGTTCCTCGGTGAGGACCGGGACGCCGTGCGGGCGCTGACGCGGGAACCGATGCGGGACTACCTGCGCAGTGCCGCGGCCCTCATCAAGCAGTACGCCTGGGCATTCCCGGCCTTCAAACGCCCGACCGGCATCACCCAGCCGATGGCCATAGACCTGCGGGCCGTCGCCCCGGAGGAGATGGACGCGATCCTCGATTTCGCCTTCGAACGCTACTTCGAGGACAGCGGCCTGTTCGGAACCGAGGCCGACGCCCTGGCGCGGGTGGCGCAGCTCAAGGACGTCGGCGTCGACGAGATCGCCTGCCTCATCGATTTCGGCCTCCCGACCGCGACCGTGCTCGACGGCCTCCGCCCGCTCGCCGCCGTGGTGGCCACCTGCAACGTCCCTTCCACGGCAACGAGCGAGCCCGAAGGGCTCGGCACACAGATCCGGCGGAACCGGGTCACGCACCTGCAATGCACGCCGTCCATGGCCGGCATGATGCTGATGGCGCCCGAGGACCGGGCGGCGCTGGCGGGCTTGTCCCACCTCTACGTCGGCGGCGAGGCGCTGTCCGGGGATCTGCTCGCCGATCTGCGGGCGGCGGGCATTGCCGAGATCACCAACATGTACGGCCCGACCGAGACGACGATCTGGTCCGCGACGCAGGAGGCCGTGGCCTGCGCCGGGACGGTGCCCCTCGGCCGCCCCATCGCCAACACGCGGCTCTACGTCCTCGACGCGCGGATGCGGCCCATGCCACCCCGCTGCCCGGGCGAACTCTACATCGGGGGCGCCGGGGTCGCGCGGGGCTACCTCGATCGCCCGGACCTCACGGCCGAGCGCTTCCTCGACGATCCCTTCGTGTCGGGCGGACGGCTCTACCGGACCGGCGATCTGGCGCAGTTCGAGGCGGACGGCACCCTGCATTTCCTCGGACGCCTCGACCATCAGGTGAAGCTGCGCGGCCACCGGATCGAACTCGGGGAGATCGAGGCGGCCCTGCGGGCCTGTCCGGGGGTGCGTGAGGCGGTCGTCACCGTGCGGGAGGACAGGCCGGGCGATCAGCGCCTCGTCGGCTACCTCGTCCCGGACGGGCCGGCCCCGGCGGCGGAGACGTTGCACACAGCGCTCGGCCGCACCCTGCCGGAGATCATGGTCCCGACCCATTTCGTCGCCCTCGACCGCCTTCCGCTGACGCCCAACGCCAAGATCGACCGCAAGGCGCTGCCGGCGCCCGTCGCGGCGATGGTGGCGCCCGCGGTCGCGGAGGCCGGCGAGCCGGGCAACGCCCTCGAAGTCGCGATCGCCGAAGTCTTCCGCCGGGTGCTCGGCCTGGAGCGGGTCGGTCCGGGCGACAGCTTCTTCGCCCTGGGCGGTCACTCGCTCCTCGCGGTTCAGGCCCATCGCGACCTGAAAGCCGGCCTCGCGCCCCGTCTCGCCATCACCGACCTGTTCCGCTTCCCCACGGCACGGGCGCTGGCCCGCCACCTCGCCGACGGCGCCGCCGCCGGAGCGGCGCTGGCGAGCGTCTCCGACCGTGCCGCCCAGCGGCGCAACGCGCTCCGGGCCCGCGCGGGTTCGGTGCGCGATACGGCATCCGGCTGAAGCGGCCGGACGCCGTATCGCCGAGCCGGCGGAGCGTCCCAAATCACCGGGGCGTCTCAGATCGGCGGCGTTCCCGAGCGAAGGGGGCACGCCGGGTTCCGACGACACCCGCGATGCCCATCGACGGCATGCGGACCGGCCATCACGGGGCCGGCTTCACGGCGAGCGATTCGCCGGGGGCCGGCCCTACGCCGTCCCGGAAATCCCGGCTGGAAGTCACCGTGCGACCGCCCCGCGCCGGGCCCTCAGTCCAAGGGGGTAGTCCCGGCCCCATTGGACGGATCCCTGTCCCACGAGTGATCCGTCCTTTGCGCTCCGATCCTCGAATGGCCGAGTCCGGGCCCGATCTTGGCCGCAGCTATGATCCTCCGGCGACCGGCAGCGATGGGTTGGCCATGTTCCCCTCAAGCATCACCTCGTCCGTCAATCACCTGCGCGCCGCCCTGTGCCTCGGGCTGTGCGTCATCGGATCGACCCCGCTTCGGGCCACCGATGCCGTGCAGTACCGGCTCGGCGCCCAGGACCGCCTGCGCATCCACGTCTACGAATGGCCGGCCCTCACCGGCGAATTCACCGTCGGCGCGGACGGGCTGATCTCGCTGCCGCTCATCGGCGACGTGCCGGTCTCCGGCCTCCAGCCGGCCGACCTCGCCCAGGAGATCTCGACGCGCCTCAGGACGCGAGCCGGCCTGTCGGAACCGCCGAACACCGCCGTCGGGGTGGCGCAGTACCGCCCCTACTACATCATCGGAAGCGTCGAGCGCTCGGGCGAGTACGCCTATCGGCCGGGCATGCTGGTGCTCAACGCCGTCAGCATCGCCGGGGGGGCCTACCGCCGGCCGGACGCAATGACCTTCTCGGTGGTCCAAGAGCGGCTGAAGACCGAGGGAGAGCTGCCGATCCTCGCCCAGAGGAGCCGGGAACTCGCCGCCCGCGAGACGCGGCTCAAGGCCGAGATCGCCTGGCTCGAGAAACCGGCCGCCGCCATCGGTGGGGCGGAAGCCGCGCCTGAGACCGCGCCGGGCCTTTCCGGCAGCGAACAGTCGATGCTGCGCGCTCAGCGCGGGCACCAGCAGAGCGAATTGCGGGCCCTGCAGCAGTCCATCACCCTGCATCAAGACGAGATCGTCTCCCTCAAGGGACAGCGCGAGGCGACGGAGAAGCTCCGGCAGTCGGTCCTGCGCGAGCTTGCCGAAGTGCGTGATCTCATCGTCCGCGGCCTGACCGCGACGTCGCGCGTCCTGCCGCTGGAGCGCACCCTGGCCCAGATCGAGCGCGAGCAGAAGGAGTTCGACACCCTGGCCCTGCGGGCCCGCCAGAACATCAACACCGCCGAGCGGACCCTCGCCACCGTTCGCTCCGAGCGTACGGTGGCCGCCCTGCGCGACCTTCTGGAAACCCAGACGCAGATCACCGAGACCAACGGCCGGATCGCCTCGGCGGAGCGCATCGTGCGCGAAAGCCTCGCTCAGGCCGGCGAAGGCACCTTGAGCGCTCGGGGCGAGCCCACCGTGCACTTCACGTTCTCGGTCGTGCGGGTCGAGGATGGCGAGACCCGGGAGTTCGAGGCGTTCGAGACGACGCCCGTGCTGCCCGGGGACATCCTCAAGGTGCAGCTGCAGCGCCGCGAGGGATCGACGCCCGCCATGGCTCAGACCCGCCCCCCGGTCCCGCGCGTCGCCGAGGAGGCGCGGGCGAAGCGCACCGCCGACGTGGTGCGCTGAAACCGCCGAGGGAGAGCCGGGCGCCGGACGCTCCGCGGCAGGTATTCATACGGGCAACCCGGGGCGAAACGGCCCTGACGCCCCCGACGAAACCCGCTTCAATCGAAGGCCGAGAACGATGCTGCACGTCAAGGGAAGTCCCGCCAGCCTCGTGGGCAACCCGCTCTTCCTCGGGGGGGAGGGCGAAACGATCGACTGGCGCTGGATGATGAGCGCGGTCCACCGCCGGCTCGGTCTCATCGTCAAGCTGGCGCTGGTCTGCGCGGCGCTGGCGGCGGTCTACGTCGTCATGCGACCGGTGATCTACAAGTCGCACACCCAACTCCTGCTGACGAACCTGAAGCTGACCTTCAGCCGGGACGACGCGCTCTTCGCCGAATCGCTGCCCGATCCGTCCTTCCTCGAGACGCAGATGCAGATCGTGCGCTCCGAGAGGATCGCCCTTGCGGTGGTCGATCGTCTGCGGCTCGCCGAGAGCAGCACGGAGATGCCCGGTCTCGTCGAGCGGCTCCGTGAAGGCGCCGCGAGCTGGGTCTCCGGGCTCATCCCCGAAGAACCGGACGGTGCGGCACGCAGCCCCCTCGACGGCGCATTGCGCGGCATCGCGGAGGCGCTCCAGCCCGCCGCAGCGGATGGGCCCCGCAACCCGGGGGAGATGCGTCGCGCTGCCATGCGACGGCTGCAGCAGGATTACAGCGTCGAACGGGTCGGCATGAGCAACATCGTGATGATCGTCGCCACCGCCCCGGATCCCGAAGAGGCGGCGCGGATCGCCAACGAGATCGCTCGAGCCTATGTCGACGATCAGGTCGCCGCGCGGATCGAGGCGGCGCAATCGGCGAGCATCTGGCTGCGCGAGCGTCTGCGCGATGTCGGGCCGAAGACGCGCATCATCGCCCAGGGCGCCCCTCCCACCGACAAGAGCAACCCGCGCGGTCTCCTGATCGTCGCGCTCGCGGCCTTGGCCGGATGCGCCTTCGGGGTCACCTACGCCCTGCTGCGGCAGATGCTCGACCGCACCGTGCAGAGCCCCGAGCAGATCGTGCGGGCCACCGGGGCCGAATGTCTCGGCATCGTGCCGCGGCTGCACCGTGTCGCGCGGTTGCGCAGCTGGCGCGAGCGCCTGCGCCGCAAGGGCCCGTTGCTGCGGCAGCTTCCGCTCAGCGGCTACGCCGCGAAGCATCCGTTCTCGGCCTTCGCCCAGACCATGAGCCACGCCAAGGTCGCCATCGACGCGGGCCTCGCCGGCCGGGTTCCGCGCTGGATCGGTGTGACTTCGACCTTCCCGGGGGAGGGCGCCTCCACGGTGGCCGCCAACCTCGCGCACGTCATCGCGGCGTGCGGCGAGCGGGTGCTGCTCATCGACTGCAACGCCACGGATTCCGGGCTCACGAAGCGGCTGCTGCGCCAGTCGCAGGACGGCCTGATCGAATGCCTCGCGGTCGGCAAGGCGCGGCCCGCCGACCTCGTGCAGACCGACCCCGCGGACGGGCTCCACTTCCTGCCCATCGGCCACGCCACGTCCCACTGCAGCGCGCCGATCTGGACCGAGGCGATGCACACCCTGCTCAAGGGGACGAAGAAGGACTACGATTACGTCATCTGCGACCTCGCCCCCCTCGCGTCCGGCGCCGAGGTGCGAGCGGCGGTACAGTATCTCGGCGGCGTCATCCTGGTCGCGGGCTGGGGACAGGTCGAGGCGGAGCATCTGGGTATCGGCGTCGCGCAAGCCGGCCTGCTTCGGGACAAGCTGCTGGGCACCGTCCTCAATCGGGTGAACGTCGCCGCACTCCGCCGTGCGGGCTCCCCGGCCGCCGCCTTCCTGTACCGTGCGAGCGGCCGGGCCGGTGCTCGCGCCTGATCGGTGCATTGGATCGGACCGGCGGACCCGGTCTCATTTCCCCGGTGCTTCCGGGGCAGCGGGTTGCCGTCCATGCCGGGCGGTCAGGCGGATGCCCAGCGGTCAGGCGGATGCGGGGGCTCGGCCTGTCTGATGGGCGATGTCGCTCAGACCGGCACACGCTTCCTGACGATGCCGTCCGCGTCCCGGACGACGAGGAACCAGCCCCGGCCGGCCCCCTCCAATTCACCGGAGGCGCGCATCTCCTCGACGCCGGAGACGACCTGTTCGAGCGCGCACGCAAGATCGGCCGCCAGAACGCCCTCCTCGTCGCGGATCGCCTCACGCTTGTTCTCAAGGTCGAAGTGAAAGCGAGACTGCAATTCAACCTCCCATGGATGCAGGCTGCATCTCGACAACGGGAAGAATACCTTCGTATCCGGAGAAGGCTCCCGTACCAAATCCGACCGATACTCATCAGATCATATAAATTAATTTACTGTCTGACATTGATCAGGCCGATATCATTGCAATATACTTCCGGAGCATGCACTTTGGAGGTACGGACCGGTATCACGGTTTCATCCCGATCGACGTGCGTCGGTAGGCCCACCCTGCACGATCCACGCGCAAGCTGCACCGGAGAACGCGCATCGAGATCGCGATGCACATCGGATCCCGTCGTTCCCCAAGGCGAGCCGCAGGCGGTTCGGCCCGAGTATGAACATCGATCCTGTCGCCCCGGAGGCGAGACTTATACGAGCCAGGCCAGTGCCTTCTACCCCGGAGAAGGGGCTCGAGTGCGCGATCTATTTGCGGAGATCCAGTGCCGTCGAGCGGCACAGGCGACGCGCCATGGCATCTAGGGCTGATTGTCGTTCGATTTCCCGCTCCGCGACAGGCGCTTCAAAATCTTGCGGAGATGCGCGCGCACCGCTTCCCGCTCATCGGCGATGGGGTCCGGTGTGGAACTGCCATTGTCATGAACGAGGGCCCACATCGGCTCAGACCTCCCTTGAAATCTGTCGTCGGGATTAGAACACCCGGGATATCCGTACGTCCAAAAGCAGACATCAAATGCAGCGATGTTTCGCCGTAAGACGGACACTATCATCTCGCAACGGAGAATTTAAGTCTCAAGGTGAGCGAATCCCAAGCCCGCCGCCGGATGCGGCATGTTTCGGGTGCGGATGATTACTGACTTCGTCTCTGCATGCGGGCGATCGGCTGTTCAGCCCACGGTGACGCCGGCCACTGGGGCGCGGCGAAACCGGATGAGGCCCGCCGTCGACGGTGCCTCGGCGAAGCGTTGGGCGAACGTGGAGGCGATACGGCAGATGAGGACCGCCAGGGTGCCCCCCCAGCCGTGGCGGTCGCTCGCGCCCACCGCCACGAGGGCGGCGAAGGCGAGACGAGCTGCGCCGGAGCGACCAGCGCACCCTCGTCGGCTGCGGGGCGGCCGCCGCCATCGCGGCAGCCAGGACCAGGACAGCCCTGGGGAGCGCCCTCCAGGCCCCCGTCGGGATGCCGGGGAAACCCAGCAACGCCCTACACAGGAAGCCGGCGATCGCGACGGGTGGAAGCGGGGGCGGCAGTGGACGACCGTTGCGTCATCAGTATCGCCGTCGACTGCCGCCCCCAGGAACTCGAACTGAAGCGTATGGGTCGGCCCCGCGAAGGACGATCCTTTTTCCCGATGATGAGAAACCGACAGAAGACATGGCTCCTACGAATGGGTTTGTCGTCCGCGGCTGGAGAAATGCGATAGGCACCATTTCATCGAAAACACGGCCGAGACTGCATTCGGTGATTCCATCCCAAGGCATTCGACCAGACGAACACCAGGACAAGGACGCGAATACGCCAAAAGGGGTAATGAGTTAGCTTGACAAATCCGTTAAGATTTCACTAACATCTCTCATCGCCGATGGCGTGTCGGATCGTGGAGATGGGTACGAGCGTCAAGGCTCGGGCAAAAACTAAAAATTGTCAGAAAATAGTATTGGTATCTAGATTTATATTAAAGAGGGGCTTTATCATGAGCAATATTGATATTGTGCGTGCCGGCCTCTCGTCCGGACAAAATTTCAAGTTCGAAAGTCACTTGAATCGTCATCATACGCTCCCCTCGGAGAATGACCTGACGGCGGCCGGCGTGGTTCTGGCCAACGCGATCGGCAACACGATCATTCTAATCGATCGCCGTCCTCTGGTCGGACAGTGCCTCCTCGCCTCGCTTCGCACTGCCGACAAGATCTCGACCTTCGAACTGTATCCGAGTCTCGACCAATGGAAGAGCGAGGTCTCGCGTCTGGCTGCCTGCCTCGTGGTGTTCTGCCTGCCTGGACACCAGGCGGCGGACGCGGACCTCGCCGCCATCAGCCACGACCTGGCCGAGCTCGGCGCCTGGAACGAGACGATCCCGACCATGGTGATGTCGGACAGCGAGAGCCCCGAAACCATCGTCAAGATTCTTCAGTTGGGCGTGAAGGGCTATATCCCGACGACCAGCTCCCTCGACGTTGCCGTGCAGGCCCTGCATCTCGTCCGTGCCGGCGGCGTCTATGTGCCCGCGGCCTGCATGCTGAACGCCCTGGCCAACGCTTCCGCGAAGCCACAACCGGTGAGGACGGACGATGAAGCGTTTTCCCCGCGACAGATGAGCGTCGCCCGCGCCCTGCGGAAAGGCACGCCGAACAAGATCATCGCCTACGAACTCAACATGTGCGAGAGTACCGTAAAGGTTCACGTTCGCAACATCATGAAGAAGCTCAAGGCCAAGAACCGCACCGAGGTCGCCTACCTCACGAACAAATACTTTACCAACGAATAGCTGTCGGTGACGATACCCTCCGGGTGTTCGTCTCGGAGCGTCCGAGGTCGTTGCGCGGTGCAAGAACCGGCTGCGGCGACGTTCGGCGCAGACACTTCGGGGTTTGGCCGCGCACCACCTCCGTCCGCCGGCAATTTCCGCGACGGCCCGGCGGACAGCGCGCTTGACTTTGCCGCAACGCAGCAATCCGGGAACGCGCGGCGATCCCGTACGGTTTGAAATCCCAGCAGAGGGATCAAGCCCATGAAGATCGTCACCGTCGCAGACCTTATCGTCGAGACCCTCGAGCAGGCGGGCGTCGCCCGGATCTACGGCCTCGTCGGCGACAGCCTGAACGCCCTGACGGAATCCCTGCGGGCCCGCGACACCATCGAGTGGGTGCATGTGCGCCACGAGGAGGTCGCGGCTTTCGCGGCCGGAGCCGAGAGCCAGATCACCGGCGCACTCTCCGTTTGTGCCGGCTCGTGCGGCCCGGGCAACCTGCACCTCATCAACGGCCTGTTCGATTGCCATCGCTCGCGGACGCCGGTGCTTGCCATCGCGGCCCACATCCCGTCTGCCGAGATCGGCTCCGGGTACTTCCAGGAGACCCACCCCGAAAACCTGTTCCGCGAATGCAGCCATTACTGCGAGATGGTCTCGGACCCCTCGCAACTGCCACAGGTTCTGGAGAACGCCATGCGGGCGGCCATCGGGCTGTCCGGCGTCGCCGTGGTGGTGATCCCGGGCGATGTCGCCCTGAAGGACGCGCCGGAGCGGGACATCGCGCCGAATGCCGGCCTGATTCCGAGAAAGCCGATGGTGCGCCCCGCCACCCGGGAACTCGACGCCTTGGCCGACCTCCTCAACGGTTCGCGCCGCGTCACACTCCTGTGCGGTCGGGGCTGCGCCGGAGCGCATGCCGAGTTGCTGCAGCTCGCCGAGACCCTGAAGAGCCCCATCGTCCACGCGCTCGGCGGCAAGGAGTTCGTCGAGTACGACAACCCCTACGATGTCGGCATGACGGGCCTCATCGGCTTCTCGTCGGGCTACGCCGCCATCATGGGCTGCGATACCCTGCTGATGCTCGGCACCGACTTTCCCTACCGGCAGTTCTACCCGACGGATGCGAAGATCGCCCAGGTGGATCTCCGCCCCGAACAGCTCGGCCGCCGGTGCAAGCTCGATCTCGGCCTCGTCGGCGACGTGAAGGACACGATCGCGGCCCTGATGCCGAAGCTCGCCCCGAAGGACGACCGCAAGCACCTCGACGCGGCGCTCAAGCACTACGCCAAGGCCCGCGAGGACTTGGACGACCTCGCCACCGGCGCCCCGAAGAAGGGCTGGTTCGGACTGAAGGCCGGAACGAACCACATCCACCCGCAATACCTCACCAAGCTCCTGAGCGAAGCGGCCGCCGAGGACGCGGTCTTCACCGCCGATGTCGGCACGCCGACGATCTGGGCGGCGCGCTACCTCAAGATGAACGGCAAGCGCCGCCTGCTGGGCTCGTGGGTCCACGGCTCCATGGCCAACGCCATGGCGCAGGGCATCGGTGCGCAGGCGGCGCAGCCGGGGCGGCAGGTGGTCTCGCTCTCGGGCGACGGCGGCTTCACCATGCTGATGGGCGACCTGCTGACGCTGCGACAGGAGAAGCTCCCCCTGAAGGTGGTGGTGTTCAACAACGGCACGCTGGGCTTCGTCGAGATGGAGATGAAGGCTGCCGGTTACATCGAGACCGGGGTCGCCCTCGACAATCCGGACTTTGCCGCCATGGCCCGGGGTGCGGGCATCCATGCCGTGCGGGTCGAGGACCCGGCCGAACTGGAGGGCGCCGTGCGGGAGGTGCTGGCCCATGACGGCCCCGCGCTCCTCGATGTGGTGGTGGCCCGCCAGGAGCTGTCGATGCCGCCCAAGATCGACGGTCAGCAGGTCAAGGGGTTCAGCCTCTACGTCATGCGTGCGGTCATGAGCGGGCGCGGCGATTCCGTCCTCGACCTCGCCAAGACGAACTTGCTTCGCTAGAACCGGAACCATCGTTTCGAATGTTTCCAGGGTGGGCGGCGCTCCGGCGCCGCCCACGAAATGAAGAAAAACGCCATGCGCATCGGACTGTTCGTGCCGTGCTACGTCGATGCCTTCGAGCCGGAGGTGGGCATCGCCACCCTCGAACTGCTCGAACGCTTCGGCCTCGACGTCCATTACCCGTTCGACCAGACCTGCTGCGGCCAGCCGATGACCAACACCGGCTGCCATGCCGAGGCGGCCGCCACCGAAGCCTTGTTCGTGAAGAACTTCACCGGGTTCGACTACGTCGTCACGCCGTCGGGCTCGTGCGCGCATCAGGTCCGCGAGCACCTGACCGCCATCCCGCAGACGGACGACGTGAAGGATGTCCGGGCAAAGACCTTCGAACTGGTGGAATTCCTGCACGACATCCTGAAGGTCGAGGAATTCCCCTGGGCCTCCTTCCCGCACAAGGTCGGCTACCACTCGAACTGCAACGCCCTGCGGGGCATCCACCACGCCCGGCCGTCCGAGCTGAACAAGCCCTACTACTCCAAGCCCCTCGACCTCCTCAGCAAGGTCAAGGGCATCGAGATCGTCACGCCCGCCCGCCCCGACGAGTGCTGCGGCTTCGGCGGCACCTTCTCGGTGTTCGAGCCGGCCGTCTCGGCCAAGATGGGCTACGACAAGGTGACCGACCACGCCCAGGCCGGCGCCGCCTACGTGGTCTCGGCCGATTCCTCCTGCATGATGCACCAGAAGGGCTGCGCCGCCCGGCTCGGCACGCCCCTGAAGTTCATCCACATCGCCCGCATCCTCAACGGAGCCGCCGCATGAGCATCGAGGATCAGGGCCTGCGCGAGACGGCTCCCGAGAGCGACCACGGCCAGGACGGCCGGCGCCTCCAGCACGCGGAAGCCGCGACGAAGCCTGTGGCGGTGAAGGCGCCCCGCGAACCGCAGCCCCGCGGCGCGAAGATCCGCGGCGACCGGCCCATCGACCAGGCCGAGGCCGCCGAGCGCTTTCTGGCCGCCCCCCTGCACCAGAAGGCGCACGATGCCCGCCTGTGGGACCTGCGCGGCAAGCGCGATGTCGCGGCCTTCGGCATTCCCGAATGGGAGGAGCTTCGCGAACTCGCCTCCCAGATCAAGACCCACACCCTGTCGAACCTCGACAGATACCTCGAGGAGTTCGAGGCGAACGCCCGGGCCAACGGTGTTCACGTCCACTGGGCGGCGGACGGGGCCGACCACAACCGCATCGTCCACGGCATTCTCAAGGATCACGGCGCGAAGACGCTGATCAAGTCCAAATCCATGCTCACGGAGGAGTGCGGCTTTCGCCATTACATGGCCGGCACCGGCATCGAAGTGATCGAGACCGATCTCGGCGAGCGCATCCAGCAACTCGACAACGAGGAGCCGAGCCACGTCGTCGTGCCGGCGGTGCACAAGACCCGGTTCGACGTGGCGGAAGTCTTCGCCCGGACCATGGGCACCGACCCGGAGAACGACGACGCTCACTACCTGGCCGAGAGCCAGCGCATGCACACGCGTCCCCTCATCCTGGAGGCGGATGCGGGGATGACCGGCTGCAACTTCGCCATCGCGGAAACCGGCACCGTCGTCACCTGCACCAACGAGGGCAATGCCGACCTCTCGGGCAACGTGCCCAAGCTTCAGATCCACTCCATCGGCATCGAGAAGCTGATCCCGCGCATCGAGCATCTCGGCGTGTTCATCCGCCTGCTGTCGCGCTCGGCGCTGGGCTCGCCGATCACCCAGTACACTTCGCATTTCAGGGGGCCGCGTGAAGGCACCGAAATGCACATGGTGCTGGTCGACAACGGCCGTTCCGAGCGCCTCGGGATGGAGGAGTTCTGGACCTCGCTCAAATGCATCCGCTGCGGCGCCTGCATGAACACCTGTCCGGTCTACCGGCGCTCGGGCGGCCTGTCCTACGGCGCCACCTATTCGGGACCCATCGGGCTCATCATCGACCCGACCTTCAACAAGCGCAAGTATTCGACCCTGCCGTTCTCCTCGACCATGAACGGCTCCTGCACCAACGTCTGCCCGGTGAAGATCAACATTCACGAGCAGATCTTCGCGTGGCGCAAGGTCCTGGCCGAGGAGCACCAGATTCCTTTGCTAAAGCAGGGAATGATGAAGGCGGCGGGTCAGGTGTTGAGCCGGCCGGCCGCCTACCGCGCCGCCATCGGGGCGGCCGATTCCGCCCTCAGGGCCCTGCCGCGCTTCGCCGTCTACAACCCGCTCAACACCTGGGGGAAGGGCCGCGAGATGCCCGAGACCCCGCGCCAGAGCTTCCATAGCTGGTACAAGCAGAACCGGATGACCAAGCAGGACGGCGCCAAATGAGCGCCCGTGACGACACCCTGGCCCGCATCCGGAAGAACCGCCCGGCGGGCGACCATCCCCTGCCGGAGGTGCCGGTGTTTCCCCCCCTCGTGGGCGACGACCACGTGGCGGAGTTCGGCGAGCGCCTGAAGCGCATGGGCGGCCGCATCGCCGCCCCGGTCCCAGGCGCCGATCCGTTCGCCGCCGTGCGCGAGCGTCTCGACACGGCGGCCGTCATCGCCTCCGCCGTGCCGGAGATCACGGGAAACCGTGATCTCGGAGCGGTCGCCCGCCCGCAGGACCTCGCCGACGTCGATGTCGCCATCGTGCGCGCGGTGTTCGGTGTCGCCGAGACCGGCTCGGTGCTGTTCACCCAGGACGAGTTGCAGGTGAACGCCGTGGCCTACCTCGCCCAGCACCTCGTGGTGTTGCTCGATCCGGCCGATATCCTGGTCAACATCCAGGCGGCCTATCGCCGGCCCGATTTCGGCCGCGCCGCCTACGCCGTGCTCCACACCGGCCCTTCGGCCACCGCCGATATCGAGGGTGTGCTGATCCATGGGGCGCAGGGCGTGCGCTCCCTCACGGTGATCCTGCTGCCCCGGGCCTGAGCGATCCGAGCATGGCGCGCGGGGAGGGCAGGGGTGGCTCGATCGCGGAGCTTTTCCGTCCGAACGGGCGTAATCCTTGCACCCGTGCGGGCACAAAGGCTTGCACCCGTGCGGGCACAAAGGAAGGAGCTTCCATGCGCTACACCCTCGGCTGCAGCCTGTCGTACAACATCCTCTCGGACACGACCTTCATCTTCAACCTGGAAGTCGCCAAGCTGCGGAGCCTGGAGATCCTCAGTGAATCCCTGGTGCTGACCCCCAATCTCAAGCGCGACATCTACACGACGCCCGATCTCCTGAACCGCTATCTCGGCGTCAACGTGCCGATGGGGCAGTTCGCGCTGGAATACAACGCCGAGGTCGAACTCACCGTCCACCGGGCCGACCCGGCCACCATCAACGAGACGCCGATCGGCCAACTGCCCCTCGACATCCTGCCCTTCCTGCTGCCGAGCCGCTTCGTCTCGTCGGACCGCCTGACACCCTTCGCCCAGGCCGAGTTCGGCGCCCTGCCCAAGGGCCATGCCCGCGTGAACCAGATCTGCAACTGGATCCACGACCACCTGACCTACCAGCCCGGCACCAGCGACGGCGAGACCACCGCCGACGAGAGCCTGCTGAAGCGCGCCGGCGTCTGCCGCGACTTCGCACATATCGGCACGGCGTTCTGCCGGGCGCTCGGCATCCCCGCCCGCTTCGTGAGCTGCTACGCCCACGGCCTCGTGCCGAGCGACTTCCACGCGGTTTTCGAGGCCTATCTCGACGGGCGCTGGTGGCTGTTCGACGCGACGCGACAGGCCGACCTCGACGGTCTCGTCCGCATCGGCGTCGGCCGGGATGCCGCCGAGATCGCATTCTCGACGCCCTACGGCAACATGCAGCCCATCAACCAGCAGATCCGCATCGTCCGCTCGGACGGCCTGGGCAGCCCGCCCCAGCGAACGGTGGACGCCATCTCGACGGAGGTGCCGGCGCCGCATGCGGGTGCCGCCTGACGTTCATCGGAGCGCCGACGCGGCTGGTCGCCCCGCCGGAGCGTGACCGAGCCACAGATTCAGTACCGGCCGGAATCCCGATCGCGCCGGGGACGCTCGTAGGCATCCGAGCCGCGCCGGTCGTAGCCGTCCGACCGGCGCTCGGAATCGCCCCGACCGCGGACGCGATCATCACGGTCGTCGTCGCGCTCGTCCCGGCGATTGTCGCGGCGGCCACGCCCGTCGTCATCGCGAAGATCCCGTCCCCGGGGCTCCTCGCGACGGCCGGAGGCGGCCAGCGGCGCGTACCAGCACATCTTGCTGAGGCCCGGAGCCGGATCGCCGAAGGTCGAGACGGCGCACAGGATCGAGCCGCCCTGCGGGAAGGGGCGCCCGTTCGTGCGGCCGGTGACGCCGAAATAGACGTTGGTCGCGTGGGGCATGCGGCAGACCTGCCCTTCCTGCGCGCAGGGAACGAGATCGTCGATATCGAGCTGCGCCCGGGCCGGAACCGAACCGAAGAGGGCCGCCCCGAGGAGGGCGCCGAGGAAGACGGCAAGTCCAGAACGCACGATCTCGATCCTCTCCGATGGTGCCCACCGCCGACATGGATCGGCCGCACCTGCGCAACGCGGGCCGCACCCCGCCGCCGACGTGCCGATGTCCTATCACGTCCGCCGGCCCGCGCCAGCGATCCGCCGAGGGCCCACGCAAAGCAGCGGCACGGCCCATTTCACGGACTCTTAAAGGACTATCGGCAAGGGTCGGCGCACGATGACGGGGTTCGGCTCGCCGCCGGTCCCAACCGAGACGAAGATCATGCGCACTGCCCTGGCCGGAACCTCCGACGATCCGGCCGTCGCCCGATCCGTCGCGGATCCGATCCGGTCGCCCCTGCTACAAAGGGTGATCTTCTCTCTCCTCTTCGTGCTGCTGGTCACGAAGGCGATCGAGCTCACCTGGCCACCGCTCGGGCGGATCACGGCGCTCATCGATTTCGACGCGTTCCTGATCGCGGGCCGCCTTGTCTGGCGCGGAGAGGTCGAACAGGCGTACCATTTCACGACGCTGCTTCTGGCACAGCGCACCCTCGGGGCGCCCGATACCTTCCTGCCCTGGACCTACCCGCCCGTCTTCAACCTGGTGGTGGCGCCCTTCGCGCTCCTCCCCCGTGGACTGGCCTACCTGCTGTTCACGGGCGGCACCCTGGCGGCTTATCTGATGGTCCTGCGGCGTCTGGCCCCACAGCATCTCGGCGCGCTCCTCGCCCTCGTGTTTCCCGCCTTGATCGTCACCATCGCCTGCGGCCAGAACGGGTTCCTGAGCGGCAGCCTCATCGGCCTGGCCTGCCTCTATCTCGCGCGCCACGACCCGCGCGCCGGGCTGCCCCTGGGCCTGATGGCGATCAAGCCGCATCTCGCCGTCGGCTTCGCGCTCCAGGCCGCGATGACCCGCGACTGGCGCACGGCACTCATCGCCGCGGGCGTGGCGGGCGCATCGGCCGCGCTCGCCACCCTGGTGCTCGGCCCGTCCGTCTGGAGGGCGTTCCTCGGTGGTGTCGCCGAGGCGGGGGCCTTCCTGGAACAGGGGCTCTATCCCCTGTTCCGGATGATCTCGGCCTATGCCGTCGTGCGGACCCTCGGCGCGTCCGCCGCGGTGGCCATGGCGGTTCAGGCCTGCGTCGCATTCCTCGCCCTCGGTCTCGTGGCCCTCGCCATCCGCCGCCGGATGCCGACCCGCCAGGTGATCGGGCTCACTGCCGTCGCGAGCCTTCTGGTGAGCCCCTACGCCTACGATTACGATCTTCCGATCCTCGGTGTCGGCTTGGCGCTCCTCGCCCCCGATCTCATGGCGCGCACGACGGCGCGCGAACGGACGGCCGTCTTCACCCTCGCCTGGATCGCCTCCGGATGGGGCTTGGCCATGACGGGTGCGTTGCGTGTCAGGTACGGCGAAGAAGGCCTCGCCCTCGGGGCGATGCCCCTGTCTCTGGCCGGTGTTGGACTGGTGGGACTGGTGGGACTGATCTGGCGGGTGCTCCAGCGCCCGCCCGCACAGGCCGTACCGGAGATGTTGTGAGACCGGCGCTGCGGTTCACGCGGCCCGGAAACCGCAGCGGTCGGATATGCCGAGCCTTCGCGCGTGAGGCGTGCCGTCTTCGCTGTAGAGCGCTTCGACGATGCGAAGGCCGGTTGTTCGGAAGGCGCGTGACCCACATCCCCGATCCGGCTCGAAACGAGCGGGCAGAAGCCTAGAACGCCGAGATACCGCGTGCGCGCCGAAGGCCCCCGGACGAGGGCGTGCTCTGCGGCTCGTTCACGGGCGGGGTAGGGGTAAGCACCGGCGCCTCCACCGGGGCAGCCGGCGTCGGCACCTTGCCGACACGCTCGATCCGCACGCCGACGTAATCACCCCGGCGCCAGGCCAGACGGACGAGGCAGAGGAAATCGCGGCCGATGATCCGCAGCATGAAGACATCCGGCAACGCCAAACTCGCCGGAACGCCAATCTTCGCACCCGATTTCGATACGTCCTTCACGGTGCACGGAACCTCTGTGCCGTCGCGAAACCGAATCGTCGCGATCCAGTTCGTTTCGCTGCGCACTTCGCGCCGCGCCAATTCCGTCGCGCTCTCGGCACTCGCTGTCACGCGCATCGTCCTTCGCTGAACTCCTCACCAAGCACAGTGAGCGGGAGAGATTTACGAAGCGATACCGTACAAACGCTTTGCGATCACAGCCCCGTGATCGCAAACAAGTTCGATGGAATTCCACCCCCAGCTGCAGTCGCGAGTCTAGTTCGGACGGGGCGCTCCGGGAGAAATCGGTCCAGGGGTCGAAGCCTGCTTCTCTGGATTCTTGATCTGACTATAGGCGACATTCGAAAAACTTCCGATGACTGCATGCCAGCCGGTTTTCCGGTAGGCCGGATCGTCACGGCTCGCCTTGCAGAAGGCCGTGGTGACCGCGTTGACGATGTCGTCGTCCTTGGCTCCCGGGGCCGCCGCCTTGATGCGGGGCAAGAGAGCGTCGAGACGCGGAATGAAGTCGGCCGGCGTCAGGCCTTTCAGAGCTTCGTCAGCCCCGGCTTCATCGAGGGCCTTGGCGACCTCGGGCTGCGCGACCTCGGCGCATGGCGCACTGCCGGCCAGCATGGTCTGCGTCTTCTCCCGCGCCGCGGCCACCACGCCGCGTTCGGTGATGACGGGGGCGCTGTTGCCCCAGGCATTGCGGATGTAATCGGTGACGTCGGCCACCTCCGCATCGGTCATGCCGGCGCCGATGGCGGGCATCGGGGCGTAATCGTTCTGGGCGGCGAGGCCGCCCAGGATGACGCGGATCACCGTCTCGGGCCCTTGTGCCTGAACCGAAGTGTTGCCGGCGAGAGCCGGAATCGCGCCCTCGACGCCCTTGCCGTCCGGTTTATGACACGAGGAACAGTAGCTCAGGTAAGTCCCGGCGCCCGGCGCTCCGGCCGCGTTGAAAGCCTGGAGATCCTTGGTCTTGTAGGTTTCCTTGGCCTTCTGTGTGCGCAGATACGCGACCATCGCCTTGAGGTCGGCATCGGTCATCTTGGACAGGGATTCCTGGATCGTCTGGCGCATGGGGCCAGCGGCGACGCCGGGGCGGTCACCCGGAGCGGTTCCGGTCTTGAGATAGGTCACCACCTGCTCATCGGTCCAGGCGCCGATGCCCGTGTGGTCGTCGGGCGTGATGTTGGGCGCATACCAGCCGTCGATGACGCCACCGCCGAGCTTGCCCGCCAAGCCGCTGTTGCCGACGATCTTGTTGGCGTTGTGACACATGCCACAATGGCCCAACCCTTCCACGAGGTAGCCGCCCCGGTTCACTTCGGCGGACGATTCAGGGTCGGGCTTGAACTCCCCCGGCGTGAAGAACGCCGTGCGCCACGTGATCAGAGCCGTGCGGATGTTGAACGGAAACGGGATCTCGGAAGGCTTGCGGACCTCGCGCACGGCTTCGAGGGACTGGAGGTAGGCGAAGATCGCGTCGGCATCCTCCCGGGTGACCTTCGTGTACCAGGCGAAGGGGAACGCCGGGTAGAGATACGATCCGTCCTTGGTGATGCCGTCGTGGAAGGCGCGGTAGAACTCGTCGGCACTCCAATTGCCGAGCCCCGTCTCCTTGTCGGGTGTCAGGTTGGGCGTGCGGATCTTGCCGATGGGCGTATCGAGGACATAGTTGCCGGCAAACGGCTTGCCGCCGGGAGCGGTATGACAGGCGACGCAATCGCCCGCGGTGGTGAGATACTCGCCGCGCTTGATCAACGCGGCCTGGGCGTCCTGGGCGGCTGCCGGCTCGATCGCGGAGCATAGGAGAAGGCCAGGGCCGAGGCCGAGGGCGACGAGGCGATGCATCACACCTGTTCTCCACACGATCAGAAATCTGGAACTATATTAACTCATGGCTCGGGAACGCGACGGTTTTCGGCATTGTTCCGCCAGCCGATCCGGGTGCGTTGCCGCAGGCGGCGCACGCTTTGGTGGCAGTTCGCAGACGCAGTCCGAGCTCCGTCGCGTGCGCCAGGAACGAGAGGAACAGGCACGCGGCAGTCGTCCACCACGGCCCGCCCGTCAGCGCCGTCCGGACGGCGAGCATCAGGGCCGCGCCCGAGGCGAGGTTGAACAGGAGGGGGCGCAGGGCGAGCCGGCGCCCCCATGCCACGAGGACGAGGGCTTCGCAGGCGACGAGGACGAGGATGGCGTCGACGACGTGCCCGGAAGCGAACAGCCAAGCCATCGCCTCACGCCGCCCCGAACGGGCCGTTGAGGCGCACGATGGCGCGGTTGAGCACGGCCGCGATGCCGACCCAGGCGAGGTAGGGCAGGAGGAGCACAGCTCCGAGGGTGGAGACCCGCAATGTCACGAGGATCAGGGCGAGGATCGACAGCCACAGCAGCACCACCTCGGCGAGCGCCCAGTCGGGTCGGCGCATCCGGAAGAAGATCGCGCTCCAGGCGATGTTCAGGACGGCATTGACCGCGTAGGCGACCAGGAGCGCGCTGCGCCGCTCCGGGCTCGCATCGGCGTTCCAGGCCAGGACGGCCGAGATCGCCGCGAGGGTGAAGATCGTGGTCCAGATCGGCCCGAACGCCCAATCCGGCGGTTTCCAGTCCGGGCGGCGCAGGCTTTGGTACCAGGGACCGATGGTGGTGAGTACGCCGCCGGCCACCGCGACCACGAGGGCGATGCCCGCCGCCACGGCGATCGGCGTCCAGTTCCACTGGCCGGATTCCATCACGGTGAAACCCACCGGAACAGATGGGCGAGGTCCTTGAAGAAGATCCGCACGTGGGCGACGGGCTTGGCGCGGACCAGCTCCTTGTTCATGTAGGAATCCCAGGTCAGCTGCTGGACGTCCTTGTCGCGGCAGATGGCGACGAAGCGCTCGCGCAGGGAATCGTTGCGATACCAGACGCCCTGCATGATGCGCAGGATGAAGAAGATGCGGCCATGCAGGCGCATGAACCGCTTACGGGCCAGGGCCAGGGCCGAGGCCTTGCCGGTGACGAGGAAACGCTCGGCGGCCTCCGCCGCCAGCCGCCCGCCGAGCATCGCGTAGTAGATGCCCTCGCCCGAGGCCGGGGCGACGATGCCCGCGGCATCCCCCGTCAGCAGCACGTCGCGACCATTGTCCCATTTGCGCAGGGGCTTGAGGGGCAGCGGGGCTCCCTCGCGGCGCACGGTCTGCCCGGCATCGAGACCCGTGGACGCCCGCAATTCGCGGATGGCGCCGCGCAGGGAGAACCCCTTGCGGGCGCTGCCCGTACCGATGCTGATGGTATCGCCGTGGGGAAAGACCCAGGCATAGAAGTCGGGCGAGAGCTTCCCCTGATAATAGACGTCGCAGCGCGTCGCCTCGACGTCGCCGCCCTCGGG
The DNA here is from genome assembly GCF_001422845.1 of Methylobacterium sp. Leaf100. Classification (NCBI taxonomy): domain Bacteria; kingdom Pseudomonadati; phylum Pseudomonadota; class Alphaproteobacteria; order Hyphomicrobiales; family Methylobacteriaceae; genus Methylobacterium; species Methylobacterium sp. Leaf100. The sequence continues at coordinate 140,187 of NZ_LMMW01000062.1, read as the reverse complement.
CGGCAGGCGGACGATCTCGTGATAGGCGAAGACCTGTTTCATGGCGGCGTGACCGGGGATCTCGGCCCGCCCCACCGTGGAACTCGCCCCGTCCGCCCCGATCACGAGGCGGGCTCGCACCCGGCGCGGCGCGTTGCCCTGCCGGTAATGGACCGTCGCCAGCCCTTCGGCATCGCGGTCGATCCGGTCGAACGTTGCCGCGCGCAGGTCCGCCCCGGCGAGGACGGCGCGATTGCGCAGCCAGGGATCGAAATGCTCGCGATCGACCATGCCGACGAAGCCGTCGCCGATCGGCATGTCCACCCGCTGGTCCTTCGGCGAGATCATCCGGGCGGAGCGGACCTTGGCCACCAGCAGATCGTCGGGGATCGCGAAGTCGCGGATCAGGCGCGGCGGGATCGCACCGCCGCACGGCTTGATCCGGCCCGGCTTGTCGAGAAGGAGGACCCGCCGTCCCGCCCGGGCGAGATCGGTGGCGGCCGTGGCCCCGGCGGGACCGCCGCCCACCACCACCACGTCGAAGGTTTCCGGCTCGGACATGCTGAACATGGACGTCACCTCGTGGACAGGCTCGGCGCGAAGGGAGCGTGATCGGAGCGGGGCGCGCGGCGCGCGGCCGGGGTGTGGGCGACGCGCAGGGCGAGGGCTGCGCCGACGAGGAACAGTGCGGCCTCGGCCGCGAACACGCCGGCATAGGCCTGAACCGGCGGCAGGACGAGGCGGGCTGCGTCCACCGCCACGGTGCCGAGAAAGCCACCGGCACCGAAGGCGACGCCTTGCGCGGCGCCCCACACGCCCATCCGGGTGCCGCGCTCGGCCTCGCCGCCGGCTCCGGCGAGCCCCATCATCGACCCGATGGCAGCCACCGCGAAGACGCCGTTGGCGAGCCCGAGGGCGAACACGGCGGCGCGCAGCGGGAAGTCCGGGCCGACGAGACCGCCGCCCGCGATGGCGAGGAGCGCCGCCGCCGAGCCGACGCACCCGAGCGTCGTCCAAACCTTGAGGGAGCCGAGGACGGGGCCGCCGATCCCCATGGTGAGCCCGGCCACCAGCAGCATGCCGGCGAGCACGCCGCCGTGCTGGAGCCCCGCGAGTTTGGTGGTTCCCCCAGGCGTCATCGCGAACACGTGGCCGGCGAAGGGTTCGAGGATGAGTTCCTGCGCGCTGTAGGCGAGCATGGCCACGAAGATGAACACCGTGAAGCGCCGCGAGGCCGGCTCGGCCCACACCTGGGCAAGCACCGCCCGGAACGGCTTCTTCGTCGTGGCGTCCCGCGTGTCGCGGGCCGCTCCGACGGGCTCAACACCGCGCACGGCCAGGGCCGCGACGCAGAAGGCGATGGCCGAAACCGTGCCGGAAACGGCGACGAGGCGCGCACCGGAGAACGGATCGAGGAAATGGCCGGCGAGCGGTGCGGTGATGGCGAAGCCCGCGATCATCATCACCCAGACGACGGTGGCGGCCGCCCCCCGGCGCCGGTCCTCGACCCCGGTGGCGAGGAGAACGAGAAGCGAGGTGCCGGCCGCGCCCGCCCCCATGCCGACGGTGAGGAAGGACAGCACCGCGAGGGCGAGACCGGCCGTCTGATGCGTCTCGGCGAGGGCCGTGGCCACGGCGGCGCCGAATCCGCCGAGTGCCAGGGCGGCCATGCCGCCGACGATCCATGGGGTACGACGGCCGTGCACATCGGAACCGTAGCCCCAGCGCGGCCGGAGAATCTGGACGGCGTAGTGGAGGGCGACGAGGCCGCCGGGGACGATGGCCGGCAGGGCGAGTTCCACCACCATCACGCGGTTGATGGTCGAGGTCATCAGGACGACCACCGAACCGAGCGCAGTCTGGACCAAGCCCAGGCGAACGATCTGCCACCAACTGAATGCGAACGGTGCCATCCACCGGCCTCCCTGGCGCCATCGGCACTTCGGCCGAGGCCGACACCACCCGGGAACGCTAGTGACCGACACCGATCGGTGTCAAGTTTGATTTACACACTCCGCATCACGATTCCGGTGCCGGAGCGCTCACGCCTCGTCGGTGGTATCCGGTCCGTCGAGGTCCCCGATCCCGTAGCGGCGCAGCTTGGCGTAGAGGCCCTGCCGGCTGAGGCCGAGCATCTCCGCCGCGGAGGCGCGATTGTCGCGTGTGATGCGCAGGGCCGCTTCGATGCACAGACGCTCGATGAGATCGGTGGATTCCCGCACGAGGTTCTTCATCGAGACCCGTCCGACGAGTTCGGTCATCTGCTCGACGGAGCGCGGCAGTTCGCGGCCACCGGACGCCACCGGCGTCGTGCGTCGCGGGGCGCTGCGAATGGTGAAACCGAGGCAGGGCTGCGCACCACCCGGGACCGAGACGGCGGCCACCTCGACATCCTCCACGGCCCCGTACTCGCCGCGAAAGCTCGTCGCATAGTGCCGGACGGAACCGTGTTGGACCAGCGTCGCGAACAGGGCGGCGGCCTCGGTCTCCTCGCGCCCGAGCCAGCGGTCGAGGGGCTCGCCCCGCACCTGCTCCTCCGTGGCGAGCTGCGCCAGATCGAGGAATGCCGGATTGGCCGCGAGGATCCGCCGCGCCGGATCCGTGACCACGAACCCCTCGGGCAGGTTGTGGAGAACGTCGAGGGTGCCGGCGCTGGAGCGGCTCGGTCCGGCCTCGGAGGCATGATTCGCGTCGGGCGTGAGACGCAGGAGGACGCTCGTCGCACTCTCCTGCCGGAACAGGGAGGCGGAGAGCCGCACGGCGCCGCGCGCATTGCCCAGACGGGCATCGAGATCGCCCGCCTGGCCCGTGACCCGCAGGCCGGCGAACAGCGATTCGAGGTCGCGGGTGCTGGTCGCGTCGAACAAGTCCACGGCATCGTGGCCGACGATGCGCTTGTCGGCCTTGCCGAGCAGGCGTGCGGCGGCCGGATTGACCTCGGTGACCCGACGGGTCGACGCGTCGACCACCAGAACCGGCTCGGCACCGAGCTGGAACAGCAGTCGGTAGCGCGTCTCGGCTCCGCGCATGCGCAGGTAGTCGCGTTCGAGGGCCTGCTGGGTCTCGGCCAGGGTGCGCTGGAGCGAGGCCATCGCCCGCAGGTTCCGCCCGATGACGATGACCGGGCCGTCGCTCTTCAGGCGCATGGCGGCGTAGCGCACGGGCAGATCGATGCCCTTGGCCGACATGTGATTGACCTGCCGCCAGCGGGTCACGGAACCCGGTTGCGCATCCTTCAGCAAGGCGGCGATCTTGGGCCGACTCTCGATGGTGACGGTATCGGCCCAGCGCTGGCCGAGCCAGGTCTCGCAGCCCTCGCCCACGAGATCGCTACTGCCGAAGGCCGCGTCGCAGATCACGCCTTCACCGTCGACGACGAGGGACAGATCCGTCGCGGCCGCGACGAGGAGCCCGGCGGCTTGAGCGTCGAGGGGGCCGAGGGTTTTGTGAAGCGCCGCGAACGCGTCGCTCGCGGCTGGAAGCGCCAGGCTATTCAAGGTGCACCACGTGGTAATGTGGTCGGGCGGGTCTTTCAGCAGGGTCTGGCCGGAAGATCAAGCAAGCTTTCGGCGATGCTGATCGCTTGGCGAGCGTCACCTGCGGTTGCATCCGCACCAACGCATTTGCAGGAATCCGGAGCGGCCGTGAAGACCGGTCCACCGACCATGACACGAACCCCACGATTCTGCGAATTCCGCCGCAGGCCGGCGACGGCGTCGTTCAGACTCGGCAGCAGCGCCTCGCAGGCCAGGGACAGGCCGATGACATCGAACCATGTGGTCCGCACCCGCGCGAAGGGGTCGCCCTCAGGATCGCGCGCGGTGCTGGTGACGTCCCAGCCGGCATCGCGGAAGAACTGCTCGACCACGGCGAGACCGAAGCTGTGCATCTCGCCCGGGCACGGCAACAGAAGGATGCTGCGCCCGTGCCGGTGCTGCGGGGTCTCGCCGCCGAAGCGCCGGGTGACTTCGTGCATGATCCGCTGCAGCCGGCCCATGGCCACGGTCACTTCGGCGAAATCGCACAGGTCCTCTTCCCAGAGGACGCCGAGGTGGCGTGCGGTCGGCGCCAGGAGGTCGAGGAGTAGGCTTTCGGGCGTGAGCCCCTCTTCGATCAGCGCTGCGATCCGAGCCTCCACGGCGTCGCCCGCGGGTGCGAGCATGAGCGTGCTGAAGGTCTCGATCTGCTCAGCGCTAGGCAATATACTACATACTTCACCGCGCGGCTCGGGCCGGTGAACGATCATCAGGCGGGGAATGATCTCCGCTTCGACGAGGCGCGCGAGCTCATCGCCCCAGTGTCCCCCTTGGGCGACGCGGCTGAGCCTGGACTCGAGGCTCGATCGACAGAGATCCGGCATGTCGCCGCCAGATCCCTCGTAAGCGAAGCCCTCAACGGACTGCCTCATCTCATCCATTGGAATCTCCCAATGTCGCTGACGGCATTCTTGCTTCGCTACGATCTTGATCGTCGAGCTTCCGCGTCCTCAAGCACGTCTTTTCGGGGGCTTCTCAAACCCTCGACAGCGACCGTGGCCGTGTCGGTGCAGGCCGCGACGATACGCTTCGGAACCATTTTGACAATCCCAAAGCTGTAACTATTCTGCATTCAATCAGTAAATCTCCATTGACGTAAAGCCAGCTTGACACTCGTCCTGGCCGTTCCTAACCTCCCCTCAGCGACCCCCCTGTGAGGGGTCGGACGGGTGGAACAGGGGCGCGGGCGATGAGCCAGAGAGAGGGCCGGCACAGACAGCCTCTCTACGACGCGCAGCAACGGGCGCGCCGCGACGCCACGGCCTGGACCCTTGTCCAAGGCATTCTGGCCCCGCTTCAATTCCTCGTGTTCCTGGTCAGCCTCGCCCTCGTCCTGCGCACTCTGGCTACGGACGAAGGGGCCTTTGCGGCCAATGCGTCCATCGTCGCCAAGACGGGGCTCCTATACGCGATCATGGTCACGGGCTCGATCTGGGAGAAAGTCGTCTTCGGACGTTACCTGTTCGCCCCGGCCTTCTACTGGGAAGACATGGTCAGCATGCTGGTGCTGGCCCTGCACAGCGCCTACCTCGTGGCCCTGGCGACGGGCTGGCTCGAGACCACCGGCCTGATGCTCCTGGCGCTTGCCGCCTACGGCTCCTACGCGATCAACGCGACGCAGTTCCTCCTGAAGCTGCGGGCCGCGCGTCTCGAGGCCGGACCCGCCTCCCGCCTCGCCGCGGAGGGCGCCCGATGAACGCCCACGCTCCGATCCCCACGGCCGATGCGGGCTGCGGCGTCACCATCCGCCAGGAACGCGGGCAGCGCGCGGTGTTCTGCGGGCTCACGGGTATCGTCTGGCTGCACCGCAAGATCCAGGACGCGTTCTTCCTCGTGGTCGGCTCGCGCACCTGCGCCCACCTCATCCAGTCGGCCGCAGGCGTCATGATCTTCGCCGAGCCGCGCTTCGCCACCGCCATCATCGACGAGCGCGATCTCGCCGGCCTCGCCGACATGAACGAGGAACTCGACCGGGTCACCCGCCGCCTCATCGAGCGCCGGCCCGACATCCGCCTTCTGTTCCTCGTCGGCTCGTGCCCCTCGGAGGTGATCAAGCTCGATCTGCCCCGCGCCGCCCAGCGCCTGTCGCAGAGCTTCGCTCCGGACGTGCGGGTGCTGAGCTATTCCGGCAGCGGCATCGAGACGACGTTCACGCAGGGCGAGGATGCATGCCTCGCAGCCCTCGTGCCCGAACTACCGCGCACGGCGGCCGAGGCCGCCCCCTCGCTCCTCGTCGTCGGCGCCCTCGCGGATGTGGTGGAGGACCAGTTCGCTCGCCTGTTCGCCGAGATGGGCCTGGAGCACGTCGCCTTCCTGCCCGCGCGGCGGGCGGGCGCGATGCCGGCCGTTGGGCCGAACACCCGCATCCTGCTGGCCCAGCCCTTCCTCGCCGATACGGCACGGGCGCTCGAAGCGCGCGGCGCGACCCGTCTGCCCGCCCCGTTCCCCCTCGGGGCCGAGGGGACCACCGCATGGCTGCGGGCGGCGGCCGACGCGTTCGACGTCGAGCCCGGGCGGTTTGCCGACGCCACCGCGCCGGGCCTGCGCCGGGCCGAGCAGGCGCTCGCCCCCTATCGAGCGCTGCTCGGGGGCCGCCGGGTGTTCTTCTTCCCCGATTCCCAGCTCGAGCTACCGCTCGCCCGCTTCCTGTCGCGCGAGATGGGCGCCACGCTCATCGAGGTCGGAACGCCCTACCTGCATCGCGGCCACATGGCCCCGGAACTCGCCCTGCTGCCGGCGGGCACCGAGGTGGTCGAGGGCCAGAGCCTCGACGCACAGATGGACCGCTGCCGCACGGCGCGGCCCGACCTGACCGTCTGCGGCCTCGGCCTCGCCAATCCGCTGGAGGCCGAGGGGCTCGCCACCAAGTGGTCCATCGAGCTGCTGTTCACGCCGATCCAGGGCTACGACCAAGCCGGCGACCTCGCCGAGCTGTTCGCCCGCCCCCTCGTTCGCCGCACCCGGCTGGAGGTCTAGGACCATGCAGCTGACGCTCTGGACCTACGAGGGACCGCCCCATATCGGCGCCATGCGGGTCGCCACCGCCATGCGGGGCCTGCACTACGTGCTGCACGCCCCCCAGGGCGACACCTACGCCGACCTTCTGTTCACCATGATCGAGCGGCGCGACGCCCGCCCGCCGGTGACCTACACCACCTTCCAGGCCCGCGATCTGGGCGCCGACACCGCCGCGATCTTCCAGACCGCCGTGTCGGACGCCTACGCTCGGTTCCGGCCGGAAGCGATGATCGTCGGCGCCTCGTGCACGGCCGAACTGATCCAGGACGATCCGGGCGGCCTTGCCCGTGCCCTCGACCTGCCGATCCCGGTGATCCCCCTCGAGCTGCCGGCCTACCAGAAGAAGGAGAACTGGGGCGCCTCCGAGACCTTCTATCGGCTGGTGCGGGCGCTCGCCGGCCCCAAGGCCGAGCCCGCACCGCGCGCGGGCCGGCGCCCGCTCTGCAATATCCTGGGCCCGACGGCGCTCGGATTCCGCCATCGCGACGACCTCGTCGAGATCGAGAAGCTCCTGGGCGCCCTCGGCATCGACGTGAACGTCGTCGCCCCGTGGGGCGCCAGCCCGGCCGATCTCGGACGCCTGTCGGCGGCGGACTTCAACGTGGTGCTCTATCCCGAGATCGCCCGCGCGGCGGCCCAGCACCTCCAGAAGACCTTCGGCCAGCCCATGGTCGAGACCGTACCCATCGGCGTCGGTGCCACGATTCGCTTCGTCGAGGAGGTGGCGGCGCTGGCGAACGTCGATCCGGCCCCTGTCCTTGCCGGCGCCCCCTCGCGCCTGCCGTGGTACTCGCGCTCCGTCGATTCGACCTACCTCACGGGAAAGCGGGTCTTCATCTTCGGCGATGCCACCCACGCGCTGGCCATCGCGCGGGTCGCGGCGGCGGAACTCGGCTTCAAGGTCGTGGGACTCGGCACCTACACCCGCGAATTCGCCCGGGAGGTACGGGCGGAAGCCGCACTCCACGGCATCGAGGCGACGATCACCGACGACTACCTCGACGTCGAGGCGGCGATCCAGGCAGCGGGGGCCGAACTGGTCCTGGGCACCCAGATGGAGCGCCATATCGCCAAGCGCTTGGGCGTGCCCTGCGCGGTGATCTCGGCTCCGATCCACGTCCAGGATTTCCCCGCCCGGCACTCGCCGAAGATGGGGTTCGAGGGCGCCAACGTCCTGTTCGACACCCTCGTCCACCCCCTGATGATGGGGCTGGAGGAGCACCTGCTCGGCATGTTCCGCGAGGATGCCGAGTTCCACGACGGCGCCGCGCCCTCGCACCTGCCCCGGCACGGGACGGCCCCCTCCGTGCCGGCGGCAGTGGAGCCGGCCGCTCCCGCCATCGAGATCCCGCTGACCGCACCGCCCTCCGACGACGCACCGGCCGCCTGGGAGGCTTCGGCCGAGAAGGAACTGAAGAAGATCCCGTTCTTCGTGCGCGGCAAGGCCCGCGCCAACACCGAGCGGTTCGCCCGCGAGCGCGCCCTGTCCCGCATCACCGTCGAGACGTTGTACGATGCAAAAGCGCATTTCGGCCGCTGAGGCCATTCCCATGCGTGTCGTCATCGTGACGATGGACACGCATCTCGCCAGTTCCGTCGAGCGGGCGGGCCGGATCCTGCGCCGCGAGGCCCCGGGCCTCTCCATCGTCCTGCACGCGGCCACCGAGTTCAGCACCGACCCCGAAAAGCTCGCGCGCTGCCGGGCCGACATCGCCACGGCCGACATCCTGCTCTGCGCGATGCTGTTCATGGAGGACCATTTCCAGCCGGTCCTGGGCGAGCTCGCCGCCCGGCGTGCCAACTGCGACGCCCTCGTCTGCATGATGAGCGCGACGCCGGCCACCCGGCTCACCCGCATCGGCGCCTTCAGCATGGACGGCAGCCAGACCGGGCCGATGGCGCTGCTGAAACGCCTGCGCGGCTCGCCGAAGACGCGTGCCGCCAGTTCGGGCGCCGAGCAGATGAAGATGCTCAAGCGCCTGCCCAAGATCCTGCGCTTCATCCCCGGCACCGCCCAGGACGTGCGGGCCTACTTCCTCACCCTGCAATACTGGCTCGCGGGCTCGGACGAGAACGTCCTCAACATGATCCGCGCCCTGGTGGACCGCTACGCCGACGGTCCGCGCCGGATCTATCGCGGGCGGCTCAAGGCCAGCCCGCCCGTCGCGTATCCCGAGGTCGGCGTCTACCATCCGCGCCTGCCCGGCCGGATGGGCGAGGATGCCGGCGCGCTGCCGGGTCACCAGGGTCGGGGCAACCGCGGCACCGTCGGCGTGCTCGGCCTGCGCTCCTACATGCTGGCGGACAACGCCGCCCATTACGACGGGGTCATCGCCGCCCTCGAAGCGCGCGGCCTCACGGTGATCCCCGCCTTCGCCAGCGGCCTCGACGCGCGCCCGGCCATCGAGCGCTACTTCCTGAAGGATGGCGTGCCGGCCATCGACGCCCTGGTCTCGCTCACCGGCTTCTCCCTCGTCGGCGGCCCGGCCTACAACGACGCGGCCGCCGCCCAGGACATCCTGGCCCGCCTCGACGTGCCCTACATCGCCGCCCATCCGGCCGAACTGCAGACCCTGGAGCAATGGGGCGCCTCCGACCGCGGGCTGCTGCCGGTGGAATCCACCATCATGGTGGCGATCCCCGAACTCGACGGCGCCACCGGCCCCATGGTGTTCGGCGGCCGCTCCGACAAATCGGGCGCGCCGTGCCGGGGCTGCCACGTCGCCTGCGTCTTCCCTGCGGGCGCGGACGACCGCGACATGCATCCTTGCGTCGAGCGCGCCGGGATGCTCGCCGCCCGCGTCGAGAAGCTTGTCCGCCTGCGCCGCTCGGAACGGGCCGAGCGCAAGGTCGGCCTCGTGCTGTTCAACTTTCCGCCCAACGCCGGCAACACCGGCACCGCCGCCTACCTGTCGGTGTTCGAATCCCTTCACCACACCCTCGTGGCCATGAAGGCGGCGGGCTACGACGTCGCGGTGCCGGGCAGCGTCGAGGGCCTGCGCGAAGCCGTGGTCACGGGCAACGCCGCCCGGTTCGGGGCCACCGCCAACGTCCACACCCGCATCCCCACCGACACCCACGTGCGGCGAGAGCGCTACCTCGCCGAGATCGAGGCACAGTGGGGTCCGGCTCCGGGCCGGCAGCAATCGGACGGCGCCTCGATCTTCGTGCTCGGCGCCCAGTTCGGCAACGTCTTCGTCGGCATCCAGCCCGCCTTCGGCTACGAGGGCGATCCGATGCGGCTCCTGTTCGAGAAGGGGTTCGCGCCGACCCACGCGTTCTGCGCCTTCTACCGCTGGCTGCGCGAGGATTTCAAAGCCCACGCCCTGATCCATTTCGGCACCCATGGCGCGCTCGAATTCATGCCCGGCCGCCAGACCGGCCTCTCGGCCGCCGACTGGCCCGACCGCCTCATCGGCGACGTGCCCAACATCTACCTCTACGCCGCCAACAACCCCTCCGAGGGAGCACTCGCCAAGCGCCGCTCGGCCGCGACCCTGGTCAGCTACCTCACTCCGCCCATCGCCCATGCGGGGCTCTATCGCGGCCTCGTCGACCTCAAGGGCTCCATCGAGCGCTGGCGCGGCCTGGACCCGGAATCAAACCGTGAGCGCGGCGACCTCGCCACCCTGATCCAGGCGCAGGCCGCCCTGGTGGAACTCTCCCCGGCCGAACCGGCCTGGACCGACTCCGGGGCCGAGATCGCCCGCATCGGCCGCGCGGTGCTGGACCTCGAGTACACTCTGATCCCGCACGGCCTCCACGTGGTCGGCGCGCCGCTCTCGACGGAAGCGCGGGTCGACATGCTCATCGCCATGGCGGATTCCATCCACGGGGTCCGGCTGGAGCGCGCCAGCGTCGCCGCCCTGGTGGCGGGGGCGAGCCCGGAGGCCGCCCTAAGGGCCGGCAGCCCGATCCCGCGGGCGGCCGACCTCGCCATCCTTCGCGAGCTCGGGGCCACCGACGCGCTGCTCGGGCAGGACCACGAGATCCCCGCCCTCCTGCGGGCGCTCGATGCCCGCTTCATCCGCCCCGCCCCCGGCGGCGACCTCCTGCGTACCCCGGCGATCCTGCCGACGGGGCGCAACCTCCACGGCTTCGATCCTTTCCGCATCCCCAGCGCCTTCGCGGTCCAGGACGGCGCCGCCCAAGCCGAGCGCCTCCTCGACCGCCACCGCGCCGACGGCCTGCCCCTGCCGCGCTCCATCGCCATCGTGCTGTGGGGCACGGACAACCTCAAGAACGAGGGCGGCCCCATCGCCCAGGTCCTGGCGCTGCTCGGCACCCGGCCCCGCTTCGACGGCTACGGCCGGCTCGCCGGCGCCGAACTCATCCCCCTCGAAGAGCTCGGCCGACCGCGCATCGACGTGGTGGTCACCCTCTCGGGCATCTTTCGCGACCTGCTGCCCCTGCAGATCAAGTTGCTGGCCGAGGCCTGCCTGCTCGCGGCCTCGGCCGACGAGCCGGTGGAGCGGAACTTCGTCCGCCTCCACACCCTCGAATACCAGCGCGTCCACGGCGGCGACTTCGAGACGGCCGCACTCCGGGTCTTCGGCAACGCCGAGGGCGCCTACGGCTCCAACGTCAACCACCTCGTCGAGAACGGCCGCTGGGACGCGGAAGACGAACTCGCCGAGACCTACTCCCGGCGCAAGGGCTTCGCCTATGGCCGCGACGGGCGCCCGGTGCAGCATTCCGCGCTCCTGAAGAGCGTGCTCGCCGACGTCGATCTCGCCTATCAGAACCTCGATTCCGTGGAACTCGGCGTCACCACCGTGGACCATTACTTCGATACGCTCGGCGGCATCAGCCGGGCGGTGAAGCGGGCGAAAGGCGGGGTCGAGGCACCGGTCTATATCGGCGACCAGACCCGGGGCGAGGGCTGCGTCCGCTCCCTCAACGAGCAGGTCGCCATCGAGACCCGCACCCGCATCCTCAACCCGAAATGGTACGAGGGCATGCTCGCCCACGGCTACGAGGGCGTGCGCCAGATCGAGACCCACGTCACCAACACCATGGGCTGGTCGGCCACCACCGCGCAGGTCGATCCGTGGGTCTACCGCGAGATCACCGCGACCTTCGTCCTCGATCCGGCCATGCGCGAACGCATGGCGGCCCTCAATCCGACGGCGTCGGCCAAGGTCGCCAACCGCCTGATCGAGGCACACGAACGCGGTTTCTGGCAGCCCGACGCCGCCATGCTCGACGCCTTGCGCGAGGCCGGCGACGAGCTCGAAGACCGTCTCGAAGGCATCACCGCAGGGGTCGCAGCATGAACATCGCCATCCGGAACCCGGTCGCGTCGCGGCAGTCTGAAGGAAGCGTTCAGGTCGAACTCGACCCGAACCTCAAGATCGGCACCGCCAAGGTGTTCGCCGTCTACGGCAAGGGCGGCATCGGCAAGTCCACCACCTCGTCGAACCTCTCGGTGGCGTTCTCGAAGCTCGGCAAGCGCGTCCTCCAGATCGGCTGCGACCCGAAGCACGACTCGACCTTCACGCTGACGAAGCGGTTGGCACCCACCGTGATCGATGCCCTGGAGGCGGTGCAGTTCCACTCCGAGGAACTGCGCATCGAGGACTTCGTGGCGGAAGGCTACAACGGCGTCATGTGCGTCGAGGCCGGCGGCCCGCCCGCCGGTACGGGCTGCGGCGGCTACGTCGTCGGCCAGACGGTCAAGCTCCTCAAGGAGCATCATCTTCTGGAAGACACCGATGTGGTGATCTTCGATGTGCTCGGCGACGTGGTCTGCGGCGGCTTCGCCTCGCCGCTCCAGCACGCAGACCAGGCGCTCATCGTCACCGCCAACGACTTCGATTCGATCTTCGCCATGAACCGCATCGTCGCGGCGATCCACGCGAAGTCGAAGAACTACAACGTCCGCCTCGGCGGCGTCATCGCAAACCGCTCGGCCAAGACCGACGAGATCGACCGCTTCAACGCCGCCGTCGGCCTGGAGCGCATCGCGCACTTCCCCGACCTCGACGTGGTGCGCCGCTCGCGCCTCAAGAAGTCGACCCTGTTCGAGATGGAGCCGACGCCCGAGCTCATCGCCGTCACCGACGAGTACATGCGGCTGGCCGCCCATCTTTGGGCCGGCGGCAAGCCGCTGGCCGCGCTCCCGATGAAGGACCGCGACCTGTTCGAGTTCCTCGGCTTCGATTGAGGGGAGGGCGCGCCATGACCAGCTACGCGACCCGCCGCTCGCAGCTCACCACCTACTTCGACCGCACCGCCGTCGACGCCTGGGCGCGCCTCACCTCCGACGCGCCGGTGTCGAAGATCCGCGCCACCGTGCGGGCCGGGCGCGACGCCATGCGGGCGAACCTCCTGTCCTGGCTGCCGGAAGACCTCACCGGCCGGCGCGTCCTCGACGCCGGCTGCGGCACCGGAGCGCTCAGCATCGAGGCGGCGCGCCGCGGCGCCGAGGTGGTGGCCATCGACGTCTCGCCGACCCTCGTCGGCCTCGCCCGCGAGCGCCTCGCCGAAGTCCCCGAAGCCGCCCGCATCGACTTTCGCGTCGGCGATATGCTCGATCCCTGGCTCGGCCGCTTCGACCACGTCGTGGCGATGGATTCCCTGATCCACTACGCCACCCCCGACATCGTCCGGGCGCTCGCCGAACTGTCCCTGCGCACCGACGGCTCCGTGGTGTTCACCGTGGCCCCGCGCACGCCGCTGCTCACCCTCATGCACTGGGCCGGCCGCGCCTTTCCCCGCGCCGACCGGGCGCCCGCCATCGTGCCGGTGGCGGAGAAGACCCTGCGCCGCCGGGTCGCCGCAGAACCGGTGCTCTCCGGATTCGGGCTCGCCCGGACGCACCGGGTCAACAGCGGCTTCTACCTGTCGCAGGCCTTCGAGCTGACCCGCACGTCGCCGGGGAGGGGGACGCCATGACCCGCCTCGGCGAGACCATGGCCCGGGGCTTCATGAAGCTCGGACCCAGCATCCTGCCGTTCGCGGATGCGGCCACCGTCGAGCTGCCCATGGGGCGCCTGCTGCGTCTGGCCCTGTTCCAGGTCACCGTCGGCATGGCCGCCGTGCTCCTCATCGGCACCCTCAACCGGGTGATGATCGTCGAGCTCGAAGTGCCGGCCTGGATCGTCGCCGTGATGCTGTCGCTGCCCCTGGTCTTCGCCCCGTTCCGGGCGCTGGTGGGCTTCCGCTCCGACACCCACCGCTCGGTGCTCGGCTGGCGTCGGGTGCCCTACATCTGGTTCGGCACCCTGCTGCAGTTCGGCGGGCTCGCCATCATGCCGTTCGCCCTCCTCATCCTGTCGGGCGACACCACCGGGCCGACTTGGCCGGGCCATGTGGCGGCCGCCCTGGCTTTCGTCCTCGTCGGCGCCGGCCTCCACACCACCCAGACCGTGGGCCTGGCGCTGGCCACCGACCTCGCGCCCGCCCATGTCCGCCCGAAGGTGGTGGCGCTGCTCTGCGTGATGCTCCTCCTCGGCATGCTGGTCAGCGCCGTGGTGTTCGGCTTGCTGCTCGCCGATTTCTCGGCGCTCCGCCTCATCAAGGTGATCCAGGGCGCGGCCGTCGTCACCATCGTGCTCAATGGCATCGCCCTGTGGAAGCAGGAGGCGCGCGATCCGTCGCGCACCGACAAGCGCGCGCCGCGCCAGACCTTCTCGCAATCCTGGGCGGCCTACGCCAACAACGGCCTCGCCCGCCGGCGCCTCGTCGCCACGGGGCTCGGCACCGCCGCCTTCTCCATGCAGGACATCCTGCTGGAGCCCTATGGCGGGCAGATCCTCCACCTGCCGGTGGCGGCGACCACGGCGCTCACCGCGATGCTGGCGGCCGGCGGCGGCCTCGGCCTGCTGCTGGCCGCACGCTGGCTCGGCCGGGGCGGCGACGCGTTCCGGGTGGCGGCGGCGGGCGCCGGCACCGGTATCCTCGCCTTCTCCGCCGTGATCTTCGCCGCTCCCCTGAACTCCATTCCCCTCTTCGCGCTGGGCGTCACCCTCATCGGCCTCGGCGGCGGCCTGTTCGCCCACGGCACCCTCACGGCCTCGATGGCCAAGGCGGGCCCGGAGGAGACGGGGCTGGCGCTCGGCGCCTGGGGCGCCGTGCAGGCGAGTGCCGCCGGTGTCGCCATCGCGGCGAGCGGCATCCTGCGCGATCTCGGTTCGTACCTCGCCACCTCCGGCGCCCTGGGGGAGGGGATGAACCAGCCCTCCACCGGCTATCTCATGGTCTACCACCTCGAGATCGCGCTGCTGTTCGCGACCCTCGTCGCCATCGGCCCCCTGGTGCGCGACCCCGCCACCCGGCGCCGCGCGGGGCGTTCCGCCTCGCCCGTCGCCCTACCCAACCCGTCAGCTTGAGAACCGGGAGACACGTCATGGGCAGAGGTGAAATCACGGGCTATGTCGACGTCGCGCAGGTGGTCCTCTACGCGTTCTGGATCTTCTTCGCCGGCCTGATCTTCTACCTGCGCCGCGAGGATCGGCGCGAGGGCTACCCCCTGGAGGCCGAGGGGCTGCCGGGCCGGCGCGCCACCCCGGACCCCATCCTGATCCCGACGCCGAAATTCTTCCACCTCTCCAACGGCGAGGTGAAGACCGCTCCGCCGCACGAGGGTCCCAACACCTGGAACTACCGCGGCCACAAGCACGAGGTCTGGCCGGGCGCCCCCCTGGAGCCCGACACCGACGGTCTGCACGACCAGATCGGCCCCGGCTCGTTCGCCGACCGAGACGATTCCCACGACCGCACCTGGGACGGCGACAAGCGGATCGTTCCCCTGCGGGTGGCCGAGCATTTCGTCGTCCACGAGGACGGCCCCAACCCCATCGGCATGACCGTGTTCGGCGCCGACCGGCAACCCGCCGGCACCGTCTCCGACCTCTGGGTCGATCGGGGAGAATCCATGGTGCGCTACTACGAGGTGGAACTCGGTGCCGGCGGTCGGCGCGTGCTGATGCCCAACACCTTCTGCCGCACGGGCCGCTTCTCGCGCACCGTGAAGACCGAGGCGCTGCTGGCCCACCAGTTCGCCGACATCCCCGCCCACAGGGACCCGGATTCGGTGACCCTTTACGAGGAGGAGCGGATCATGGCCTTCTTCGGTGCCGGCACCCTCTACGCGACCCCCGGACGACAGGAGGCCTTCCTGTGACCCGAGCCCTCAGCCAGACCCACGGCGTCCCCGCCAACCGCTTCGACGCGCCGCCCGGCCTGCCTGCCCCGCTGCCCGCCGGCGAACACATCCTCTGGCAGGGCCGCCCCGGCGGCCTCGCCATCGGACTGCGCGCCCTGCACATCCGCCTCGTGGCCCTGTGGTTTTTCGGATTGGCCCTCTGGGCGGCCGTCCCCCTCGCGGCGGAGGGCCGGCTCGTCGAGGCCGCGATCGCCGCCGGGCCGACGCTCGCCATCGGCACCGGCGCCGTGGCGCTCCTCGGCCTCCTCGGCTGGCTCTCGGCGCGCTCGACCACCTACACCATCACCAACCGCCGGGTGGTGATGCGGGTCGGCATCGCCCTGCCCATGACCCTGAACCTGCCCTTCGGCCTCGTGGACGGCGCCGGCTGCCGGCACTTCTCCGACGGCACCGGCGACCTCGCCCTGCGGGTGAAGCCCGGCAACCGCATCGCCTATCTCCACCTCTGGCCCCATGCCCGACCGTGGCACGTGACGGCCCCCGAGCCGATGATGCGCTCGGTGCCCGACGCGGCCGATGTCTCGGCCATCCTCGCCCGCGCCCTCGCGGCGGCCCGGGAGGTCGAAGAGGAGGCCGCCAACCCGGTGATCCGGCCCCGCGCCCGCGGCCCCCGTCTCGCCACCGCCAGCTGAAGGAGCCATCCCGTGAGTGGACGCACTCTGAACGCCCCCATGGGCCGAGCGAGCTGGTTCCCCGTCGGCGCCGGCCTTCTCCTCGTCTTCGCCCTCGGGACCATCGGCATCGCCCGGCACGAAGGGGTCGGCCTGACGCGAATGCCCCCGGCACAGCCCGTCCGTACCCTGCGCCTGACCGCCGAGGACCGGGCGGACGGGGCGATCCTCCTGCGCGACGCGGTGAAGGGCACCCTCGTCGCCACCGTGGAGCCGGGCCAGGACAACTTCATGCGCGCCACCCTGAGGGGCTTCGGCCAGGCTCGCCTGCGTGCCGGGTTCGGCCGTGAGGCACCGTTCCGCCTCACCCATTTCGACGACGGCAGCCTTGCCCTCGACGACGAGCTCACCGGCCGCGCGGTCAATCTCGGCGCCTTCGGTCCGTCGAACTTCGTCGCGTTCGCCCGCCTGCTGCCCGAGCCCGGAGCCCCCCGATGATCGCCTGGCTGAACGGCCGCCGCACCGTCGAGGTGCCCTGTACCGTGGAGATCGAGCAGACGCCCGAGAGCCTCCATGCCCACGTGACCCTCGACGCCGACTTCGACATCGAGCCCGGCGACGAGGTCCTCGTCCACGATTCCCCCGTGAGCGTCCCCTACGGCGAGCGTCTCAGGGTCCGCCGCACCGCCACGGTGATCCGGGCCGGGCGCCTTGAGCGGCTCTGGACCAAGCTCGCCGGACACCTCGAACTCACCGAACTCTACGAAGTCAGCTTTTCCGAGAGGAGGCGCCTGTGACCGTCTCGATCCAGCACCAGACCGTGAAGCCCAAGCTGCCCATGAATGAGGGCACCAAGGCCGCGCACGAGACCACCTTCCTGTCGCCGCGCTTCTACACCACGGACTTCGAGGAACTCGACCGCACCGACGTCGAGCCCGTGCGCGCGGACTGGGACAAGCTCATCGCCGAGTTGCGCGACGACCCGAACAAGCGCCACTTCACCCGCAATTCCGATTTCGACGCCGACATGTCTGGCCTCGACCCGGAGCTGCGCAAGGAGTTCATGGACTTCCTCGTGTCGTCCATCACCGCCGAGTTTTCCGGCTGCGTGCTCTACGCGGAGATGCGGAAGCGCGCCAAGAACCCCGATATCCGCGAACTGTTCGGCTTCATGAGCCGCGACGAGGCCCGCCACGCCGGGTTCATCAACGACGTGCTGAAGGACTTCGGTATCGGCGTAGACCTGGGCTTCCTGACCAAGTCCAAGAAATACACTTTCTTTCGCCCAAAATTCATCTTCTACGCCACCTACCTCTCCGAGAAGATCGGCTACGCCCGCTACATCACCATTTTTCGCGAATTGGAGCGCCATCCCGAGCGGCGCTTCCACCCGATCTTCAAGTGGTTCGAGAAGTGGTGCAACGACGAGTTCCGCCACGGCGAAGCCTTCGCGCTGCTGATGCGCGCCAACCCGAAGTTGACCACGGGCGTGAACCGCTACTGGATCAAGTTCTTCCTGCTCGCCGTGTTCGCGACCATGTATGTGCGCGACCATTGCCGCCCGGCCTTCCACAAGGCGCTCGGCGTCGATCCGACCGATTACGATTTCAAGGTGTTCCGCATCACCTCGGAGATCTCGAAGCAGACCTTCCCGCTCACCCTCGATCTCGAGAACCCGAAGTTCAAACGTGCCCTCGACCGGCTGCTCGCCTGCTCCAACGGGATCGCCGACGCCAAGGCGCAGGGCGGACTGATGGGCAAGCTCAAGCACGGCGCCTGGATCGCGGCCTCGGCGGTGAACTTCGCCCGGCTCTACGCACTGCCGACCCTCGACAATCCGATGCCGGCCGAAATCCGCCTCGAGCCGGTCTGGTAGGGCGATGGCCGCCTACGCCGTCCCCGCCCTCTACGCGGTGGTGATCTGGTGGTTCTCCACCGGGCTCATCATCCTGCTCGATCACCGCCCGCGCTCCACCCATCCCTGGAGCATGGCGGGCGGCACCCTGGTGCTCGCCGGAGCCCTGTGGGCCATCGGCACCAGCGCGGCGGACACCACCGAAGCGGGGGCCTACACCGCCTTCACCGGCGCGCTGCTGGTCTGGGGCTGGCAGGAGATGAGCTACTACATGGGCTTCGTCTCCGGGCCACGCACGGTGGCGTGCCCACCGGGCGCACGCGGGTTCGCCCGCTTCCGGGCGGCGCTGGCCACCAGCCTCTGGCACGAGGTCGCCATCATCGCCGGCGGCCTGGCGATCCTGTGGCTGACCTGGGGCGGCCCCAACCTCTTCGCGCTGTGGACCTACCTCATCCTGGCGGCCATGAACCTCTCGGCCCGGCTCAACATGTTTCTCGGCGTGCGCAACCTCAACGCCGAGTTCCTGCCCGCCCACCTCGCCTATCTCGCCGGCTTCCTGCGCAACCGGGCGATGAACCCGCTGTTCCCGCTTTCCGTCGCGGCGGCCGCGTCCGGCACCCTCTGGCTGGCCGCCGCCGCCCTGGGGGAGGGCATCGGCGCCCACGAGCTCGTCGGCTTCACCGTCGTCACGACGCTCATGGCACTCGCCACCCTGGAGCACGGCTTCCTCATGCTGCCGCTGCCCTCGGCCGCCCTGTGGCAGTGGAGCCTGCCGGGGAAGAACGCCGCCCCGCGCGCAGCCCCCATGGGCGGTGGGGCGGATTACGGCGCGGTCGCTACGCCACCCCTCACGGCCCGGAGCCGGGAGGCGCACGAAACCGTCGGCTGAGCGTCGCCTCGCGACCTTCGCCACAAGAACGGGCAAAGACCACTGCAGAGAACGGGAAGGGGACAGGCCATGAACTACGAAAACTTCTTCGCCGCCGAACTCGACGGCCTCCACCGCGAGGGCCGCTACCGGGTGTTCACGGACCTGGAGCGGCACAACGGCCGCTTCCCCCACGCCACGCATCACACCCCCGGCGGCACCCGCCCGGTCACCGTGTGGTGCTCCAACGACTATCTCGGCATGGGCCAGCACCCGGTTGTGCTCGATGCCATGCACGAGGCCCTCGACCGCTGCGGCGCCGGGGCCGGCGGCACCCGCAACATCTCGGGCACCAACCATTATCACGTGCTGCTGGAGCAGGAGCTCGCCGACCTCCACGGCAAGGAGGCCGCGCTCCTGTTCACCTCCGGCTACGTCTCCAACTGGGCGGCGCTCGGCACCCTCGCGGGCAAGCTCCCGAACTGCGCGGTGTTTTCCGACGCCGAGAATCACGCCTCGATGATCGAGGGCATCAAGGCGAGCCGCGCCGAGCGCCACATCTTCCGCCACAACGACCCGGAGGATCTCGACCGCAAGCTGCGTCTGGTCGACCCCTCCCGCCCGAAGCTCGTGGCCTTCGAGTCCGTCTACTCCATGGACGGCGACATCGCCCCCATCGCGGAGATCTGCGACGTGGCGGAAGCCCACGGCGCGCTCACCTACCTCGACGAGGTCCACGCGGTCGGCCTCTACGGGCAACGCGGCGGCGGCATCTCCGAGCGCGACGGCCTCGCCCACCGCCTCGACGTCATCGAGGGGACGCTGGGCAAGGCGTTCGCGGTGCATGGCGGCTACATCACCGCCTCGGCCAAGCTCTGCGATTTCGTCCGCAGCTTCGCCTCGGGTTTCATCTTCACCACCTCGCTGCCGCCCGCCGTGGCGGCGGGCGCGGCGGCTAGCATCCGTCACCTCAAGGCCAGTGGATCGGAGCGTACCCGGCATCAGGAGCGGGTCGCCACCGTCCGCGCGCGCCTCGACGCGGCCGGCATCCCGTACCTGCCCAACGACAGCCACATCGTGCCGGTGATGGTCTGCGACCCCGTGCTGTGCAAGGCGATCAGCGACACCCTGCTCGACACGTTCGGCATCTACGTCCAGCCGATCAACTATCCCACGGTCCCGCGCGGCACAGAGCGCCTGCGCATCACCCCGTCCCCGCTCCACACGGATGCCGACATCGACCACCTGGTGAATGCGCTCAGCACCATCTGGGGCCGGATGGGCGTCGAGCGCGCGGCAGCCGAGTAGACCCTGCTCCCCATCACACGGGGAGATGCGAACGACGCGTCGAGACAAGGTGAAATCGGCCCCATGATCGTCAACGGATCGACCCACGCGGTGCATCGTGAACCGGCCTCCGTCGCACCCCCGAACGCTGAGACCGGCGTGATCCGGGCGGCGGGACGGGCGAAGCCGGCGCGTCCGGACACGGCGCCGTACGCGCCGGCCCCGAGCTTCCCGTTCTCGGCCATCGTCGGCCAGGACGAGATGCGCCAGGCGCTCCTCATCGCGGCCGTGGACCCGTCCGTCGGCGGCGTCCTCGTCTTCGGCGATCGCGGCACGGGCAAATCCACGGCGATCCGGGGGCTCGCCGCCCTCCTGCCGCCCATGCGGGCGGTGGCCGGGTGCCCCTATGCCTGCGATCCCGCACGGCCGGGCGATCTGTGCCACCTCTGCCGCGACCACGCCGGCGGCCTGAAGGTCCACACCGTCCCGGTGCCGGTGGTGGACCTGCCGCTCGGCGCCACCGAGGACCGGGTGGTGGGCGCCCTCGACCTCGAACGGGCGCTCGCCCACGGGCAGAAGGCGTTCGAGCCGGGGTTGCTGGCGCGGGCCAACCGGGGCTTCCTCTACATCGACGAGGTCAATCTCCTCGACGATCACCTCGTCGACCTCCTCCTCGATGTCGCGGCGTCGGGGATCAACACCGTGGAGCGCGAGGGCCTGAGCATCCGCCATCCCGCCCGCTTCGTGCTGGTGGGCAGCGGCAACCCGGAGGAGGGCGAGTTGCGCCCGCAGCTCCTCGACCGCTTCGGCCTCGCCGTCGAGGTGACGACGCCGACGGACCTGCCGACCCGCATCGACGTGGTGCGTCGCCGCGACGCCTACGAGCGCGATCCGGAGGCGTTCTGCGCCGCCCATGCCGGGGCCGACGCGGCGATCCGCGAGACCCTCACCCGCGCCCGCGCGCACCTGCCGTCGCTCACCGTGCCCGACGCCACCCTGGAGGCGGCCGCCCGGCTCTGCCTCGCACTCGGGACCGACGGACTGCGGGGCGAACTCACCCTCATGCGCACGGCCCGGGCGCTCGCGGCCCTGGAGGCGGCCGACACCGTCGGCGTCGATCACCTCGCCCGCATCGCCCCGGCGGCCCTGCGCCATCGCCTGCGCCGCAATCCGCTCGACGAATCCGGGTCCACCGCCCGCGTCACCCGGGCCGTGGCGGAGGTTTTCGCCCCGTGACCACCTGGGCCGACGCGGTGCTGGTGGCGCGCCTCGCGGCGGCCGATCCACACGGGGTCGGCGGCGTGGTCGTGCGTGCCGGCGCGGGCCCCGTACGCGAGGCCTGGCTCGCAGCCCTGCGCGTAGCCCTTCCGAGCGACAGGCCGATGAGGCGGATGCCCGGCAGCATCACCGATGCGCGCCTGCTCGGCGGCCTCGACCTTCCCGCCACCCTCGCGGCTGGACGTCCCGTGGCGGAGACCGGGCTTCTGGCCGAGACCGATGGCGGCCTCCTCGTCGTTCCCATGGCCGAACGCCTGTCACCCGGGCAGGCGGCCCGTCTCGCCGCGATCCTCGACACCGGCACCGTACGGGTGGAGCGCGACGGCCTCGGACGATGCCACCCGGCACGCCTCGGGGTGATCCTTCTCGATGAGGGTCAGGGCGACGACGAGGCCGTGCCGGACGCCCTGGCCGACCGCCTCGCCCTGCACATCGATCTCACGGACGTCCCCTGGCGCGATGCGGTCCCGGTGGACGACCCGTCCCACGCCGAAGCGTCCGATCCGGGGGCAGAGGACGTTCTCGGCGCCCTGTGCCGGGCCGCCGACGCCCTCGGGGTGGTGTCGCTCCGCGGGCCGCTCCTGGCCGCCCGGGTCGCGCGGCTGCTCGCCCGTCTCGAGGGGCGTGCGGTTCCGGGCGAGAACGATACGATCCGGGCCGCACGCCTCGTCCTCGGCCCGAGGGCGACGCGGATGCCCACAGCCGAACCGACGCCCGAGGCCGCCGTGCCCGAGGAGTCCGCGCGGGAGGAGACCACGCCCGAACCGGATACCCCCACCGAGCACGAGGAGACCTCCGCCTCCCTCGACCAGCGCATGGTCGAGGCCGCGCGCAGCGCCCTTCCGCGCGATCTTCTCGCCGGGCTCATCGCGGCGGGAGCACGCCCGCGCCAACCGCGGGCCGGCAAAGCGGGGGCCGCCGCCGCGTCGCCGCGCGCCGGACGGCCCCTGGGCGCGCGCGCCGGCGATCCGCGCCAGGGACGCCTCTCCCTCGTCGACACCTTGCGCGCCGCCGCACCCTGGCAGCGTTTGCGCCGGACGGCGGGCGAGCCCCAGGGCATCCGGATCCGCCCGGAGGATCTACGCGTCACGCGCTTCGTCCAGCGCACGCAGACCACGACGATCTTCGCCGTCGATGCCTCGGGTTCGGCCGCCCTCGAACGCCTCGCCGAGGCCAAGGGCGCCGTGGAGCTGCTCCTGGCCGAAGCCTATACCCGCCGGGACCGCGTCGCCGTCCTGGCGTTTCGCGGGCTCGGGGCCGAGTTGATCCTACCACCCACCCGCGCCCTGGCGCGGGCGCGGCGGGGTTTGAGCGCGCTGCCCGGAGGCGGGGGCACGCCGCTGGCTGCGGGCCTCGATGCAGCGGCGGCACTCGCCCGGAGCGTGCACCGGGGCGGGGGAACGCCGGTGGTGGTGGTGCTCACGGACGGACGCGCCAACATCACGCGCGCGGGTGCGGCCGGCCGTACGCAGGCAGGCGCCGACGCCCTCGCGGCAGCCACGGCCCTGCGGGCCGACGGGGTCCGCGCCATCCTCATCGACACGGCGGCCCGGCCGCAGGACACCGCCCGCCGCATCGCCGAGGCCATGGGTGCGCGCTATCTCCCCTTGCCCTACGCCGATGCGGGGGCGATGCGTGCCGCCATCCGGGCGGCGACCTGAGGGAGCGATCATGTCCGCGCCGAGCGATCGACCCGCCTGGGAGCGCGAAGGCGCGGATTGGCCCCACCGCGAGGCCAGCCGTTTCGTCGAAGCCTCTGGCCTGACCTGGCACGTCCAGACCTTCGGCGACGCCGCTGCTCCGGTGCTCCTGCTCCTGCACGGCACCGGCGCGGCCACCCATTCGTGGCGCGGCCTCGCTCCCCTGCTGGCGCAGGATTTCTTCGTCGTGGCGCCGGATCTCCCCGGCCACGCCTTCACCGATCCGCTGCCCGCGAACCGCCTGTCCCTGCCCGGCATGGCGGCGGCGATCCGTGATCTCCTCTCCGCCCTCGGGGTGGTCCCGGAGGTGATGGTCGGCCACTCTGCCGGCGCCGCGCTCCTCGTCCGGCTCTGCCTCGACGGCCTCGCCCCCCGCCACCTCGTCGCCCTCAACGGGGCGTTGACGCCGTTTCCCGGCCTCGCATCCGTGCTGTTCCCGAGTCTCGCCCGGATGCTGTTCCTCAATTCGGTGACGCCGCGAATCTTCGCCTGGACCGCCGACCGCCCGGCGGTGGAGCGCCTCATCCGCGGCACCGGCTCGCGTCTCGATGCCGGGGGGCTCGATCTCTATCGGCGCCTGTTCCGCTGCCCCGGCCACGTCGCCGGAGCACTCGGCATGATGGCGAACTGGGATCTGGCGGCGCTGGACCGCGCCATCACCCGGCTCACCGTGCCGACGACCCTGGTGGTGGGCGGCGACGACCGGGCGATCTCGCCCGACACCGCCTTCGCCCTGCAGAAGCGCCTGCCCCATGCGCGGGTCGAATTGCTGCGCAACCTCGGCCACCTCGCCCACGAGGAGGCGCCCGCGGCGGTCGCCGGGATCATCCGCCAGCTCAGCCCGGCACGGGCCGCGGCAGAGGCGTAAAACAGCGCTTGCGTCCCGTCGCGGACGCGGATTAGTGTCACCTTATGTTGACACTCGCCGACATGCCGAACCCTGTGACGAGCTCCGATCCGCGCGCCCACGCGGTGGTGATCGGCTCCGGCTTCGGCGGTCTGGCGGCGGCGATCCGCCTCGGCGCCCGGGGTTACCGGGTCACGGTGCTGGAGCGCCTGGAGCAGCCCGGCGGTCGCGCCCGCGTCCACCGCCAGGACGGATTCACCTTCGACGCCGGCCCGACCATCGTCACGGCGCCGTTCCTGTTCGAGGAGCTGTGGCGCCTGTGCGGCCGGCGCATGGACGACGATGTGACGCTCGTGCCCATGCGGCCGTTCTACCGCATCCGCTTCGACGACGGCGCCACCTTCGACTACAGCGGCGACATCGCCGCCATGCGGGCCGAAGTCGCGAAGTTCTCATCCGCCGATGTCGCCGGATACGAGGCCTTCATGGCCCGCTCCGAGGCGATCTGCCGGGTCGGGTTCGAGGAACTCGGCCACGTGCCGTTCTCGTCGGTCACCGACATGCTGCGGATCATGCCGAGCCTGCTGCGCCTCGGTGGTCACCGCTCGGTCTACGACCTCGTCGCCAGCTACATCCGCGACGAGCGCCTGCGGACGATCTTCTCCTTCCACCCGCTGCTCATCGGCGGAAGCCCGTTCCGGGCGAGCGCGATCTACTGCCTCATCGCCCATCTCGAGCGGCGCTGGGGCGTCCACTTCGCCATGGGCGGCACCGGACGCCTCGTCGACGGCCTATGCGACCTCATCTGGGGGCAGGGCGGGGCGCTACGCTGCGGCGCCGACGTCGCCCGCATCACCGTGGCGGGTGGAAAAGCCACGGGCGTCACCCTGGCGAATGGCGAAGCGATCCCGGCCGAGATCGTGGTGTCGAACGCCGATTCGGCCTTCACCTACGGGACTTTGCTCGGCGGCACCGCCAAACGCTGGAATGCCCGGCGCCTCGGGCGCGCGCATTCCTCCATGGGCCTGTTCGTCTGGTACTTCGGCACCAGCAAGAAATTTCCCGATGTCGCCCACCACACCATCCTGATGGGCCCGCGCTATCGCGGCCTCATCGAGGACATCTTCACCAAGAAGCGTCTGGCGAAGGATTTCAGCCTCTACCTGCATCGGCCCACCGCCACCGACCCGATGCTGGCCCCGCCCGGACACGACGCGTTCTACGTGCTGTCGCCGGTGCCGAACCTAGACGGCGGCCAGGATTGGGCGGCGCTCGCCGAACCCTACCGGGAGGCCATCGCGCGGCATCTGGAAGCCACGGTGATGCCGGGGCTCTCCGAGAGCCTCGTTACGTCGAAAGTCACGACCCCCAACGACTTCGCCAGCGATTTCCTGAGCTATCGCGGATCCGGCTTCGGCCTCGAACCCGTGCTGACGCAATCGGCGTGGTTCCGGCCGCACAATGCGTCCGAGAACGTGCGCAACCTCTACCTCGTCGGGGCCGGCACCCATCCGGGCGCCGGACTGCCCGGCGTCCTCTCCTCTGCCCGAGTCCTCGATTCCGTGGTGCCGGATGCGCGCGTCTTCGCCTGAGGCCGTCAGGCCGTCCTTCTGGGCAACCCCCGAGCCCGACAGGCCGCCCCTCTGGGCGACGCCGCACGCCGACGCCGCCGACCGGGCCGCGTGCCGGAACGCGATCCGGGCGGGCTCGCGCAGCTTCTTTGCCGCCTCCGCCCTTCTGCCGGCCCATGTCCGGCGCCCGGCCTACGGGCTCTACGCGTTCTGCCGCCTGTCCGACGACGCCGTCGACGACGTGGCGCCCGTCGCCCGGACAGCGGCCGCGGCCCGCCTGTCCGCCCGCCTGACCCGCGCCTATGACGGGCGCCCCGCCGACGCCCCCGCCGACCGGGCGCTCGCCGACCTCGTCGTCGCCCACGCCATCCCGCAGGCCCTGCCCATGGCGCTCATCGAGGGGCTGGCCTGGGATGGGGAGGGCCGGCGCTACGCGACGCTCTCCGACCTCACCGCCTACGCCGCCCGGGTCGCCGCCAGCGTCGGCGTGATGATGACCCTGATCATGGGGTCACGCGATCCGGCCGTCCTCGCCCGGGCCTGCGACCTCGGAATCGCCATGCAGTTCACCAATATCGCCCGCGACGTCGGCGAGGATGCCCGTGCGGGCCGGCTCTACCTGCCCGTCGACTGGCTGAGAGAAGCCGGGATCGAGCCGGAGGCCTTCCTGACCGACCCGCACCCGAGCCCGGCCCTGGCGGGCGTCGTCGCCCGGCTGCTCGCGGCGGCGGACCTCCTCTACATCCGCTCGGAAGCGGGCCTCTCCGGCCTGCCGCGCGCCTGCCGGCCGGCGATCCGCGCGGCCCGGCTCATCTACGCCGAGATCGGACGGGAGTTGGAGCGCCAGGACCTCGATCCGGTGACCACCCGGGCTCGCGTCGATGGCCGGCGCAAGGCGGCGCTCCTGGCCCGCGCCACCCTGACGCCCACCTTCGCGCCCGCGCAGGATCGCCATGCGCCGCCCCTGGCCGAGGTCGCGTTCCTCGTCGCGGCCGTGGCCGCACAGCCGGTGCCCGCCGGTCCGGCCTGGTGGGACGTGCCCGGCCAGATGGCCCGGGTCCTCGACCTCGTCGAGACCCTGCGCGAGCGCGAGACCTTTGCGGGATCCGCCTTCGCGCCCGAGGGGTCCTCGCACGCCGTCCCGTGAGCGACCCGTTCTTCGCCGCCCTCGACATCGGCCTCGTGTTCGGCCTGGCGCTCGGTCTCGCCCTCTGGCAGCTCGTGGCGCTCAAGCGCGGCATCCGCCGCGACCGGGAGGCGGCCGCCCGCGCGAAGGCCGAGGCCGGCGATTCGTGAACGCGACCGACCATCCGTCGGACACGAAGGCCCGCCTCACCCGAGCGGGCGCGGCATCCGGAACGGCAGCATCCAGCGCACCAGGGGGTTCTTGAACCGGTCGAGCGACAGGCTCTCGTGGACCGGGCGCACCCGTTGCCCGCAGAGGGTCGTCTCCAGCAGGGAGCGGGCATAGAACGGCGTGTCCTCGAAGGTCCGCACCACCCGGGCCGTGCCATCGTCGCTGCGGGTCGAGCGGGGAATGCGCCACAGGCGAGTCGCCGGCAGGGCGGCGGGGCGGGGTGGATCGATGTCGCGCGGCGCGCCGGTGGCGTCGAAGCGCAGGGACAGGTTCTGAACGGTGCCGTCGCGGCGCCGCACGTCGTAGAGAATCGCGGCGCCGTCCGTGAGATCGGCCCGGCACCAGGTCCAATCCGTGAAGGCGTCCTCAAGGGGCGTATCGCCGTGGTTGGTGTCGAAGTAGGCCGTCCCGGTCCAGGTCAGCGACGGCTCGGTGAGGGCGACCTCGACGGGCGAGGACGGCGCCATCGGCCACCAGCGATGCCGGCCCTGTCCATCGAGGCTGAACGGGCCGGGGGTGAGGCCGGTGGGGCGAACCCGCACGGTGCCGCGGACCCGTGAGGGGATCGGTGCCGTCACCTCGTCGAGGTTGATGGTGAGGGTGGTGCCGTCCCAGGCGAGATCGCTCGGACCGATGGCGAGATGCGTCGCGTCCCGCGACACGGCCCGGCGCCCGCGCTCGGTCATGCAGAAGCGGTTCGACCGCTCCCCGTAGAGCACCACGTTGACGGCGCAGTGCCGGAACGGGTCGCGGCTCCTGTCCCAGGCGTAGTAGGGCGAGAACACCGAGCCGATGAAGGCGATGATGGTCAGCCCCTGGCGCCCATCGGCACTCAGGGCATCGACGTACCACCAGACGTAGCCGCCGCGGCCGACCGGCGTATCGAAGCGCGGGCGGTGCTCCGGTCCGCCAGCAGGCTGTCCGCCGCGAGCCGGCCCGATTGCGCCGCCATCGGCACCCCCGGCCCCGGATGGACGCTGCCCCCGGCGAGGTACAGCCCCGGAATCGCCGTCCGTGCCCCCGGACGCTGGAACGAGGCCATCCAGCCGTGCGAGGCCCGCCCGTAGAGGGCGCCCCCCGTCCCCGGAAACAGCGCCCCGAACCCCGCCGGCTCCGTCGTCACCGTCGCGGGCGTATCCGTCAGTGTCAGCCCGGAGGCCCCCAGGCGGCGATGAAGGGCGCTCGTGCATGTGGCGATCTCCGTAGGCGTGAAGGTGCCGCCCGCAGGCGCGTTGACGAGGCAGAGCAGGCGCTCGGCCCCGGACACGTCAGGGGCCGTGTCGCCCCGGTCCTGGGCGCAGACATAGACCGTGGGGTCGGTGGGCAGCCGCCCCCGGGCGATGGCGTCGAACTCGGCGGCATAGTCGCCGGAGAAGAACACCGTGTGGCGCAGGAGCGGGAAGCCTTCGGAGCGGGCGTTCATGCACAGGGTCACGGCCGAGAGCGAGCGCTCGGCCGGCGGAACCCGCTCGGCCCCCCGGGCGGCTTTCGCGCCGAGGAGTCCGTCGCCCAGCGCCGCCGCGTCGGCGTTGCAGATGACGGCGTCCGCCGGGATGCGCTCGCCGTCGGCGAGGTCCACGCCGGTGACGCCGGTGCGGTCGGTGACGATGCGTGCCACGTGGGCGCCATAGCGCAGGCGCGCACCGCGCTCGGCGGCCAGATCCGCCACCGCCCGGGCGAGGGCGCTGAGGCCGCCCGCGACATGCCAGACCCCTTGCGATTCGACATGGGCGACGAGCATCAGGGTGGCGGGCGCCCGGTAGGGCGAGGCACCGCAATAGGTGGCATAGCGCCCGAAAAGCTGGCGCAGGCGCGGATCGGCGAAATAATCCCCCAGCGCCGACCACAGGGTGGTGAAGGGCTGGATGCGCCAGAGATCGCCGAGCCCCGACAGACCGGCGCGGCGGGTGAGGGCGAGGGGACCCGGCCGCTGCCCCCGGATGAACGGGCCTTCGAGGGTCCGGTAGACCGCCTCGGCGCGGGCGCGGAAGCGGTCGTAGCCCTCGGCCTCGCGGGCGCCGGCAAACGCCCCGATGGCGTCGCGGGAGGCGCGCGGGTCGGCGAACAGGTCGAGGTGGCCGTCCGGCCCCCAGGTATGCCGCGCCAGGATCGCCGCCGGGCTGAGCGCGACGCGCCCCTCGAGGCTCGCGCCGCATTCCGAAAAGATCTCGTCGAGGACCCAGCGCATGGTGAAGACCGTGGGGCCGGCCTCCACGGCTTGGCCGTCGACGGGGACGCTGCGCATCTTGCCGCCCGGGTGCGCGGCGCGTTCGAGCACGGTCACGTCGAGGCCCGCATGGGCCAGCCGGAGGGCCGCCACCAATCCACCGATCCCCGCTCCGATGACCACGACCCGCACGCGCCGGCTCCTCCGTCACCCAAACCAATCCTTGACGAGTGTCAATATTATCTGACACTTTCAGTTGGCAAGTCAAAAAGACAGATGCTTCCGCCGGGAGAGACGTCAGATGGATGCCAACCGTCGCATCGAGCGCACCCTCGACACCGCCGTGGCCCACGCGGAAGCACCCGGTGCCCCGCCGCGCCTCGCCGAGGCGATCCGCTACGCCGTGTTCCCGGGCGGTCACCGTATCCGGCCGCGCCTGTGCCTGTCCGTGGCGCGGGCCTGCGGCGACGACGACCCGGCGGCCTCGGACGCGGCGGCCGCCGCCATCGAGCTGCTGCACTGCGCCTCCCTCGTCCACGACGATCTGCCGTGCTTCGACGACGCCCCCCTGCGCCGGGGCCAGCCCTCCGTCCACGCCGCCTTCGGCGAGCCCCTGGCGGTGCTGACCGGGGACGCCCTCATCGTCTCGGCCTTCGAAACCCTGGCGCGGGGGGCGACGCGCTCGCCGCAACGCCTCGCCGCCCTCGTCGGCCTCGTCGCCCGCGCGGTGGGCTCGCCCAACGGCATCGTGGCGGGCCAGGCCTGGGAATCGGAGCCGACCGTGGCGCTCACCGAGTACCAGCAGGCCAAGACCGGCGCCCTGTTCGCCGCCGCCACCGTGACGGGCGCAGCGGCGGCCGGTGCACCGGCCCTGCCGTGGCGTCTGCTGGGGGAATGCCTCGGCGAGGCCTATCAGGTCGCCGACGACCTGCGCGACGTCGCCTGCCGCCAGGAGGAGGTCGGCAAGCCGGTGGGCCGCGACGCGACGCTGGGCCGGCCCAACGCCGCCGCCCTGCTGGGCATGGGCGGCGCCCTCGCCCGCCTCAAGCGCCTCGCCCGCGAGGCCGTCGAGGTGATCCCGGCCTGCCCGGGTGCCGATGCTCTCCGGGCCGAGATCGAAGCGCAGACCCGGCTGTTCCTGCCGGCCCATCTCGTGCGGGAACTGGCCTGACGGCGGGCGGCCACCATGGCCACCCCACCGGTGACGGCGTCGGCGGCGGGCATGGACAAGCTCCCCGGCGGTAGCGCGCCGCCGAAAGACTCTTGGCGGGCGCGGTGGCGCGCCTTCCGCACCCGCACGATCGCCAAGCCGGGCTTCCAGCGCTGGGCCGCCGGCTTTCCCCTCACGCGCAACATCGCCCGGGCGAACACGAAGGCCCTGTTCGATCTCTGCGCCGGCTTCGTCTACGCGCAGACCCTGTTCGCCTGCGTGCGCCTCGACCTGTTCCGCATCCTGTTCGACGGCCCCCTGGCGCCGGACGTCGTGGCGGCGCGCGTCGGCCTCGCACCGGACCGGGCCGAACGCCTCCTCAAGGCCGCGGCCGCCCTCGATCTCCTCGCCCGCCTGCCCGACGGCCGCTTCGCCCTCGCCGACCTCGGCGCGGCGCTCATCGGAAACCCCTCGGTTGCGGCGATGATCGAGCATCACGCGCTTCTCTACGCGGACCTCGCCGACCCCGTCGCCCTCCTGCGCGGGGAAGCCGGCCCCACCCACCTGTCGCGCTACTGGGCCTATGCGGACGCCGCCCGCGGCGATCCCGCGAGCGCTGAATCGGTCGCGGCCTACAGCACCCTGATGGGCGCGTCCCAGTCCCTGATCGCGCAAGACATCGTCGAGGCCTATCCACTCCGCGACCATCGGCGCATCCTCGATGTCGGCGGTGGCGAGGGCGCTTTCCTGCGGGAGGCCGCCCGCCACGCCCCCGGCCTCGGCCTGATGCTGTTCGACCTGCCGGCCGTGACGGCCCGGGCGGAGAGGGCCTTCGCCGAAGCGGGCCTGAGCGCGCGCGCAAAAACCTTCGGGGGCGCCTTCCCGGACGATCCCCTGCCGAGCGGGGCCGATCTCGTCTCGCTGGTACGGGTGGTCCACGACCACGACGACGGCAAGGTCCGCGCCCTCCTGCGTGCGGCTCACGCGGCTTTGCCCCCGGGCGGCACGCTTCTCATCGCCGAACCCATGGCGGGCACGCCCGGAGCCGAGGCGATGGCCGACGCCTATTTCGGCTTCTACCTCCTCGCCATGGGCACCGGCCGCTGCCGCACGGCCGCCGAGCTGACGCAGCTGCTCGCCGAGGCCGGTTTCGGTGGAGTCCGCGAGGTTCCGACCCGCCGCCCCCTCCTGACCCGACTGCTCGTGTCCAACCGATTAGACAGCACCAATCGTAAGTAATGCTTGACGAATAGAAGTGTCTATCTAGGATGACACATACGGGCCGCACGTCGATGGCCCCACGGACAAGGGGAGGGCCGGAACCATGCAAGCGCGTGCCATCGTCCTCCACGAACCGGAACGGATCGCCCTCGACACCCTCACGCTCGATACCCCCGGCCAGGCCGACGCCTTGGTCGCGGTCGCCTGGAGCGGCATCAGCACCGGCACGGAGCGTCTGCTCTGGTCCGGCCGGATGCCGGCGTTTCCCGGGATGGGCTACCCCCTGGTGCCCGGCTACGAATCCGTCGGCACCGTGATCGAAGCCGGCGCGGAATCCGGCATCGCGGTCGGGCAGACCGTGTTCGTACCGGGGGCACGCTGTTTCGGCCCGGTGCGCGGCCTGTTCGGTGGCGCCGCCTCCCATCTCGTCAGCGCCGGCGCACGCCTCGTCCCCCTCGACCCGTCCTTGGGCGAGCGCGGCATACTCTTCGCCCTGGCGGCCACCGCCCAGCACGCTCTGGGCGCGGCCCCGTCCGGTCCTTCGCTCATCGTCGGGCACGGCGTGCTCGGGCGCCTGCTGGCCCGCCTCACCGTGGCCGCCGGCGGCACGCCGGTGGTGTGGGAGACCAATCCCATCCGCGCCGAGGGGGCCGACGGCTACGCCGTGCTCCACCCCGATGCCGACGCCCGGCGCGACTACGCCACGATCACGGATGCCAGCGGCGATGCCGGCCTCCTCGACACCCTGATCGGACGCCTGGGGGCCGGCGGCGAGATCGTGCTGGCGGGGTTCTACGAGGCGCCGCTCGCCTTCACCTTCCCACCCGCCTTCCTGCGCGAGGCCCGCATCCGGGTCGCGGCGCAGTGGAAGCCGGAGGATCTCGCCACCGTCACGGCGCTGGTCGCGTCGGGGCACCTGTCGCTCGACGGTCTCGTCACCCATCGCCAGCCGGCCGCCAACGCGGCGCAAGCCTACCGCACGGCCTTCGGCGAGCCCGCCTGCCTCAAGATGATCCTCGATTGGAGTGCCGCATGAACATGCAGCTGAACGGCGCCGCCCTGAAGGCATCGGAAGCGCTTCGCGCCGAGGCCGGCATCGAGCCCGATCCCGTGCCGGTGAAGGCCACCAAGGAGACGCAGATCATCGCGATCTACGGCAAGGGCGGCATCGGCAAGTCGTTCACCCTGGCCAACCTCAGCTACATGATGGCCCAGCAGGGCAAGAAGGTCCTGCTCATCGGCTGCGACCCCAAGAGCGACACCACCTCGCTGCTGTTCGGCGGCCGCGCCTGCCCGACCATCATCGAGACGTCCACCAAGAAGAAACTCGCGGGCGAACAGGTCGCCATCGGCGACGTCTGCTTCAAGCGCGACGGCGTCTACGCCATGGAGCTCGGCGGGCCGGAGGTCGGGCGCGGCTGCGGCGGGCGCGGCATCATCCACGGCTTCGAACTCCTGGAGAAGCTCGGCTTCCACGAATGGGGCTTCGACTACGTGCTCCTCGACTTCCTCGGCGACGTGGTCTGCGGCGGCTTCGGCCTGCCGATCGCCCGTGACATGTGCCAGAAGGTCATCGTCGTCGGCTCGAACGACCTGCAGTCGCTCTACGTCGCCAACAACGTCTGCTCGGCGGTGGAATACTTCCGCAAGCTCGGCGGCAACGTCGGCGTCGGCGGCCTCGTCATCAACAAGGACGACGGCACCGGCGAGGCCCAGGCCTTCGCCGCCGCCGTCGGCATCCCGGTCCTGGCCTCGATCCCGGCCGACGACGACATCCGCAAGAAGAGCGCGAACTACGAGATCATCGGCCGGCCCGAGAGCCCGTGGGGCTCGCTGTTCGCCGATCTCGCCCAGAACGTCCACGACGCGGCGCCCAACCACCCGACGCCGCTCTCCCAGGACGGGCTGCTCGGCCTGTTCAAGGGCGAGGCGGTCGGCAGGGGCGTCACGCTCGTACCCGCCACCTTCGAGGACATGTGCGGCACGGCCCACGTGGTGAAGCCGTCCCTCGAAGTCGTCTACGACGAGGTCTGACGCGCATGGCCGTCACCCTCGACATCGCCGATCTGCGCGCCCGTAAGGAGCGCCCCGCTTCGAGCCTCGCGGCCCCGGCCGTCCCGGCCGAGGTGGTACTCGCCGCCACGAAGGACGACGGCCTCGGCTGCCATTCGGGCAAGGCGACGATGCGAGCGGCGGCCGAGGCCGCCGGGATGTCCGACACGCTGGAGCAACTCCGAAAGGATTATCCGCAGGGGCCGCACGACCAGCCCCAGAGCATGTGCCCGGCCTTCGGGAGCTTGCGCGTCGGCCTGCGCATGCGGCGCACGGCGACGATCCTCTCGGGCTCGGCCTGCTGCGTCTACGGGCTGACCTTCACGTCGCATTTCTACGGGGCGAAGCGGAGCGTGGGCTACGTGCCGTTCAACTCCGAGACCCTGGTCACCGGCAAGCTGTTCGAGGACATCCGCGAGGCGGTGTTCGACGTGGCGAAACCCGCCGATTACGACGCCGTGGTGGTGATCAACCTGTGCGTGCCGACCGCCTCGGGCGTGCCCCTGCGGCTGCTGCCGAAGCAGATCGACGGCGTCCGCATCATCGGCATCGACGTTCCGGGCTTCGGGGTGCCGACCCATGCCGAGGCCAAGGACGTTCTGGCCGGCGCCATGCTGAAATTCGCCCGCACCGAAGCCGAGCAGGGTCCGGTCCAGGCCCCGCGGGCGGGGCGGGCCGAGCGCCCGACCGTGGCGCTGCTCGGCGAGATGTTCCCCGCCGACCCGGTGGTGATCGGCGCTCTCCTCGAACCCCTGGGCCTCGCCGCCGGCCCCGTCGTGCCGACACGGGAATGGCGCGAACTCTACGCGGCGCTGGATTGCACGGCGGTGGCGGCGATCCACCCGTTCTATACCGCCTCCATCCGCGAGTTCCAGACCGCGGGCCGCCCCATCGTCGGCTCCGCTCCCGTGGGCCATGACGGCACCGCCGACTGGCTCGACCGGATCGGCGAGGCCTGCGCGGTGCCCCGTGCCACCGTGGACGCCGCCAAGAACCGGTTCCTGCCGATGATCAGGGGGGCGCTCGCCGCCAACCCGATCAAGGGCCGGATCACGCTCTCAGGGTACGAGGGCTCCGAACTCCTCGTCGGGCGCCTGCTCGTCGAGAGCGGCGCGGACCTGCGCTATGTGGGCACCGCCTGCCCGCGCACCCCCTATTCGGAAGCCGATCAGGCCTGGCTCGAGGCCCGCGGCGTCACAGTGCGCTACCGGGCGTCCCTCGAGCACGACCTCGCCGCCATGATGGATTTTCGGCCCGATCTCGCCATCGGGACCACGCCGGTGGTGCAGAAGGCGAAGGCGCACGGCATTCCCGCCCTCTACTTCACCAACCTCATCTCGGCCCGCCCGCTGATGGGCGTCGCGGGTGCCGGGTCGCTGGCGAAGGTGATCAACGCGGCCATCGGCAACCAGCACCGCTTCGACACCATGCGGGACTTCTTCGCCGGCGTTGGCGAGGGCCAAAGTGCCGGCATCTGGGAGGACGTGCCCAAGCTCCGCCAGAACGTCGCCGCCGCGCCCCGGGGTAAGGCCGCGCACGATCCGATCGGGGAGATGGCCTGATGCTCGTCCTCGATCACGACCGGGCCGGCGGCTACTGGGGTGCCGTCTACGTCTTCACCGCCATCAAGGGCCTGCAGGTCGTCATCGACGGGCCCGTGGGCTGCGAGAATCTCCCCGTCACCTCGGTGCTGCACTACACCGACGCCCTGCCGCCACATGAGTTGCCCATCGTGGTCACGGGGCTCGCCGAGGAGGAGCTCGGCCGCCACGGCACCGAAGCCGCGATGAAGCGGGCGCACGCCACCCTCGATCCGGGCCAGCCCAGCGTGGTCGTCACCGGTTCCATCGCCGAGATGATCGGCGGCGGCGTCACCCCGGAGGGCACCAACCTCCAGCGCTTCCTGCCGCGCACCATCGACGAGGACCAGTGGCAGACCGCCGACCGGGCCTTGTCCTGGCTCTGGCAGGAATACGGCGCACGGAAATTCGCCAAGAAGGGCATCCCGGTCCGGCCCGAGCGCAAGGCCGGCGAGCGCCCCCGCGTCAACCTCATCGGTCCGGCCTACGGCACCTTCAACATGCCCTCGGATCTCGCCGAGATCCGCCGGCTCGTCGAGGGCATCGGCGCCGAGGTGAACCTGGCGTTTCCCCTCGGCTCGCACCTCGCCGACGTTCCGAAGCTCGTCAACGCGGATGCCAACATCTGCCTCTACCGCGAGTTCGGGCGCCTGCTCTGCGAGGCCCTGGAGCGGCCCTACCTCCAGGCCCCCATCGGCATCCACTCGACCACCCAGTTCCTGCGCTCGCTCGGCGAGATCCTCGGCCTCGACCCCGAGCCGTTCATCGAGCGGGAGAAGCACACCACCATCAAGCCGGTCTGGGACCTGTGGCGCTCGGTGACCCAGGACTTCTTCGGCACGGCGAGCTTCGGCATCGTGGCGTCCGACACCTACGCGCGGGGCGTCCGGCACTTCCTCGAAGACGAGATGGGCCTGCCCTGCCACTTCGCTGTGTCCCGCAAGGCCGGCGCCAAGACCGACAACGCCACGATCCGCGACCTCATCGCGAAAAATCCGCCCCTGGTGCTGTTCGGGTCGTTCAACGAGCGGATGTACGCGGCGGAAGCCGGCGCCCGGGCGATCTTCGTCCCGGCCTCGTTTCCCGGCGCCATCATCCGGCGCCACACCGGCACGCCGTTCATGGGGTTCTCGGGCGCGACCTACCTCGTGCAGGAGGTCTGCAACGCCCTGTTCGACATGCTCTTCCACATCCTGCCGCTCGCCCGCGACATAGATGCCGTCGAGGCGACGCCGGCGCGGTTCCACCGCGAGCTGCCGTGGGACGAGGCGGCCCGCGCCGACCTCGACGCCCTCGTCGAATCCCATCCCGTCCTGGTGCGGATCTCGGCGGCGAAACGCTTGCGCGACGCCGCCGAGCGGGCCGCGCGCCGCGAGGATGCGCCCCGCGTCACCCCCGATCACGTGGCGCGCGCGCGCGCCGACACCGCCCTCGGAGCGGCCGCATGAGCGCGCGCACCCCATCCCTTTCCGGCTGGAGCGGCGCGGCGCCGTCCGGCCGGCCCCTGCCGAGCCTAAGCGCCGCAACGATCCGCCCACAGGAGACGTGCCCCATGCAACGCTCGCTGAACCCGGTCTCCCGCCTGCATCAGGACGCGGTCCAGTTCCGCCTCATCCTGGCGGCGACCTACCCGTTCTTCCTCGCCGCCGCCTGCGCCCAGCGCCTGATGCCGACGCATCCGGTCGGGATCGTGCCGCAGCGGCGCTCGGTCTTCGCCGAGGCGCGCAGCATGGCCGTCTCGGCCATCCCCTTCGTGTTCATGGGATGATTTGCCTCTCCGGGCGCGGCCCCTCGAGCCCGCCCGCCACCGACCTCCCATCCGCACTGGAGGGAAGGACCGCCGGAGTCCGTCGAGGCCCCGGTGACAGCCGCCGCGCTCCCGCGCGGCCAGACCCACGGAGGTTCAACCGATGGCCAACGGCATAGTCGAGAAACCCAGCAGCCTGTCCGGGCTGACGGAACCCGAAGCCAAGGAGTTCCACGCGATCTTCCTGACGAGCTTCATCATCTTCACGGCCATCGCCGTGGTCGCCCACATCCTCGTGTGGATGTGGCGCCCGTGGCTGCCGGGACCCAAGGGCTACGCGGCCCTGGAGACGGCGGCCCAGACCGTCGCCTCGCTCATCTCCTGAGGAGGACGCACCATGCACAAGGTCTGGCTTCTGTTCGATCCGCGCCGCACCCTGGTGGCGCTGTTCACCTTCCTGTTCATCCTGGCCCTGCTGATCCACTTCATTCTACTCAGCACCGACCGGTTCAACTGGCTGGAAGGCCCCAAGGCCCCGCGCGCCGCCGATGCGCAGAGCCTCGTCCTGCCGACGATGCCCGCCTGACGGGCACACCCGAGCCAAGGTCAGCGGGCGGGTGGCCGATCCCCGGCCCCCGCCCGCACCACCCATAAGAACCCGACACGAACCGTGACGCTGGCGCCGGGAGGGTTTCGCGATGGCGATGCTGAGTTTTGAACGAAAATATCGCGTCCGCGGCGGCACGCTGGTGGGCGGAGACCTGTTCGATTTCTGGGTGGGGCCGTTCTACGTCGGCTTCTTCGGCGTGACGACGCTGTTCTTCTCCGTGCTCGGCACGGCGCTGATCATCTACGGCGCCGCCCTCGGTCCGACCTGGAACATCTGGCAGATCAACATCGCGCCGCCGGACCTGAAATACGGCCTGGCGCTCGCCCCCCTCAAGGAGGGCGGCCTCTGGCAGATCATCACCTTCTGCGCCGTCGGGGCGTTCTCGTCCTGGGCGCTGCGCGAAGTCGAGATCTGCCGCAAGCTCGGCATCGGCTACCACGTGCCCTTCGCCTTCTCGGTGGCGATCCTGGCCTACGTGTCCCTGGTGGTGGTCCGTCCGTTCCTCATGGGCGCCTGGGGCCACGGCTTCCCCTACGGCATCCTCTCCCACCTCGATTGGGTGTCGAACACCGGCTACCAGTATCTGCACTTCCACTACAATCCGGCGCACATGCTCGCGGTGTCGTTCTTCTTCACGACGACGCTGGCGCTTTCGCTCCACGGCGCGCTGATCCTGTCCTCGACCAATCCGGGCAAGGGCGAAGTGGTGAAGACGCCCGAGCACGAGGACACCTTCTTCCGCGACACCATCGGGTATTCCATCGGAACGCTCGGCATCCACCGCCTCGGCCTGTTCCTCGCCCTGTCGGCGGGCTTCTGGAGCGCCGTCTGCATCGTCATCAGCGGCCCGTTCTGGACCCGTGGCTGGCCGGAATGGTGGGGCTGGTGGCTCAATCTCCCGGTCTGGCGCTGAGAGGGGGGACCGAACAATGGCCTACTATCAGAACATCTTCACGGAAGTGCAGGTCCGGCCCGTCATTCCGGAACTCGGAATCCCCGTCGATTCCGACAAGCGCTGGGGCAAGCCGTTCAACTCCTACCTGTTCGGTCTCATCGGCAATTCGCAGGTCGGCCCGATCTACATCGGGTACCTCGGCGCCCTGTCCTTCGCCTGCGGGCTCATCGCCTTCGAGATCATCGGCCTCAACATGTGGGCGAGCGTGAACTGGGACCCGGTCCAGTTCGTGCGCCAGCTGCCCTGGCTCGCCCTGGAGCCGCCGCGCCCGCAATACGGCCTCAAGGTCCTGCCGCCGCTGGCCGAGGGCGGCTGGTGGCTCATCGCCGGCTTCTTCCTCACGGCCTCGGTGCTGCTGTGGTGGCTGCGCCTGTTCCGCCGGGCCAAGGCCCTGGGGCTCGGCTACCACGTGCCCTGGGCGTTCGCCTCCGCCATCTGGCTGTTCCTCGTGCTGGGCTTCATCCGCCCGGTGATGATGGGTTCGTGGAGCGAGGCGGTGCCGTTCGGCATCTTCCCGCACCTCGATTGGACCGCCGCCTTCTCGCTCCGCTACGGCAACCTGTTCTACAACCCGTTCCACATGCTCTCGATCGTGTTCCTGTACGGATCGACGCTGCTGTTCGCCATGCATGGCGGCACCATCCTGGCGGTCAGCCGCTTCGGCGGCGAGCGTGAGATCGACCAGATCGTCGATCGCGGCACGGCGACGGAACGCGCCGCCCTGTTCTGGCGCTGGACCATGGGCTTCAACGCCACGATGGAATCCGTGCACCGCTGGGCCTGGTGGTTCGCCGTGCTCACCACGCTGACGGGCGGCATCGGCATCCTGCTCACCGGCACCGTGGTCGACAACTGGTACCTCTGGGCGGTCAAGCACGGCGTCGCCCCGGCCTACCCGCAGGTCTATGCGCCCATCGTCGATCCCCTGAGCCAGCCCGGAGGGACCCCATGAAGACCTTCTTCGTCGTCCTCGGGGCCTCCATCGCCTTCTTCCTCACGGTGGCGATGTTCGGAACCTCCGGCTGGGAGCGGCCGCCGCTCACCACCACCCAGAACGGCTTTCGCGGCACGGGCATGGACCAAGTCCATACCCGCGCGGAGGTCGCCGAGAAGAAGGACGCCAACGTGGCGCCCGCGCCGGCCGATCCGGCGGAGGAGGGGGGCGAGCTCGCCGGCCAGACCTACGAGAACGTCAAGGTTCTCAGCGGCCTCACGACCAACGAATTCAACCGCCTCATGGTCTCGATGACGGAGTGGGTCTCGCCCGAACAGGGCTGCACCTACTGCCACAACACCGAGAACATGGCCGACGACAGCCTCTATCAGAAGCGCGTCGCCCGCCGGATGCTGCAGATGACCCAGCACATCAACAGCGACTGGAAGGCGAACCACGTCGGGGGGGCCGGCGTCACCTGCTACACCTGCCACCGCGGCCAGCCCGTGCCGGCCAACATCTGGTTCACCAACCCCGGCCCGAACCGTCCGGGCGGGTTCGTCTCCCGCAACAACGGGCAGAACATGGCCGCCCCCTCCGTCGGCCTCGCCTCGCTGCCCTACGACACCCTGACCGAGTATCTCGCCGACAAGTCCATCGACAACAACGCCATCCGGGTGAACGCCACCACGGCGCTGCCGACCACCAAGGGCAAGCCGA
Source organism: Methylobacterium sp. Leaf100 (assembly GCF_001422845.1). Lineage (NCBI taxonomy): Bacteria > Pseudomonadati > Pseudomonadota > Alphaproteobacteria > Hyphomicrobiales > Methylobacteriaceae > Methylobacterium > Methylobacterium sp. Leaf100. The sequence goes on along the minus strand of NZ_LMMW01000062.1, from coordinate 99,975 downwards.
TCCAGGATGCGGAGAAGACCTACGGCCTGATGATCCACATGTCGGAAGGGCTCGGGGTCAACTGCACCTTCTGCCACAACACCCGGGCCATCTCGAACTGGCAGCAGAGCACGCCCCAGCGCACCACCGCCTGGCACGGCATCCGCATGGTGCGGGACCTCAACGGAAACTTCATGGAGCCCCTGACCTCCACCTTCCCGAGGAACCGCCTCGGGGTGCTCGGCGACGTGCCCAAGGTGAATTGCACCACCTGCCACAACGGCCAGAGCAAGCCGCTCAACGGCGCCCACGTGGTCGACGCCTATCCGGAACTGACCAAGGTGACCGTGGCCGATGTGGTCAAGACGCCGGCCCCGGCCCCCGACGCCCCCCCGGCGGAAACGCCGGCCGTGCCCGCGACGCCGCCCACGGCCCCGGCCGCGCCCCAACCCTGAGACGAGAGCGGGGCCGCCGCCCCGCTGTCCGTACCGAGCCACGGCCGCCGGCACCCGCCCGGCGGCCGTTCCGTTTCAAGGGCGGCGGCCCAAGCAGGCTCGCGTTGGCACGCCAACGCTTCACTCTGCTTGGGTCCTTGGTCTGTCGCAGGTCTTCGACGCAAAACCGGAGACCACTTTTGCGAAACCTGCTTGGCGATCCGTGCTATGGACCACGGTCGCCCGCTGCGGCCACCAACCACCACGCGGTGGGATTCGCGTCGCGTACGCCTTGCCTTGGCGTCACGAATCCTGATAAGGCAACCGCCTTTCCGCGATGCGTCCACACACATCGCCGAGGCCGCCGTTCGGGGTGCCTCGTTCCCGAGACCCTATGGACAGGCGGCGGACTTAGATGTCCGGCCGACGTGAGACCGATGAAGATTCGCAACTCCCTCAAGTCCCTCCGTGGCCGTCACCGCGACAACCAGATCGTGCGTCGCAAGGGCCGCGTCTACATCATCAACAAGACCCAGAAGCGCTTCAAGGCGCGCCAGGGCTGAGGCCCGTTCGCCCGCTCCTCTCGGGGCGCGGCAAGCCGGCGGGTTGACGGCATCGGGCGGGGCGAGGAAGCTCACCTCATGCCGTGCCAGATTCCACCCCAGATCCAGCCTCGGACGTCTCTCAAAGCCGCGCTCGTCGCGGCTTTTTGCGTGGGCTTTGTCCCCGTCGCCCACGCGCTGCCGCCTTCCAAGGCAACCAACAGCAAAGCGACCGAGAAGCCGGTCGACAAGCCCCGGACCGCCGTCAGCCTCGACGACCTCTATGCCCGCCTCAAGGCGGCGGAGGACGATGCCGAGGCCAAGGGCGTGGCCCGCCTCATCGAGCAGCGCCTCGGGCGCTCGGGCAGCGCCACGGCCGACCTTCTGACGGAGCGCGCCCGCCAGGCCATGAGCGGCCAGGATTTCCCCCTAGCCGTCGAGCTGCTCGACCGGGCCACCGCCCTGGAGCCGGGTTGGTCCGAGGGCTGGAACCGCCGGGCCACGGTGTTCTGGCTGCTCAAGGATCAGGACGGCGCCATCACCGACCTCAAGCGCACCCTGGTGATCGAGCCCCGGCACTACGAGGCCTGGGCGGCTCTGGGGCGGATCTACCTCTCCATGGACGAGAAAGTCCGGGCGCTGGAAGCCTTCCGCCGGGCCGCCGCCCTGTATCCGCGCATGGACAAGCTGCAGGGCGCCATCGACCGCCTCGCCCCCGACGTCGACGGGCGGGACCTATAAGACTCCATGCTGCTTCTGAAGGTCTTCGCGGGGCTGCTCGGCCTCGTCGCGATGGTCTTGGGTGCCGGTGCCCTGGCGACCCTCGTCATCACCTGGCGGGTCGAGGCACGGCACCCGCCGCAGGGGCCTTTCGTGCCGGTACCGGGCGGGCGCCTCGCCAGCATCGAAGCAGGCCCGAACCCGTCGACGCGCGGAACCGTAGTCCTTCTGCACGGTGCTTCCGCCAACGCCTCCGACCCCATGGAGGGCATCGGCCGGCGCCTCGCGGCGGACGGGTTTCGGGTGATCGCCTTCGACCGGCCGGGCTCGGGCTGGAGCGACCGGCTGGGGGGCGCCGACATGGCCGAACCGGCCGCGCAGGCGCACGCCATCGCGGCGGCCCTGGCCCGTCTCGGGATCGGCCCGGCCATCGTGCTCGGCCATTCCTGGTCGGGGGCGCTGGCCACGGCACTCGCCCTCGACCACCCCGAGCGGGTGGCGGGCCTCGTCCTCGCGGCACCCGTGGCGATGCCGTATCCGCGCATGGGAACGGTGCCGTGGTATTACCGCCTCGCCCTGTGGCCACCGGTGACCTGGCTCCTCGGCCATACCGTGGCGACGCCCGTGGCGCTGTATTACCTGCCGCGCGCCGGCGGCGCCGTGTTCCGCCCCCAGGAGGCGCCCCCGGGTTATCTCGACCGCAGCCGTGCGACACTCGTCGTACGGCCCGGATCGATCGTGGCCAACCTCCAGGACCTCGCCGGCCTGCCGGCAGCCCTGGAGGCCCAGGCACCGCGCTACGCCGGCCTCACCGTCCCGACGCTGGTGATCTCGGGCGACGCCGATGCGGCCGTACCCGTGGACAGGCAGGCGGTGCCCCTCGCGGCCGCGATCCGAGACGCCCGCCTCGTGCTCCTGCCCGGCATCGGCCACATGCTCCAGTACGTCGCCGTGGACGCCCTGGTGCATGAGGTGGAGCGCTTTGCCGACGGAATCACCGCGCGCGAGCCGGTCGCGCCGTAGGCCTCCGGACCGGACGCCGACGCGGGCCGCCCGTCCACCGGACCCCACGGATCCCAACCACAGGCTGGAAATCCGTGGGAGCGGGCGTCACGCCTTGGCGGCGTGCTCGCGGGTGACGAAGGCGATGCGCACGAGGTTCGTGGCGCCCGGCGTCCCGAACGGCACGCCGGCCACCACGATCACCCGGTCGCCGATATCGGCGAAGCGCTCGCGCACGGCGAACTTCGCCGCCCGGAACGCCATGTCGTCGACGTCGCTGGCATCGTTGGTGACGATGGGGTGCGTGCCCCAGCACAGGGCCAGGCGCCGCGCCGTCTCGCGCTTCGGGGTCAGCGCGATGATCGTGGCGTTGGGCCGCGAACGGGCGAGCCGCAGGGCCGTGGAGCCCGAATGGGTCCATGCCATGATCGCCGTGAGGTTCAGGGCGTCCACCATCTGGTGGGCGGCCGCCGCGATGGCATCGGAGGCGGTGGCGTCGGGCTCGGAGCGCTGGGCCGTCAGGATGGTCCAGTACAGGGCATCGCGCTCCACCTGCTCGGCGATGCGGCTCATCATGGTGATGGCCTCGATGGGGAAGGCACCCGACGCACTCTCGGCCGAGAGCATCACGGCATCCGCCCCCTCGTAGACGGCGGTGGCGACGTCCGAGACCTCGGCGCGGGTCGGCACCGGGGCGGTGATCATCGATTCGAGCATCTGGGTCGCCACCACGACGGGCTTGCCCATGCGGCGCGAAGAGCGGGTGATGCGCTTCTGCACGCCCGGCACCTGCTCCAGGGGCATCTCGACGCCGAGATCGCCGCGCGCCACCATGATGCCGTCGGAGATCTCGATGATCTCGTCGAGGCGGGTCAGGGCCTGCGGCTTCTCGATCTTGGCCATGACCAGGGCGCGGCCGGCCGCGACCTTCTTCACCTCGGCGACATCCTCGGGCCGCTGCACGAAGGAGACGGCGATCCAGTCGGCGCCGGCGTTGAGGCCGGCTTCGAGGTCGCCCCGGTCCTTCTCCGTCATGGCGGCGACGGGGATCACCGTGTCGGGGAGCGAGACGCCCTTGCGGTTGGAGATGCGGCCGCCGATGACCACCCGGGTCACCGCGCGCCCCTCGGACACCTCCGTCACGACGAGGCGCAGCTTGCCGTCGTCGACGATGACGACGTGGCCGGGCTCGAGGGCCGAGAGGATCTCGGGATGGGGCAGGAACACGCGGGTGACGTCGCCCGGCGTCGGGTCGCTGTCGAGGACGAACGACGCACCGTTCTCCAGCATCGCGGCACCCTCGGCGAAGGCGGCGACCCGGAGCTTCGGCCCCTGGAGATCGACCAGCACGGCGATGGGCCGGCGCAGCTCGCGCTCGATGGTGCGGATCACCTCGATCTTCTCGGGCAGCTTTTCGCGGGGAAGGTGGCTCATGTTGAGCCGGAAGACGTCGGCGCCGGCGCGAAACAGCTTCTCGATCATCTCCGGCGTGTCGGAGGCCGGGCCCAACGTGGCGATGATCTTCGTGCGGCGTGAACGTTTCAAAGCAGTCTCCTCCGAGAGCGGCCCCGCCGGTTTCGAACGACCGGGCGTTGAGCGAACGGCCACAAGCACCCATGGGGCCAGCGCGTCAAGAACACGGTGTGCAGACGACGTTCCGTCCGCGGCGGTGCGATGCGGCCAAGACATGGGCCCGAGCACGGACCCGCGCGCGGGCGAACGACTCGGCGCCCGTTCCAACGCGGGGAATCCTCGGTGATGCAGGACGCAACGAGATGGCGTCTCGCCCTCGACCCGGTCCCTCTCCAGGCTTTCGCCTTCGCGGTACCCGTGAGCCGGCGCGGGCCGCCCGCAATGCCTTTGCGCGGGCGTCCTCCACCTCCAGCGTCCCGTTTCCACCGCAAGGGCACGCAGCGGAACAGACTTCTGATGAGAATCATTCGCATTCAGGTTGTTATTTTCGCGAAACTTCAGTGAGTCTTAACCGGAATGCCGCGATTGTGATCACCGGTCGGACAAGCAACCGTGAGTACGTTCATTGTCTTCGCTATCGAACGCCGCGGGCATGCATCGAAAACAAGTATAGCTCTGAAGGCAGGACGACGCATGATCTTCGAGAAGTTTCACCGCGGCAGGTCCGAGACGTCCGCGAAGATGTCGGCCCTCGATCGATCCCAGGGCATCATAGAGTTCGCCCTCGACGGAACCGTGCTGCGCGCCAACGAGAACTTTCTCGCCGTCGTCGGCTATCGCCTGGACGAGATCGTGGGCAAGCCGCACAGCCTCTTCGTCGAACCCGCCATGCGGGAGAGCCCGGCCTACGCGGACTTCTGGGCGGCCCTTCGGAGCGGCACGTTCCAGGCGGCGCAGTTCAAGCGCATCGGCAAGGACGGCCGCGAGATCTGGATCGAGGCTTCCTACAATCCCGTCTTCGACCGGAGCGGCAAGCCCTACGGGATCGTCAAGTTCGCGACCGACATCACGCGCCAGAAAGCCCAGGACGCGGATCGCCAGGGTCAGATCGATGCGATCCACAAGTCCCAGGCCGTCATCGCCTTCGGTCTCGACGGCACCATCCTCGACGCCAATGCGAACTTCCTCGCCGTCGTCGGCTACACGCTGCCCGAGCTCGTCGGACAGCATCACCGCCTCCTCGTCGAACCGGCCCTGCGCGACACGCCCGCCTACGCCGCGTTCTGGAGCGCGTTGCGGCAAGGCGCGTACCAGAAGGGTCAGTTCAAGCGCATCGGCAAGGGCGGTCGCGGGATCTGGATCGAGGCTTCCTACAACCCGATCCTCGATGCCGCCGGCCGGCCCTACAAGGTGGTGAAGTTCGCAACCGACGTCACCGCGCAGGTGGCCCTGCTGGGTGATCTGAATCGTCTCATCGATCGGAATTTCGGGGAGATCGAGGGCGCCGTCCTGCGCTCGTCGGAAGCCTCGAACGCCGCGACCCGGTCGGCGGGCAGCACCGCCCACAACGTGCAGACCATGGCGGCCGCCGCCGAGGAACTCGCCGCCTCCGTGAACGAGATCGCCCACGGCATGTCGAAGGCCCGTACGGCGACGGATGCCGCGCACGGGCAGGTGGAGGCGGCCGGCGCGGTCACCCGCAAGCTCACGGGTACCGCCACCGCCATGACGGGCATCGTGGCGCTGATCCAGAACATCGCGAGCCAGATCAACCTGCTCGCCCTCAACGCGACCATCGAGGCCGCAAGGGCCGGGGAGGCGGGCCGGGGCTTCGCCGTCGTCGCCCAGGAGGTGAAGAACCTCGCCGCCCAGGCGGCCCACGCCACGAACCAGATCGCGAGCGAGATCGACAGCGTCCAGAACGCGTCCGAACAGGTCGCGGGCTCCCTCGATACGATCCAGGTCTCCGTCGGGACCATGCGCGACTACGTGGTCAGCACGGCCGCCGCCATCGAGGAACAGAGCGTGGTGACGCGCGAGATGTCGTCGAGCATGCAGGAGGCGGCCGAGGCCGTGCAGGCCATCGCCCAGAACGCCCTCGCAATCACCGGATCCATCGACGCGGTCTCCCGGGCCGTCGACACGACGAAAGATGCGGCCCGCGTCCTGGCGCGCTGACGACGGTCGACCATCGATCTCGTGGCCTTGCCCGACGGGCGAGCGGCCGCGTCTGTAGGATGGGAATCCCTGCCTCATGGAGCCGGCGAACGATGCGATCCACAAACTCTCGGACGTGGCGCGGATCCGGCAGAGTCTCCGGGCGAGCGTTGCGAAACTCATGGATGCTGCCGAGCACCTGGCGCAGCAGATCGCGGCCCTGGATGCGGCGGAGCGGCAGGTGAGGGCCCTGGCCCTGCGCGAGACGAGCCGGGTGCTCGATGGACATCCCGACCCGGACGAGCGCGGCCGCCTCGGTACGCTTCAGGGGGAAACGAACGCGAACTTCCGGCAGATGCGGGCGGCCTATGCCGAACTGAGTTCCCGGATCGACGCCCTGCTGGGGCAGCACCAGGAACTCTACGACGCCACCTTCACCCCGGACACGACCGACCGATCCTGACGACACCCGTCCCTGCGGTGGACGTCGTGTCCCGGACACGTCAAACCGACCCGGGGGACCGCGGATCGAACCCGGTCCGGTTCCGGTTCGATCGACGCGACGGGATGAGCCTCAGACAATGCCGACCCTGACCCTGGCCGCCGCCCACGACCTCGCCGTGCGCACGCTCCTGCGCTGTGGTGCCGGCCACGACCAGGCCGAGAGCACCGCCGTCGCCCTGGTCGGCGCCGAGGCCGACGGCCTCGCGACCCATGGGCTCATGCGCCTGCTGGCCTACGGGGCGCAGGTTCGCGCCGGCAAGGTCGTGGGCGATGCGACCCTGGCCGTGACGCGGCCCCGGCCCGGGCTGCTCGCCATCGACGCCGGCCACGGCTTCGCCTATCCGGCCCTCGACCGGGCGGTCGCCGAACTCCCGGAGATCGCCCGGAGCCAGGGTGTGGCGGCCGCGGCCATCCGGCGCTCGCACCATTGCGGTGCCGCCGGGCGGCCGGCCGAAGCCCTGGCGGCGCAGGGGCTGGTGGCTCTGCTGTTCGCCAATGCGCCGGCCGCCATGGCGCCCTGGGGTGGCAACCGGGCGGTGTTCGGCACCAACCCCATCGCCTTCGCCTGCCCGTTGCCGGGGCGGCCCCCCATCGTGGTCGATCTTTCGCTCTCGAAGGTGGCGCGGGGCAACATCATCGCCGCCAAGCAGCGTGGAGAGACGATCCCCGAGGGCTGGGCGGTGGATGCGGACGGCCACCCCACCACCGACGCGGCGGCGGCTCTCGCCGGCACCATGATCCCGCTGGGCGACGCCAAGGGCACGGCTCTGGCCCTCATGGTCGAGCTGCTCGCGGCCGGCCTCGTCGGCGCACGCTTTGCCGGCGAGGCGACCTCGTTCCTCGACGCCGTGGGCGGCCCGCCCGGCACCGGCCAGCTCATTCTCGTCCTCGACGCCACCGCCTTCGCGGCGGATGCGTGCGAGCGCTTCGCCGTGCTGGCAGAAATGATCGAGGATCAGGACGGTGCCCGGCTGCCCGGCACCAAACGGCTCGCCGCCCGCGCCCGCGCGGCGCAGGCGGGCATCAGCCTCTCCGACGCGCTGCTCGCCGAGATCGAGGCGCTCTGAGGCCCGCTCAGGGCGCGGGATTCGCCGGCTGGTTCGGATCGGTGAGCTGGATCGTCCAGCTCTTCTGTTCGCCGGTGTCGACCTCGTAGAAGCCGTTGCGATCGTAGCCGCGCGCCAGGCAGTCCTCGACGCCCCGGATGGTGAATTCGCGGTCCCGGGTGCACATGAGCGAACGCCCGCTCCACTCGCCGCCCCGCGTGTAGTCCACGGCGTAGACGTAGTAGAACCGGGCCGCCAGGGTCCCCTTGAGCAGGGTCTCGCAGCCCTTGGGCGCCACGTCCCACCACCCCTCCGTCACCCAGCCCTGCGTGTCGCGGTAGCCCAGCGCGATGCCGACCTTGCTGGTCGTGAGGTTGCACATGCGCAGGTCGGCCCGGGCCGGGGCGGCGGTCATGAGGAGAGCGGCGAGCACGCCCGCCCGGACGCTCCACCCCTTGCGGGAAGGAAGGGTCGGGTGACGGCGCCGGCCCATGCCCTGACGGCTCATCCCCTGTCGACCCATGCCCTGTCGACCCATGCCCTTACCCGACAAGGATGACCCGGCAATCGTTGACGTTGGTGCGGGTGGGACCCGGCTGGACGAGGTCGCCGATGGTGTCGAAGAACCGGGTCGAATCGTTGTCCGCCAGCATGGCGGCGGGGTCGAGGCCGGCGGCGCGGGCACGCGCCAGGGTGGTGGGGTCGACGAGGCCGCCGGCCGGGTCGGTCGCCTCGCCGCGTCCGCCGTCGGTGCCGTCGGTGTCGGCGGCGATGCCGAGGATGCCGGGTGCGCCGTCGAGCGCGATGGCCAGCGCCAGGGCGTATTCCTGGTTCGGGCCGCCATGGCCTTCGCCCACGATGGTGACGGTGAGTTCGCCCCCTGAGATGATCGCGACCTTGGCGCCGCGAGCGTGGTGGTCGAGGGCGAGCCGGGCGTGCTCGGCCGCGACCTCACGGGCCTCGCCCTCGACATCGGGGCCGAGCATCACCGGCTCGTAGCCGGCGCGGCGCGCGGCCTCGGCCGCCGCCTCCAGGGCGTCGATGGGCCGGGCGATGATGCGGTACTCGGCCCGGGCGAAGGACGGGTCGCCCGCCTTCGGGGTCTCGTTGACGGGATCGTTCAGCAGCGCTTTCGCCGTCTCCGGCAGGGGGATGCCGCGCCGCTCGCAGATGGCACGGGCCTCCGCCAGGGTCGAGGGGTCCGGGACGGTCGGGCCCGAAGCGATCACCGCCGGGTCGTCGAAGGGCACGTCGGAGATCGCGAGGGTCAGGATCGAGCGGGCGTTGCGGGCCATCATGGCGAGGCGCCCGCCCTTGATCCGCGACAGGTGCTTGCGCACGCAGTTGATCTCGTTGATGGGCGCGCCCGAGCGCAGGAGCGCCTTGGTGATGGCCTGCTTCTCGGTGAGGGTCAGGTCGCCGGCCGGCGCGATCCAATTGGCCGAACCGCCGCCCGAGAGCAGCACCAGCACGTCGTCGTCCGGCCCGGCATCGGCGGCGATCTTGAGGGCGTCGACGGTCGCGTCGATACCGGCCTGGTCGGGCACCGGGTGCCCGGCCTCGACCATGCGGATCATCGGCGCCTCCTCGCCGTAGCCGTGGCGGGCGACCGCGAGGCCGACGATGCGGCTCGCGTCGACGCCGTGCTGCTCCCGGTAGAACCGGCTCGCCACCGCCGCCATGGAGCCGCCGGCCTTGCCCGCGCCCAGGATGATGAGCCGGCCGGGGCCGGGGGCGGGGAGGTGCGGCACGAGGCAGCGCGCGGGATGAGCGGCGGCGATGGCCTCGTCGAGGATGCCGAGGAGGAGGGTGCGGGCGGCGGCGTGGTCGGCGGGGGAGGGCGCGGTCATGGCGTGTCCGTGTATCGCGGAAAGACGGTCGTGGAAGGCCGCCCGGCGTTGCGTCGCCGGATCGTGATTGTTTCGCGGGACGAATTCCCTCGGGCCGGATTGTTGCCGTGCCCGCGCTTGTCCGCGATACGTGCTGTGCCCGACACCCGCCGCCGCGGCAAGGTCGCGGCAAGCATGCGATGACGCGGGACACCCCGCGATGGCGCGGCCGGATGCTTGCACGGCTCCGTCCGCGTTCCGCCCGCCCAAGCCCCGAACGGATCCACGGACCCCGCCGCCCATGCAGCCTCCACATCCCGTCGAGACCATCCCGGGCGATCCGGCCCGGGGCCTGCTGATCCTCTGCGATCACGCCTCCAACCATGTGCCCGACGACCTCGACCGGCTCGGGGTACCGGACCACGAATACGCACGCCACATCGCCTACGACATCGGCGCGGCCGCCGTGACCCGGCACCTCGCCGTGCAATTGGGCGCGCCCGCGATCCTGACCCGGTTCTCACGCCTCATCATCGACCCCAACCGGGGCCGGGCCGACCCGACCCTGGTGATGCGCCTGTCCGACGGCGCCATCGTGCCGGGCAACGCCCGCATCGACGAGGCCGGCAAGGCCGAGCGCATCCGCCGGTTCTACGAGCCCTTCGACGCGGCCATCGACGCCCACGTGGCGGCGGCCGAGGCGACGGGCGTGCCGCCGGCGATCCTCACCATGCACAGCTTCACGCCGTACTGGCGCACCGTACCGCGTCCCTGGCACGTCGGCATCCTGTGGGACCGGGACGACCGCCTGAGCGCGCCCCTCATCGCGGGTCTGCGCGCCGACCCGGCCGATCTCACGGTCGGCGACAACGAACCCTACGGGGGAGGGCTTCCCGGAGACACCATCGACCGGCACGCCCTCGCGCGCGGCCTGCGCAACGCCCTGGTGGAGATCCGCCAGGACCTCATCGCCGAAGAACCCGGCCAGATCGAATGGGCGACGCGGTTCGCCAAGCTTCTGCGTCCGCTGCTGCCCTGATTGGCCTGCGGCGCGCACACGAAAACGGCGGGGCTCTCGCCCCGCCGTCCAATTCATCCCGAGATCGGGCTTACCGGGTGCCGCCCGAGGTCCGACCGTACTGCCAGACCGGGAAGCTGTTCTGCTCGGCGTTGCCTTCCTTCGCGGAGGCGTCGTCCCGGCGCGGGGCGATGGAACCGGTGGTGAGTTCATCGTCGAGGGCGCGGCCGGCGGTGTAGCCGGGCGCCGCATGGGCCGAGACACCGGCGGGTGCCGTGTAGCTCTGCGCGAGAACCGGCGAAGCAACGGCACTCAGGCTCAAGACGACGGCGGCGGCGACAGAAGCAAGACGGATGTTCATGACGTTGGACCTTTCAGTATCGCGGTCTCCGTCGAAAAGGCGGTGGGCCGTGAGTTCTTGTGTAGCGCTGATGTAGGCCCGCCTCGAACCGAACGTCGTGCGGTTTGGCACCAGACTGGAAGCGGCGGCGCCGAATCCGAATCGGCCGTCCGTCCTTGACGGCGCGGGCCTGGACACGACCTTTCCTGAACGAGCAGCCCGTCACACCGAGGACATCCCATGACCGAGACCAGCACGCCCGGGACCAGCACGACCGGGATCGACGCCGCCACCCGGACGGAGCTCGAAGCCGCCGTGTTCCGGCGCCTCGTCGCCCACCTGCAGGGACGCACGGACGTGCAGAACATCGACCTGATGAACATGGCCGGATTCTGCCGCAACTGCCTGTCGAACTGGCTCAAGGACGCCGCCGACGAAAAGGGCGTGCCGCTGACCAAGGACGCGAGCCGCGAGGCCGTCTACGGCATGCCCTACGATGCCTGGAAGCGCCTGCACCAAGCCGAGGCGACGCCGGAGCAGCAGGCGGCCTTCACCGGGGCGGCGGCTGAACCGCACTGAAGCCGGCCCCGACGATTCGGCGAAAGCGCGTTCAGGAACAAAAGCTTACGCGACCACGACGGTCTGCGGTCCGGGGCCGTAAGGTCCCGGTAAGCTTGAACGCTTAGTGAAGCGGTTCCGGCGCATTCTCGTGAACGATGCGCCTCGCCAGTCAGGGATTGAGACGAAAATGGCCGCTTCCGCCGCACCCGCCGTCGATGCTTCGTCCGTCGCCGCCGACCAGCTCAAGAGCTTCATCGAGCGCATCGAGCGCCTCGAGGAGGAGAAGGCCGGTCTCGCCTCGGACATCAAGGACGTCTACGCGGAGGCCAAGGGCACCGGCTTCGACGTGAAGGCCCTGCGCAAGATCATCTCCCTGCGCAAGAAGGATCACGCCGAGCGCCAGGAGGAGGAGGCCATCCTCGAACTCTACATGCAGGCGCTGGGCATGGTGTAAGGCGGACGCCGGCCCATGGCACACAACGACGAGGGCCGCGGCATTCCTGCCGCGGCCCTCGTCGTTTCGGGGATCGCCCGAGCGGGGATCAGCGCGCGCCCGGCACCGGGCGGGTGGCAGAACCCGAGAAACGTCCTGCATTGAGGTCATCGCCGGGCGCGCGCGCCGAGAAGCGGGTGGCGACGGCCGCCGGCTGGGTCAGGCTGCCGGCGGGTGCGCCGTCGAGCTTGGTCCGGGTCACGGCGAGGCGCACGGGCGCGGCGCGGCTCGCCGGCTCGGAGGCGCCCTGCGCGGCGGCGGCGAACAGGGCGCGCAACTGCAGCTTCGGGTCGGCGGTGGCGGCAACGAGGCGGGCAGGCGAGGGCGCCTGCGTGGATATCTGGGCTTGGGCGGGGGCGAGGTTGGCCATGCCGGCGGTCCCGAGGCCCGCGACCTGAACCGGCGGACGCTGCGGAGGCAGGGGCATCGTGAGCGCGGCGGCCACGGCGGCGAACTCGGCCGGGCGACGCGGCGGGAGCGGAACCTCGGCCGTCGCTCTGGCCGCATCGCCGGTGTTGCCGTCGGGCGCCCTGGTCTCCGTGGACTTCTCGGCGGTCAGGAGGGTCTGGGCATCGCGCCCATCGCGGCGCAGGAGGGCCGACTTGAGGGTGTCGTCGGCGGCGGGCGCCGCGTAGGCCAGGGCCGCGCGGGTGCCGGTCTGGTCGTCCGGGTCGGCGCTCGCCACGACCACGCTCGGCTTGGCGCGGGCCCGCGTCGCGGGGGCGGGGGCCGGTGCGGGCGGCTCGCTGCTCGATCCGCCGCCGAACAGACTCGCGAAGAAGCCCCGGATGCTCGGGCCGTCCTCCTCGTCGACCTGCTGGGCCACCTGGGTGATGCCCAGCACGGTACCGCCGCGGGCCAGGACCTCGGCGCGGGCGAGTTCGTAGCCGGGCAGGGGGCGGTTGTCGGCGGGGAGATGGACGGTCTTGCCGTCGGGGAACAGGCGGCTGAGCTGGTCGTGGGTCATGCGCGGCCAGGAGCGCACGGAGCCGACATCGAGATGGACGAAGGGCGAACCCGCGCGCGGGTACCAGCCGACGCCGCCGCGCTGCATCCGCATGCCCACGGCGCGGATCTGGTCGATGGAGACGTCGGGCAGGTAGAAATCCATCGCCTTGCCGAGCATGTGCTGGCTGTACTCGGCGACGGCGCGGGACCGGCGACGCAGCATGGCGTTGGTGCCGGGCGAGCGGTAGGCCGACACCACCGTGATGGGCTCCTGCGAACCGACGGAGCGGTAGGCCTCCCACACGGTGTCGAACAGGCGCGGGTCCATCTTGATGGATTCTTCGGCGCGCCAGTCGCGCAGGAGCCAGTTCAACTGCTCGAGGGCGGCCCGGTCGTAGCGCCCGTCGCGCTTGAACGTGACGGTGAGGCTTTCCTTGGTGTGGCTGTGAAAGATCGAGAGGGCGCGGGTGTCGCCGTTGGCCACCGCGTCCTGGGTGCCGCGCGTGCCGGCCACGAGGGCCAGGGCGATACCCGAGGCGGCGATGGCGGCACGGCGCAGGCGCGCGGGGCGCGGGCCGGACCGGGGGCCGTGTCGCAGGAACTGACGCACGTTCGTCCTCACCTCTGCCGGATCCCGCGCGCCGGGCGGATCATGGTGAACGCAAGGTTGCCGAAAACCATGAACGCGCGGTTATCGGATCCTCGACTGTCCGCCGGTCGATGCCGTTTATGGCTAAGATCCAACCGTGGCGAAATCGTGCTCCGACGTGCGGCGGCACACGTCGGACGGCTGTCCCGGGGTTTTCCGGTTCGCGGCCGCGCCGCGCCGGGCCGAAACCCTGCCTACCACCAGCCGGAGGACGGCCGCGACGGGGTCGGGGTCCACAGGCCGGGCTCGCCGAAATCCGCCGGCGGTCGCGCGGCGGTGCGGGCGGGCTGCACCGCCCGGACCTCGCGCACGGGCTTGCGCCGCACCTCCGGCGACGGCGCAGCGTTCGACGCCGGCGCGGGGGATCTGGATCCCGCGAGCTTCGGCGTCGCCTTGCCGGCCGGGGCCTTGGCCACGAGCAGACTGCCGGGGGCAAGACCCAGCGCGATCTTCATGCGGGAATCGTAGCCGTAGAGATCCGGCAGGGTCCGGTAGCCGCCGAGATCGTCGACGTAAGCGGTGAAGTAGGCGAGGTGCACGGGCAGCTTCTCGGCGAGGCGGATGGTGCGCTCGCCCTTGCCGATGAACTTCTTCAGACGCTCCCCCGACCAGGCCGCGGGCAGCACCGAATCGGCGAAGCGGAAGGGATCCTCCACCCGCACGCAGCCGTGGCTCAGCGCCCGGCGCGAGCCGGAGAACAGGGACCGGTTCGGCGTGTCGTGCAGGTAGACCGCATGGTTGTTGGGGAACATGAACTTGATGAAGCCCAGCGCGTTGCGCTCGCCCGGCGGCTGGCGGACCGAGACGTTGCCGTTGCGGTAGACCACCTCGTAGCCGCGCCGCGCCGCGTAGTTCGGGTCGCGGGCGAGGCCGGGCAGGAACTCGTTCTTCAGGATCGAGGGCGGCACGTTCCAGGATGGATTGACGACGGCGTATTCCATGAGGCCGGAGAAGATCGGCGTCGGGCTCTCGGTCTTGCCGACGATGACCCGGGCCTCGTCGCGCTTGACGCCGTCCTTGAACACCCGGACCTGGAACTCGGGAATGTTGACCATCACGTAGTCGCGCCCGAGGTCGGCCGGCAGCCAGCGCCAGCGCTCCATGTTGACGAGGAGCGCGGCCTCGTTGTCGTCGGACACGGGCGCGGCGTCGGGACGCCCCAGGGCCGCCACGGTCTGCTGGGTCAGGGTGCCGGTGACGGGCAGCCCCCGGCGGCGCTGGAACCCGGCGACGGCGGCCGAAACGGCGGAATCGTACGCATCGGATTCGCCCGGTGCCGTGTCGAGGGTCCCCGCCGTGCGGGTCGCGAGGGCGAAGCGGGTGCGCAGGGCCGGCACCCGCGGATCGCGCATGCCGAGCTTCAGGACGGGGCCGGTGGGCAGATGCACGGTGGGCTCGCCCGCCGGGGCCTGCCCGCCCCGGGCGGCGGCGAGGCGGCCTTTCAGGGCGAGATAGCCCTGCTGGCTCGGGTTGTAGGCCTGGAGGAGGACGCCGGCCTGGACGCCGGCCGGGGCGATCCGGCCCAGAACCGCGTCGGCGGCGGGCAGGTCGAGGGTCGGCGTGATGAGGCGCGACACGCTCGACAGGTGAACGCGTCCGCCGCGTGCGTCGCGGGCGTAGAGGGCGACGGCCGCCGAGAGCTTCAGCTCGGCGTCGGCCACCTGGGCCTCGGTGAGCGGCTGGGTGCCGAGCACCGGCACCGGGTAGGCGGCGGCCTTAAGGCCGTCCTCGCCGGCGGCGGCGAGACGCGCGGCGGCGGCCTTGGCGGCGGCCGTGTAGGCGCCGTCGACGATCCACACGGGCTTGAAAGCGCCGAGCGCGTAGAACGCCTGGATCGCCTCGCGGTCCTTCGTGGTCAGGCGCGGCAGCAGAGGGGCGGGGTCGGCGAGACGCGCCGCCACGGCGGCGCCCAGGGGATCGCTCGGCACCGGCGGGGGCGCCTCGGCGACGGGCGCGGGGGACGCGTCGGCCGGCGGAGCGGCGGCTTCAGGGGAGGCGGGTACGGCCACGGGGCTCGCCGTCTCCGGGAGCGCCGGATCGACGGAGGCCTTCTGCACGACGGGGGTGTCCGGCCGGTCCGGCGCGGCGACCTCGGCGTGGGCGCCGTAGCCGAGGCAGCCCGCGACGAGGGCCGACAGGGCGACGGAGGCGGAGCGCGTGACGCCCATGGGTGCAACTCCTGCGGACCGGACGGCCGGTCGCTTCAGTTAAAGATATCGACCGGCGCGTACGGGTGCGCAACGGCACGCTCTCACGAGAGGGCGCACCTGTGCCATTTTGGTTCAGGCGGCCTCTTCGGCCTTGTCGTCACCGTCGAGCCCGAGGTCCTTGAGCTTGCGGTAGAGAGTGGATCGGCCGATTCCGAGGCGGCGCGAGACCTCCGACATCCGGCCGCGGTAGAATTGCAGGGCGAAGCGGATGATCTCGGCCTCAAGGCCGTCCATGGTCTTCATCTCGCCGGTCTCTTCGGCCACCAGGCTCATGGCATGGGGATCGCGGACCTCGACCCGGACGATCTCGCGCACGGGCTCGGGCGCCCCGGCCTGGACCATGGGCTGCACGGGGGCGGCCGGGATGCGCACGTCGAAGCCCTCGACCTGGGCGGCGATCTGCGGAAACTCCGCCACGGTGAGTTCATCGCCATCAGCCAGCACCACGGCGCGGAACAGGGCGTTCTCGAGCTGGCGCACGTTGCCGGGCCAGCCGTAGCGGGTCAGCAGCGCCATGGCCTCGGGGGTGACGGCGCGAACCTTCTTGCCCTCTTCCGCCGCGAACCGGGCGCAGAACGAGCGCACGAGATCGGGGATGTCCTCGCGGCGCGCCCGGAGGGGCGGCAGGGTCATGGGGAAGACGTTGAGGCGGTAGTACAGGTCCTCGCGGAAGCGGCCCTGCTTGACCAGATCGAGGAGGGAGCGGTTCGTCGCCGAGATGAGGCGGATATCCACCCGCACGCTGCGCTTGGCGCCCACGGGATCGACCTCGCCCTCCTGCAGGGCGCGCAGGAGCTTCACCTGGGCGTCGAGGGGCAGCTCGCCGATCTCGTCGAGGAACAGGGTGCCGCCGGACGCCTCGACGAACTTGCCCATGTGGCGCTCGGTGGCGCCGGTGAACGCCCCCTTCTCGTGGCCGAACAGGGTCGATTCCACGAGGTTGTCGGGGATCGCGCCGCAATTGACCGTGACGAAGGCCTTGCCGCGCCGGTCGCCCGAGCCCTGGATGGCGCGGGCGAGGACCTCCTTGCCGACCCCCGATTCGCCCTCGATGAGCACGGGAATGTTGGATTTGGCCGACCGCTCGGCGAGCCGCGTGACCCGCTCCATGTCGGGACTCTTCGAGGTGAGATCCTTGAACGAGAGGGAACCGGAGGCGCGCCGGCGCATGCGGCGGACCTCCTCCTCGAGCTGATCGACCTTCAGGGCGTTCTTGATGGAGACCTGCAGACGCTCGGCGCCGGCGGGCTTCACCACGAAATCGACGGCCCCGGCCCGCATGGCGGTGACGACGGCATCGATGGAGCCGTTGGAGGTCTGGACGATGACCGGCACGTCGAGGCCGGATTTGCGCATCTCGGCCATCACGCCGAGGCCGTCGAGACCGCCGGGCATCACGAGATCCAGGAGAACCACGTCGATGGGCTCGCCCGAGCGCAGGGCGGCGAGCCCGTCGGCGCCGGTCTCTGCGACCTTCGCGTCGAAGCCGAGCCGGCGCACCATCGCCTCGGCGAGGCGGCGCTGCACGGGATCGTCGTCGACGATGAGGACCGTTGTCGACATGGGGGGCGCCTTGGTCTCGCGGGGAGGTGGCCGCACCGCGAGACGGGCTCGGTGATGCGGCGCCGGACTGTTTCGTTTCGATCCGCAGGGTGCCCCAAGAGCGTAAAGCCGCGCTTAACGACGATCCGACTTTTCCGGGGATTGTCGGTCGGCGACGCCGCACCCCTGCTTTTCCCGCGCCGGGACGTCGGCTTTCGCCCACAAGGCGGTTGATCGCGGGGCCGGCCCGCTCGATATCACCGGGCAGCGGCGCTTCAGTGCCCAGCCCCAGGAAGCCTCCCATCATGCCGAGTCGAGCCGTCGCCCAAGCCAGCCGCGCGGGCATCGTCGCCATTGCCGAAGGGGCCAGCGCCGCACGGGCGGCCGCACTCGCCGCCGACCTCGGCGCCTTGCCCGAATGGGACCTCGGCGACCTCTATTCCGGCATCGACGCCCCCGATTTCCGCGCCGACCTCGCCCGCGCCGAGACGGCCTGCCGCGAGGTCTCCGAGCGTTATGCCGGCCGGCTGGCGGACCTCGCCGCCGGCCCGGACGCCTCCGCACGCCTCGCCGAGGCGGTCCGGGCCTACGAGGCCATCGAGGATCTGCTCGGCCGCCTGATGTCGTTCGCCGGCCTCGTCTACTCGGGCGACACCACCGACGAGACGCGCGAAAAATTCTACGGCGACACCCAGGAGCGCCTGACGACGGCGTCCAGCCACCTTCTGTTCTTCGCCCTCGAGCTCAACCGCATCGACGACGACGCCATGGACGCGGCCATGGCGGACGGGCCGCTTTCCACCTACGCCCCCTGGATCGAGGATCTTCGTCGCGAGAAGCCGTTCCAGCTCGACGACCGCACGGAGAAGCTGTTCCTGGAGAAGTCGGTCACCGGCCGCTCGGCGTGGAACCGCCTGTTCGACGGCACCATCGCGTCCCTGCGGTTTCCCGTGCAGGGCGAGCAGCTCACCCTGGAGCCGACCCTCAACCGCCTGCAGGACCCGGACGGGGCCGTGCGCAAGGAGGCGGCCGGTGCGCTCAGCGAGGTGTTCCGGGCGAAC
This sequence comes from Methylobacterium sp. Leaf100, assembly GCF_001422845.1. NCBI lineage: Bacteria > Pseudomonadati > Pseudomonadota > Alphaproteobacteria > Hyphomicrobiales > Methylobacteriaceae > Methylobacterium > Methylobacterium sp. Leaf100. The sequence continues at coordinate 81,527 of NZ_LMMW01000062.1, read as the reverse complement.
CTGCGCACGTTCACGCTGATCACCAACACCCTCGCCAAGGACAAGGAGATCAATGACCGCTGGCGCGGGTTCACGGACGTGGCCGAATCCCGCCACCTGTCGAACCGCGTCGAGCCCGAAGTGGTGGATGCCCTGGTCGAGGCCGTGCAGGCGGCCTATCCGCGCCTGTCGCACCGCTACTACGCCCTGAAGGCGAAGTGGTTCGGGGTCGAGGCCCTGCCGTACTGGGACCGCAACGCGCCGCTGCCGAAGGTCGAGCAGCGCACGATTCCCTGGGCGGAGGCCCGCGACACGGTGCTCGACGCCTACGGTGCGTTCTCGCCGCGCATGGCGAGCATCGCGAAGACGTTCTTCGACCGAAACTGGATCGACGCGCCGACCCGGCCCGGCAAGGCGCCCGGCGCCTTCGCCCACCCGACCGTGCCCTCGGCCCACCCCTACGTGCTGGTGAATTACCAGGGCAAGCCGCGCGACGTGATGACCCTGGCGCACGAGCTCGGCCACGGGGTGCATCAGGTGCTCGCCGGCCCCAACGGCGCCCTGATGGCCCCCACCCCCCTGACGCTCGCCGAAACCGCGAGCGTGTTCGGCGAGATGCTGACCTTCCGCCGGCTGCTGGCCGCCACCACCAACGCGACCCAGCGCCGGGCCATGCTCGCCGCCAAGGTCGAGGACATGATCAACACCGTGGTCCGGCAAGTCGCGTTCTACGCTTTCGAGCGCAAGGTGCACCTCGCCCGTGCCGAGGGCGAGCTCACGGCGGAAGCGATCAACGCCCTGTGGATGTCGGTGCAGCGCGACAGCCTCGGTCCGGCCATCACCCTGGATACGGGCTACGAGCCGTTCTGGGCCTACATCCCGCACTTCATCCACTCGCCGTTCTACGTCTACGCCTACGCCTTCGGCGATTGCCTCGTGAACTCCCTCTACGGGGTCTACGCCAAGGCCGAGGACGGGTTCGTGGAGCGCTATTTCGCCCTGCTCTCGGCCGGCGGCGCCAAGCCCTACGGCGAACTCCTGGCTCCCTTCGGCCTCGACGCCCGCGACCCGGGCTTCTGGCAGATCGGGCTCACCATGATCGAGGGGATGATCGCGGAGTTGGAGGCGATGGAGGGCTGAGCGCCGCTTGGTATGCCCCGCCTTTCGTTGTACATTCCGTACAACGAAAGGCGAAGCGTCATGAAACTCGAAGTCAAGAAAATCGGCAATTCCACCGGGCTGATCCTGCCCAAGGAACTCCTGAGCCGGCTCAACCTCGCGCAGGGCGACTGGCTCTCGTTGACGGAGGGCGGCGACGGTTCCGTTCGGCTGTCGCCCCTCGACCCGACCTTCGAGAAGGGCATGGAAATCGCCGAGAAGGCGATGAAGACCTACCGCAACGCCCTGTCCGAGCTGGCCAAATGACGACGTTTGTCTGGCTGACGAGCGACCTCGTCCAGGCCATCCACGCCCGCCAGCTCAAGTTGTTCGGCGGCCCCAGCGGCTTGCGCGACGAGGGTGCCCTCGAATCGGCCCTCGGCCGCCCGGTGAACCGGGTCGCCTATGGCGAGGCCGATCTCGCCGAGCTCGCAGCCGCCTACGCGTTCGGGATCGCGAAAAACCATCCGTTCATCGATGGAAACAAGCGCGCGGCCCTGCTCGCCCTCGTCGTCTTTCTCGGCCTCAACGATATCGACTTCGTCACCGACGAGGCCGAGGCGGTGGTCATGATCCGTGGCCTAGCCGCTGGCGAGATCACCGAAGCGGGCCTCGCCCGCTGGATCCGCGACAGCTGGCCGGCCGCCTGACCCCTCTCCCGCGCCGCAACGGCGCAGCGCCCTGGCGCGGGACGCCGGCGGACTTATCTCAAGGGAGTGGCCGGATTGCCGGACGCGTCCTTATCCGAGATCCGAAGAACCCGATGGCCGATCACGACAGCGAAGCCAACCGCTTCTCCGCGCGCGCCAGCCGCTACGCCCGCGTCGGTGCCAATGTCGGCGGGGTCGCCGCCCGCATGGCCGGCGCCCGCCTGTTCGGCGGCAAGGAGGCGCCCAGCAACGCCGCCGCCCTGGCCCAGGCGCTGGGCGGCCTCAAGGGGCCGATCATGAAGGTCGCCCAGTTGCTGGCCACGGTGCCCGACCTTCTGCCACCCGAATACGCGACGGAACTGCAGAAGCTCCAGGCCGACGCGCCGCCCATGGGCGCAGCCTTCGTCAAGCGCCGGATGATGGCCGAACTCGGCGCCGACTGGCAGAAGCGGTTCACGAACTTCGACCTCAAGCCGGCGGCGGCCGCGTCCCTCGGACAGGTCCACCGGGCGACCGGCCTCGACGGCACGGCGCTCGCCTGCAAGCTCCAGTATCCCGACATGCAATCGGCCGTGGAGGCCGATCTGAAGCAGCTGGAGGTCGCCTTCGCCCTGCACCGGCGCATGAGCTCCTGGCTCGATACCCGTGAGATCGCGAAGGAAATCGGCGCCCGGGTGCGCGAGGAACTCGACTACGCGCGCGAGGCCAAGCACGCCGTGCTCTATGGCAACGTCCTGCGCGACGTGCCCGAGGTCCGCGTGCCGGCCATTCACACCGATCTCTCCACGAAGCGCCTCCTAACCCTCGGCTGGCTCGAGGGCGAGGGCATCCTGAACTTCTCTCAAAGTCCCATCGAGATCCGCAACCGCCTCGCCCGGGCGATGTTCAAGGCGTGGTGGCACCCGTTCAGCCGCGCCGCCGTCATCCACGGCGACCCGCATCTCGGCAACTACACGGTGTTTTCCGAGGGTGGCGAGGCGCAGGGCATCAACCTCCTCGATTACGGCTGCGTGCGCATCTTCCATCCGCGCTTCGTCGGCGGCGTGGTCGATCTCTATCGGGGGCTCCTGGAGAACGACGGCGCGCGCATCGTCCACGCCTACGAGGTCTGGGGCTTCAAGAACCTCAACAAGGAGCTCATCGAGATCCTCAACATCTGGGCGCGCTTCATCTACGGGCCGATCCTGGAGGACCGCACCCGCACGGTGGCCGACGGGGTCAAGCCCGGCGAGTACGGCCGGCGCCAGGCCTTCGAGGTGCATCAGGCCCTGAAAGCCCGGGGACCCGTGACCGTGCCGCAGGAATTCGTGTTCATGGACCGCGCCGCCGTCGGCCTCGGCGCCGTGTTCCTGCACCTGCGCTCGGAACTGAACTACCACCGGTTGTTCGAGGCCGAGATCGAGCGCTTCTCGCTCTCCGAACTCGAGACCCGGCAGGGCGAGGCTCTCACGCGGGCGGGACTCGCCCTGCCGGCGTGACCCTATCGGTGTGGCGTCACGCGGCTGGCCCTGCGAAACTTGGCCGGCGCGACAAAAACCGGTTCGTGGCCATTGCGTGGCATGCATGCTGATTGCGAGCCGCCGAGGCTTGCGCTAAATCCCCTTGGAACAAATCAAGACAGATCCATGGGGACGACCACACGATGGCCGATATGAAGACCGTGTCCGGCGTGCATTACAGCCCCGCCATGGACGAGAAGACCCACGAGCAGACCTATCGCGGCTTCGTTCGTTTCGTCGAAATCGGCACCTCCGTGGTGATCTGTTGGGTGCTGGCCCTCGCCATCGGCGGCATTCATGAAGCGTGGCTGACCGCGATCCTCGCCGTCGTGGTGTCCGGCGCCGCCGGTGCCGTGGGCGCCCTCGCGCCGGCCGTGGGCTGGAAGGCCCCCGTCGTGGTCGCGGTCTTGCTTCTGCTCTACCTCTTCTTCGCGTGACGTAGCCCGGGCGCACTGGTATACCAGTCGTCGGGCTCTATATTCCTGCCGAGTTACGGTGGTCCGGACGGATCGCCGAGGGGGCTTCCTGAATGCGCATCGCTGTCCTGACAGAGTCTGATCCCGCGGAGCCGCGGGTCGCGGCGGTGCCCGAAACGGTCAAGAAATTCATCGCCCTCGGGGCCGACGTGACCGTCCAGTCCGGTGCCGGCCTGACCGCCGGTGTCCCGGATGCCGATTACGAGGCGGCGGGTGCCACCGTCGCCTCCTCGGCCCAGGACGCGGCCAACGAGGCCGACCTCGTCCTCAAGGTCCGCCGCCCCAACGGCGACGAGATCGGGCTGCTGAAGCGTGGCGCCACCGTGGTGGCGATCATGGATCCCTACGGCAACGAAGCCGCCCTGGGTGAAATGGCGCAAGCCGGCCTCGACACCTTCGCCATGGAACTGATGCCCCGCATCACCCGCGCGCAGGTGATGGACGTGCTGTCCTCGCAGGCCAACCTCGCCGGATACCGCGCGGTGGTCGACGGTGCCTCCGAGTATGGCCGCGCCATGCCGATGATGATGACGGCGGCCGGCACCGTGCCCGCCGCCCGCGTCTTCGTGATGGGCGTCGGCGTCGCCGGGCTCCAGGCCATCGCCACCGCCCGCCGCATGGGCGCGGTGGTCACCGCCACGGACGTGCGGCCCGCCACCAAGGAGCAGGTCGAGTCCCTGGGCGCCAAGTTCGTCGCCGTCGAGGACGACGAGTTCAAGCAGGCCGAAACCTCGGGCGGCTACGCCAAGGAGATGTCGGCGGAGTACAAGAAGAAGCAGGCCGACCTCGTGGCGACCCACATCGCCAAGCAGGACATCGTCATCACCACCGCCCTGATTCCGGGCCGGCCGGCCCCGCAGCTCGTCTCCGCCGCCATGGTCTCCACCATGAAGCCCGGCTCCGTGCTCATCGATCTCGCGGTCGAGCGTGGCGGCAACGTCGAGGGCGCCAAGGCCGGCGAGATCGTCACCACGGATCACGGCGTGAAGATCGTCGGCCACCTCAACGTGCCCGGCCGCCTCGCCGCCACGGCGTCGAGCCTCTATGCGCGCAACCTCTACGCCTTCGTCGAGACCCTCATCGACAAGGAGGCGAAGTCCCTGGCGGTGAAGCGGGACGACGAACTCGTCCGGGCGACGAACCTGACCCATGACGGTCAGGTCGTGCATCCCGCCTTCCAGACCAAATCCTGATCCCGCCGGAGGATACGATGGCCACGCTCCCCCCCGATCAGGCCGCCGAGCAGGCGCGCGCCGCTGCCACCGCAGCCCGAACCGCTGCGGATATCGCGCAGCAGCACGCCGCCAAGGCGCAGAGTTACGCCGATGGCATCGGTCACGGCCTCAGCGCCGTGACGCATGGTGCCGTCGACCCGACGGTGTTCCAGCTCGCGATCTTCGTTCTGGCGATCTTCGTCGGCTACTACGTGGTCTGGTCGGTGACGCCGGCCCTCCACACGCCCCTCATGTCGGTGACCAACGCCATCTCCTCGGTGATCATCGTCGGCGCCATCCTGGCGGCCGGCGTGCCGCTCCTCGAGCACGGCACCGGCTGGGCCCGCTTCTTCGGCTTCCTCGGCATCGTTCTCGCCAGCGTGAACATCTTCGGCGGCTTCCTCGTCACCCAGCGCATGCTCGGCATGTACAAGAAGAAGGCCTGAGACGATGTCCCAGAACGTCTCGGCACTCCTCTACATCGTTTCCGGCGTCCTGTTCATCATGGCGCTGCGGGGGCTCTCGCACCCGACCACCTCCCGGCAGGGCAACCTGTACGGCATGGTCGGCATGGGGCTCGCCGTCCTCACCACCCTCGTCGGCCATCCGCCAGCGGGATTCGGCGCCTGGATCCTCGTGCTCCTGGGCCTCGGCATCGGCGGCGGCGCCGGTGCCGTCATTGCCAAGCGCGTGCCAATGACGGCCATGCCGCAACTCGTGGCGGCCTTCCACTCCCTCGTCGGCCTCGCGGCCGTGGCGGGTGCGGCCGGCACCCTCTACGCACCGCAGGCGGTGGGCATCCTCGAGAACGGCCACATCCACAAGGAGTCGCTGTTCGAGATGGCGCTCGGTGTCGCCATCGGCGCCATCACCTTCACGGGCTCCGTCATCGCCTTCGCCAAGCTCGACGGGCGCATGTCCGGCAAGCCGATCATGCTGCCCCAGCGCCATGCCCTCAACATCGCCCTGGCCATCGCCCTCGTCGGCCTCATCGCGGTGTTCATCGGCACCGAGAGCAAGCTGGTGTTCTGGGTCATCGTGCTGCTGTCGTTCGCTCTCGGCGGCCTGCTGATCATCCCCATCGGCGGCGCCGACATGCCCGTCGTCGTGTCGATGCTGAACTCCTACTCGGGCTGGGCGGCGGCCGGCATCGGCTTCACCCTGGGCAACCTCGCGCTCATCATGACCGGCGCCCTCGTCGGCTCCTCGGGCGCGATCCTGTCCTACATCATGTGCAAGGCGATGAACCGGTCGTTCATCTCCGTGATCCTCGGCGGCTTCGGCGGTGATGCCGCGGCAGGCGCGGCCGGAGGAGCCGTGGAGACCCGTCCGGTCAAGCAGGGCTCGGCGGACGACGCGGCCTACATCCTGAAGAACGCCGAGCGCGTCATCATCGTGCCGGGCTACGGCATGGCGGTGGCCCAGGCCCAGCATTCGCTCCGCGAGATGGTCGACATGCTCAAGAAGGAGGGCGTCGACGTGAAGTACGCCATCCACCCCGTCGCCGGCCGCATGCCGGGCCACATGAACGTGCTGCTCGCCGAAGCCAACGTGCCCTATGACGAGGTCCACGAGCTCGAGGACATCAACGGCGACTTCCCGCAGGCCGACGTCGCCTTCGTCATCGGCGCCAACGACGTCACCAACCCGGCGGCGAAGACGGACAAGGCCTCGCCGATCTACGGCATGCCGATCCTCGACGTCGAGAAAGCCAAGACCGTGTTGTTCATCAAGCGCGGCATGGGCTCCGGTTACGCCGGCGTCGAGAACGAGGTGTTCTTCCGCGACAACACCATGATGCTGTTCGGCGACGCCAAGAAGGTCGTCGACTCCATCGTCAAGAACCTCTGAACCCCTGGCGCGGGCCTCGCCCGCGCCGCCAGGACAGCGTACGGGGTCGGCGTCCATCGCCGGCCCCGTCGTCGTTTTCGTGCAGTTCGGGCCGGCCGGGCTGGAGTAGGGTCGCCCCGTGTCAGCCGAGATCCCCCGCGCCTTCCTCGACGTCACCCGCTCAGTCCTCGGACGGCCGTGGCACGACCGCTGCGCCGATCCGGTGCTCCAGGCCTACGCCGCCACCATGACCCAGGCCCACGGCCTGCCGGACCTCCTCGCCCGGGTGCTGTCGGGGCGCGGCATCCGCCCGGCGGAGTCGGACGCGCATCTCAACCCGCGCCTGCGCGACCTGATGCCGGATCCGGACTGCCTCGTGGACATGGCGGCCGCGACGGACCGCCTCGCCCAAGCCGTCTCGACCCGCGAGACCGTGGCGATCTTCGGCGATTACGACGTCGATGGCGCCGCCAGCGCCGCGCTCCTGGCCGCCTATCTGCGCGGCTTCGGCCTCGAGGTCCGCATCCACATCCCCGACCGCATCACCGAGGGCTACGGGCCGAACGCCGCCGCCGTCACCGCCCTGTGGGAGGCCGGCGCCACCCTCCTCGTCTGCGTCGATTGCGGCACCAGCGGCCACGCCCCCCTGGAGGCGGCCGAAGCCCTCGGCCTCGACGTCATCGTCCTCGACCATCACGGCGCCCCCGAGACCCTGCCGCCCGCCCGCGCCGTGGTGAACCCCAACCGCCTCGACGACCTGTCGGGTCTCGGCCACCTCTGCGCGGCGGGCGTGGTGTTCCTCGCCCTGGTGGCCCTGAACCGGCGCCTGCGCCGGGACGGCGTGGCGGACCTCCCCGACCTCGCCGCCGCCCTCGATCTCGTGGCGCTGGCCACGGTCGCCGACGTGGTGCCCCTGACGGGCCTCAACCGCGCCTTCGTGGTGCAGGGCTTGAAGGTGATGCGCGGACGCGGACGCATCGGCCTCGCCGCCCTTCTGGACGCCGCCGCGTTGAGCGAAGCGCCGGAAGCCTGGCACCTCGGCTACCTTGTCGGTCCGCGCATCAACGCCGGCGGCCGCATTGGAGATGCGGGCCTCGGCGCCCGCCTGCTCACCACCCACGACGCGGCGGAAGCCGCCGGTATCGCCGCCGAACTCGACCGTCTCAACCGCGAGCGCCAGGCCATCGAGGCCCAGGCCGTGGCGGCGGCCGAAGCCGACATGGACCACGCGCTCACGGGCGACCCTGAGCGCCCGGTCCTGGTGGCGGCCTCGGCAGAATGGCATCCGGGCGTCGTCGGCCTCATCGCCGCACGCCTCAAGGAACGCTTCGGCCGCCCGGCCTTCGCCTTCGCGCTCCGGCCCGACGGCACCGCCACGGGCTCGGGCCGCTCCATCCCCGGTGCCGACCTCGGCCGGGCCGTGCGCGCGGCGGTGGATGCGGGCCTCGCCCTCAAGGGCGGCGGCCATGCCATGGCGGCCGGCGTCACCCTGGCGGGGCCGGACACGGCGGCGTTCGCGGCCTACCTCGGGTCGGATCTGGCGCAAGCCGTCGGCGCGGCCCGTGCCGTCGAGGCGCTCCTCCTCGATGGCACCGTGAGCGCGGGCGGAGCCACGGCCGAAATGGTCCGCCTGCTCCAGCGCGCCGGCCCGTTCGGTTCGGGCGCACCCGAACCGATCTTCGCCCTGCCGCGCCACCGCATCGTCGACGCCGGCATCGTCGGCAACGGCCACGTCCGGGCGCGCCTGCGCAGCCGCGACGGTCAGGCCGTGGGCGCCATCTGCTTCCGCGCGGCACAGGGCCCCCTCGGTCAGGCCATCCTCGCCGGTATCGGTCGTGAATTCCACGTCGCCGGAACCCTGGCGGTGGACACCTGGCGTGGGGCCGACCGTGCCCAGGTCCGGATTTGCGACCTCGCGCCGATCGATTGAGCGATCCCCGTTGACACCCGCGCGGGGCCTCATCATAAGGACCCGCGCGCTGCCCACGGGCAGCGGTTTGGGGGAATGTCCCGAGCGGCAAAGGGGGCGGACTGTAAATCCGCTGCGTAAGCTTCGTAGGTTCGAGTCCTACTTCCCCCACCAAACGTCTGACGAGATCGCGAGCGACGTTTCCGGCTCCCTGTCTCGACCTTCGGTGATCGTGTCGGACGATCGTCGATGCGGGTGTAGCTCAATGGTAGAGCAGCAGCCTTCCAAGCTGAATACCCGGGTTCGATTCCCGGTACCCGCTCCACTCCCCCCTTCCCGAAAAGACTAGCAACCTCAGCCCGATAGGGCAGGGGCGCGGTATCCAGTGGCTGTTTGCCTGGGCGGTGGATACCGCATGGATACCGCAGACGAATCGGTATCGGGCGCAAGTTTCCTTGTCGAACTCGGACCCGCTCGCACGAATGATGGTGATCGAAAGAGATCGCCATGCCCCGCTGCACCCACACCCCGGCCCGCCTCTACGACCGCCACCCTGATCCGGTTCACGACCTCATCGCCGTTGGCAGCCTTTCCCGGTTCGTGCGCTGCACGGATTGTGGTGCCAGGGGCATCGTCCGGCGCGGCCGCGTGGGATGGACGCCCCGTAGCGCCGGTGATCCGGTCCGCCCGGAGGTCGAGCGGTGGAACGCCCTGGTGGCCGAGGCTCGTGCAGCGCTCCTGCCTTGATCGAAGAACCCGGGCCCTTTCGCTTTGGGCCGCCCCGAACGTGTAAAACGATTCCACAAACGCGATTTGGGAATCGTTTTACACGTTCGGGGCGGGCCATCAGTTCAGGGTCCCGATCTCGCCGTCGTACCCATCAAGCACCCGGACCTCGCCCCCGGCCGGGTGGAGCGAGACGGCATCGCATCGCGGGCAGTGCAGGCCGCCCGCCGCCATCCGGACCTCCCCCCACCGGAACTTCGCGGAGCACGTGAGGCAGCACCAGGTCTGCTGCATGACTTCGTCAGACTCGGTCATCCCAGCCTCCGCGAATAGCTGCCATCGGGATGGAAGGTGACCTCCTCGGTGTAGGTGGTCACCTCCACGTCATGGCTGCCAGAGATGGAAACTTTCGCGACTGGCTCGCCAAGGTTCACGCCCCAGTCGTCATCGAGGTCCATCTCCTCGCCCAGGGTGAGGTGAACCCTGATGCCGCCGGCGAGCGTGAAGGTGCCTCCCTCGCGGATGGCGCGCTGCCAGTCCTCCTCGGTCGCGAAGTGCTTGCGGGTGAGGGTGATGGTCGGGTTCATCATGCGCTCGATCATGCCCTGTCTCCTTCCGGCGGCCGCCCGTGCCGAGTGGTGCCGTCCGGCCAGTCCCAGCGATGTTCGCAATCAGGTTCGAACTCGATACCGACGATGGTGGCCTTGAGGCGGTAGAGTTTGTCCCGGAGTTCGTTGACGCCGTTCCGTTCCAGACCGATGCACCCGGCCAGGTGGCCGGTGATGGCGTAGATCTGGCGCGCCGCCTCCTTCAGACGGTCGGCCTCGGACATGGTCGTCGGGTCCGGCTCGGGCGAGTGGACCTCCTCAAGCTTCGCCAGCCGGACTATCAGGGCGCTCATGGCGAACCCGACCGATCCCTCCTTGCCCGTGACCTTCCAGTGCCCGGCGGTCTCCCGACCGGCATCTTCCCCAACGCCCTCGGTATAGATCGTGATGACGTCGCCGACGGCGTGGCGGTCGAAAGGTGCCCTGATCAGGACGACGGTCCCCTGTCCGGGCATGCGGCGCCAGTCGGTTGCCTTGACCCGGTAGCTCTGCATGCCCCGACCGTTCACTGCGGCCTCCTCAGGCAATCGGGGCGCCCGTCCGGTCCCACGAGCGGCTGCATGCCAGTCTCGGCTTGGGTGTACCGGCACCCGGTCGCCGGGTCCGTCCAGACCCGGACGCCGCCTTGGTTGGACCACGCGGGATCCGCTGCCTGCGAGAGGGCCTGCAGGATCGTGAGCAGGACGGCCGCGGCGATGGCGATGCCGATGAACAGGAACCAGAGGTCGAACCCGTCGCGAGGCGAGGAGGTCCTGATCATGAGGACCTCCTCGAAACACGGCGCCGGTCATTCCTGACCTCGCGGAGGACGGCGTGCCTGATCCAGTCCGCGAACATGACCTGCACCTTGGCCTGCCGCTGGGGGGCCCCGCCGGGGTGCTCCTCTGCGATGATCCGCTCGACCCCACGAGCAGCCCCGAGGGCGATCTCGTCGATTGTGGACCGCCTCATGACTGGGCCCCCCGAAATGGAGCGGGGTTCGGGGTGCAGCCCGAGTGGTCCTCGCCGGTCAGGAAATCGAGGACCCGATACAGGTCATGGCGGATCCCGGGGACGCCGTAGAGATGATGCCCTGCGGTCGCGAGATCGAACTCCTTGATGACGGTCTTCACACGCGAGACGGCCTCGTGGAGATCTCGCCGGCGGATGAACCCGGCATACTGCAGGACCTGCAGGGCGGGCGCCGGGTCGAAGTCGGCGTCGCTGTAAGCGTTGACGGTCTGCTCGACGACGTCGGCATCGCTCATTGCCCGGAGGGCGTCACGGCGCTCCTGTGCCGCGACCGCTCGCTGCGCAATCTCCTCGGCCATCTCCAGCCGGTACTTGGCGACCCACGTTTCATGGGCCGCCACTTGCTCGGGTGTCATGCCGGCATACAGCCGGGCGAACTCTCGGATCTCGATCTCTGTGGGCATGCTGGTCCGGGTCCCTGTCTCGCGTTCGCGAGATCGCTTCAGAGACGATCGAAGCAGCTCCCGCAGATTCGCCTAGAGGGAAACCGGACGGGCCGTCCGGATGGCCCATCGAGAACGCCATCGCGGTTTACGACGCGCGACACGGCCTCATCGGGCGTAAAGAATTCTCTCGTGGAGGCCTTGCGACTACCGCAAATTGCGGTACATTTAGATCACCGGCGCAAGCCGAGGCCTCCCGGGGCGATCCGGGCCGATGATGGAGCCACCCGATGACCACCACCAAAATCGACCGTTCCGCCCTCCTGAGGAATGCTTGGCGGATCGCCCGCGAAGCCGCGGCCTCCGCCGGCACCGCCGTCCGTGCCGCGCTCGGCGCCGCGTTCCGGCAGGCTTGGGCCGAGGCCCGCATGGTCGCCCAGCCCGTCCAGCAGCAGCAGGCCCAGGCCGTCGCGCCGGCCGACCTCACCACCACCGAGGGCCTCGCCAAGGCCCTCGTCGGCAAGACCGCCTCCCTTGCGCTTGCGGGTGGTGAGGCCCTCTACACCATCGTCTCCGTCGAGCGCTGGACCTCGCCCGACGGCGCGCAGGTCCGCGACTACATCAAGATGGAGACGAGCGGCATGTGGTCTGACGACCGCAAGGGTCCAATCAAACTCTTCATCCTGCGCAAGGGAACCGGACACGGCACGTACACCGAGACGGATGCCGGCGAGGCCTTCTGGGCGTACGGCGGGTTCTGCAACAGCGGCAACAAGCGCTGCAACGCCAACGACATGGTCAAAGACATCCTGGAGAGTATCCGCTCATGACCTGGATGGTCCGACTACGCGCACACGATGGCGGCGAGCTTCTGGAGAGGGCGAGCTACGGCTCGCCCGACGCAGCCATTGACGCCTATCGCCTCCTGCTCGGGCGCGAGGACCTCATCGGGCAACCGGTCGCCGCGGTGTTCAAGCCTCCCCGGGATGCGACCGGCGACGGGAACGCCGCGACGTGGTTCTCGCGGTTCGACAAGCCTCTCGGGGCGGGCCGCATCGGTCCCGACGACCCCCGGCTTGACCCTTGGGCTAACGCATACGATGCGAAAAGCGCAGTGTACTCCCCCGCGCCGGCGTCCAAGCCCAAGGCCGCACCGGACTGGGAAAAGGACGCCCGCCCCCTGTCGGAGTGTCTAAAGGCATGGGCCAAGACACGCGGCGGGCGCGACGCCGCGGCCGACGCCCTGCAGGTCTCACGGTCTACCTTCGACGGCTGGTGCGACGGCCGTGGCGCGGCCCAGGACAGGATGATCCGCAGACTCATGACGCTCACCGACACTACTAGCCGTTGACGACGCGCTACCCTTGAAGAGTAATGATTGTCAGTATAGATAGGACAATACCAGAAGCGGCTTGCCCACAAGCTGCCCGGTACAGCAGGGAACCCCACATGTTGATTATCGACCGAATGGTGGCGATGGTGCGCGCCGGCCCCGGCCCCTCGCCGGAGGAACGGGCTGCGGCCGCTGCCCAGTACCAGGCTGAGGAGAAAGCCAGGCAGGTCCGCCAGGCCGAGGAGCGCCAGGCATTCCTCACGGCCGCCCCCCGGTATGTCCTCCCCGACGGCTCCGCGTGGCGCTCGGCACAGATGCTCGGACGCCTGAGCAACGGCGGTGAGCGCGACCGCGGCCGCCTGTACCATATCGTCTCCGAGGACGGCTGCGGCCCGATGGGCGGGGCCGGGAGCGCGCTGTGCGGTGCCACGCCGGGCCGGCGTTCCGTCGGATGGGGCGACGTCGAAGGCGTCCCTGCGACCTGCCCGCGTTGCCTGAAGCGGGTGGCGTCATGAGGGGCACCACCATCATCATCAGGGGGTACACATGGGGGCAGCGCCTTGGCATGTGGCCCGTCGCGAATGACCATCCCGGCCGGTTCTGCGTTGACGTGATCTACCTGGCCGGCCCCACCCAGGACCTTCTCCCGTGCGCATAACGCTCTACCCCGTCCCGGCTGGGACCCCCGCCGTTGGGCACGCCGTCGGGTACGTCTCGGGCTCGCCGCTCTCCAACCTCGCGGGGGCCGCCCCCCCGGCGGGGCCTTTGCTGTCCTACGATGGCCGGCAGGCCCTGATCGATGGCCAGCCGGTGGATCATGCGGAGATCTCGGAGGCCCTCCACGCCGAGATCGAGCGAGTGGCCAAAAGGGTCTTCGGACCTGATTTCGTGGGGCCCCTGAGCCTGGCCTCGGGCCTAAACGTGCGCTCCCTGGCACGCGGCCGCCTCATCTCCCATGGTCTCCCGGCGCCCCTCCTGGACATGCTCGGCCGGGCGGCCGCAACCGCACACCCGAGGGCCACCGGGTATATGCTCCAAGCAGTCGCGTACCTTTGGGACGAGCACGTCATCTCCCATGGAATGGGCGAGACCGGCCCAGGGCCGCTCTCCGCCCAGGGTCGCGAGGCCCTCGGGCAGCGCTGTGAGGAGATCCTCGACCGTGCGCTCGGGATGGTCGCCACGATGCAGGGGGAGACGGCCGCGGCCCGGGCCCGGACGGCCGCGCTCAAGGCAACGCTCCGTTAACGATTCGTGTGTATGGCTGGCACCCTGAAGCCCTGTCTCTGACAGGGCGTCTGGAGAAACCCGGCCATGACGAAGACCCCCCCTCGGGGTGCGCGCCCCCGTGCGCCTGCCAGCGATCCGTTCGCACCCAATCATCCCCCGTCCGTAGACTGGCTCGATCAGGGCCTGGATTTCCTCGACTGCGACCCGCTCGCGGATACGATCCACTGGTCGACCGGCATCCTGCTCGACCTGCCGGACCTGCCCCCCCCCGTGCGTGCCGCGCTTGAGAAGCTGTCGTCGTGCCGCGTGTCGCTCTCGTCGCTCTCGCATGCTGAGAGCGTGTGCGACGATGCCTCGGAGGACCTCAAGCTGGGGCAGAACGACCGCGACACGTATGCCGATTGGTCGACGAGGTGCGTCTATTACCAAGCTTTTTTGGGCGACCACGTCTGTGCCCTGCGGTGTGCCGTCAGGGTCTGGCAGATCGCCATGGCGGGCGGGCATACCGACCTACGACTGGGAAATCTCCTCCGAACGCATGCCGAGATGATGAGCATCGCCGCGTACTGCGATGGAGAGCAGTGGGCACCCAGGCGCGAGCCCCGGTCGGCCCGCCGCCAGGGGGACGGTTTGACCGCCTTACAGATCATTGCCCGGTCGGTCGTGAAGGTAGAGTGGCCCAACAACGTCAAGCGCGGCCCCGTCCGGGACGACACCGGCTTCGATCCCCGCGATCAAGACGAGGACGATCTGCCGGAGGCAGCGGGCGCCGGGCTCCTCGTCGTGCGCAGCGTCGAGCACCTGCCGGGGTCCGCGAAGGACGGCGCACGTAGCAGCGGCGGGACCACGCCCCGCGCGGAGTGGGCGCCTATCGCGGGGGTGACTCTCCCGCGCCGGCCGGTGCCCGATCTCGCGGCCGCGCGTCGGGATCTCGTCGATCAGTACCCGCACGCGGCATCGCTCATCGAGCGCATCCTGAACCAACTCGTCGGTAGGTCATTCGCCCGGCTTCCACCCATCCTGCTCGTCGGGCCCCCGGGCTCCGGCAAGACGCGACTGGCCACCAGCCTGGCCACCGCGCTGGGCCTCCCAAGCACGGTCTACTCGTGCTCGGGTGTGGCGGACGCCTCGTTCATCGGGACCTCCCGGCAGTGGTCATCCGGCAGGGCCTCGGTGCCGCTTCAGACGATCCGGCAAGAGAGCCTCGCGACGGTGGCGGTGGTCCTCGACGAGATCGAGAAGGCCGGCACCAGCATGACGAACGGCAATCTCCTCGACGGGCTCCTGCCCATGCTGGATCATGCCGAGGACTACAGGGACCCCTACCTGGAGTGCGCGACCGATCTCTCGGGCATCACGTTCCTGGCGACGGCTAACGGGACTAGGGGCATGCCCCGGCCCCTGCTGGACCGCTTCCGAGTTTTCCAGATGCCCGAGCCCACGCTTGCCGACCTACCTGCCCTCGCACGGGGGATCGTGGGGGACGCCCGGCGCGAGAGGGGGACGGATGCGTCGTGGCTCCCGGACCTCGACGGCGACGAGCTCGGGCTCATCGCGGAGCACTGGAGTGGGGGTAGCGTCCGACGTCTCCAGCGTCTCGTCGACACCGTCCTCGCCGGTCGCGAGACCCTCGCGGCCCGGCATTGAAGAGGGTGACGATGACCACGCACGCCCCCGTCTGGGACTACCTCCGCTCGTCCATCCGAGCCCATCGCCTCGCCGGCACGGTCGATCACCGCGTCGGGGTCGTGCTTGATGAGTACGTCGGACATATGGCCCGCTGTGTCGCGACACGCCAGGTCACCTTGTCTGAGGGCCTCGCCGCCGCCAACGCGGCCGTCGTGGCATGCGGCCGCCTCATCCCGATCCCTGAGGATCGCCTTGAAGCGCGATGACAGACGTCTACCGGAATCTGACCCGCGGCTGCTGGTCCGTCCGTGAACGCGGCCGCGTCGTCGCCCACGCCCAAACCGTAACCCTGGCCGACGCCGTGATGGTCGTCCGGCCAGGGTCGCGGGCCCGGGTTATCCCCACCGGCAATCGCGAGGTTCACGCGTGGATCAAGGGCACCCTCGTCCCGCATGCAGGCGTCCCCGCGAGGGCCGTCAGATTCTATTACCGGCCGTTCCTTGCCGGTCATTTCACTGACGAATGCGGTCGGCCCGTCGTGGCGGCCGCCTCAATTTTCTTCGACGAGGACGGCAGGGCATGGCACAGCGAAACCGGTACCCAGGCAGCCGCTTCGACCTGACTGAGCTCGGCGACCGTCCCCTGTTTCACGACTGGATCATACAGCCCGACAACCGGTCCGCGGATGGCACCGTGCTCACCGGGACGGTCTACGGGCATGACAAGTTCCCCGACGGGACGGGCCTAACGACGTCGACCGTCCAGGCTTTCGATGCGGCGGCGGGATGGGCGTACTGCTACTCGACTGGGCTGGTCCGCCTCGGCCGGTGCCAGGACCCGGAGGGATGCGCGAACGTGGACCTTATGTAGCCCAAGCGTTAACGGCCCGGCCGGGGCGGTGGTGGCAAAACGCCTGTCGGGAGGCGGGCGGGCGGCAAAACGCCTGGGCGGACGGCAAATTACCTATTCCGAGGGTCGCTGGCGGCAAAATGCCTGGGCGCCCCCGGGTCGACAGGCCGTTTGGGTCACCTTGATACAGCCCCCCCCGCGCCTCCCGGTTAACGCAAGGCCCGTATCCCGTTCGGGAATTTTTTAGGTCCGGAATGCCGTGACCTGACCGTTATTTTGGACCGAGCCGACTGAGAGGCTACTGTGGCCTGTCCTGGGATCCGTCGAGGGGGCTGGTCAAGGAATGTAATGGGCGACCTCAACAACGAGCCCATGTCTGAACCTGGTTCGCTCATCTGAATGCCCCCTTGCGTTGCAGACCACCCGCGTCCGGCCCACCCGGTAATCGGAGGCATAATGGACATGACCGTGGACCCAGACGTCCGGTCCTTGGTCCAGGATGACGTCAGTCAGGTCGGAAGCATCGCACCACCGTAGGTCCGCGTCGCTCCGTGGAAGGCTCGCCGGGTGCGGGGCGTGATGGGTCACCACCACCGTGGGACCGGGGTGGCTGACGGCCAGGGTGTTCTCGATAAAGCCACGGGTGACCCGGTGCATCGCAAGCACCTCCTCGGGCTTGATGCGATTGCGCGACCTCGGACCCGTGCGGATCCGGCGGTAATCGACCATCCCACCACGCCCCTGGGCGGTCCGGATACCGTGGTTCAGGTTGAACGACCCCAGGCGGAAGTCCGTCCATAGGGTACCGCCGGCGAACCGAACGCCGTCGATGATGACCGCGTCGTCGAGCAGGAGATGGATGCCGAGCGCGTCCGCCCGCTCACGCCCCCGGGTCAACTGGTCGTGAATCGTGTAGCGTTCCTCACCCCGGTCCCACCAAAAATCGTGATTGCCTGGCACGTAGACCACCGGCACGCCGGACAAGTGGTCGCCGAGCCAGTCCAGCGCCCGAACCAGGGGCATGTGCACGTCACCGGCCACGACGGCCACGTCGAAACCACCCGCCGGCGCATGCGCGGCAGGGTCCCAAGCATTCTCCTTCCAGTCCTGATGCAGGTCCGAGAACACCCATAGGCGAAGGCCAGGGGCAGTCATGACCCCGCTCCGTTCGTCGCCAAGCGCGCCAGGATCCGGTCCAACGTCACCGGGGCCCAGTCCCAGCAATCCACGCCGACATCGGCACGCGTCGCCGTGCCCGGGACCGAACCATGGGAATGCCCATGCAGGTGAAGGCCACCCCGGTGGGAGCGAGGGTAGCTCACATGAGGGTAATGGCTCAGCCATATGGAGCGCATCACGCCCGCCGGGTCCGGCAGGGCGATCATCGCCACGTCCCGGACGGGCTCGGCCCAGGGGAGGCGTTCACCGATCCGCTCGTGGTTGCCACGGATCAGGAGCTTGCGACCGTTAAGGCGTAGGAAAATCGCGAGCGCATAAGTCTCGGTGCACCGGTATGCGAAGTCGCCCAGGTGCCAGACCGTGTCATCCGGGTGGACGACGGCGTTCCAACGTTCGACCAGGGTCTCGTCGTGCTCGTGAAGCGAAGCGAACGGTCGCTGGGTCTGCATCCTCGGGCTGAGGATGAGAGCTTGATGGCCAACGTGGCTGTCGGCCGTAAAATGTACCTTTGGCATTTTAGCCTCTCGCAATTGCGGAGGCTTCGCGCGCGGCATCGCTCTCCGGGATTAGTCGGTCGGGGGCGGCGCCATGCGTTTCATCGTTACTATCCTTGAAGCTTCCGCGTGATCGCCTGGCCGGTCCCCGAACGCAAGGGGCGTGAGAAGCTTGTCAGGCCGCGGCGACTATCGGAATCTCGTCGAGGCGGGTCGTGTAACGGGGCGACCGCATCTTGAACTTGGTCGACCATTCGCGGTTCGGGGCGAACCCGGCGGCGCCCGGGACGACGGCGCCTCGTCCGAAGCGGCGATTGCAGGCGTCGAGCGCCTCCATCAGGGCGGCTCCCATCTCGCGGTCGAGTTGGCCCAAGCCCGGCATCGCACGCTGCGATGCGGCCAGCGGCATCAGGTCGGTGGTGACCACCCCGGCCTTGGAATAGCGGAACCCGTCCCGCCTGGTCTTCCGGACGCCGTGGGTGGCGGCCTTCACCAGGGCGAGAGTGTCGCTGGTCGCCTCGGGGAGCGTCACGACGGTCGAGACCGAGCGTTGAGGCCGGTCGCGGTCATGCTCCGAGGTGTGGAAGAAGACCGTCACGTGGTTGGTCGCCAACCCCTCGCGGCGGAGCTTCTCGCCGAGTCTGGAGGCATGGGTGGCGACGGCCTGCTCCATGGTGGCGCGATCCTCGACGCGCTCGGAGAACGACCGGGTGACGGCGCATCCCTTACGGGTGGCGGCTACCGTCTCCAGGTCTAGGCAGGCCATACCCCGCAGCTCGTGGACGAGGCGCTCGCCCACGACTGTCATGGCCTTGCGGGCGACGCGTGGGTCGAAGTCGCGGACATCGGCGGCGCTGTCGCATCCCAGGGCTTCCAGGCGCCGGGCGTTTGCCGGCCCCACACCCCAGATGTCGCCCACCGGGATGCGGATGATCCAGTGGTCGTACTGCTCCGGGTCGGTCAGGTCGCAGACCCCTTCGAGCTCGGGTACCTTCTTGGCGATGTGGTTGGCGAGCTTGGCCAACGTCTTGGTCGACCCGATGCCGACGCAGGTGGGGATGCCCGTCCAGGCCCGTACGGTCGCCCGCATGTCCCTGCATAAGGACGCCCGGTCCTGGTTGCGCACGTCGGAGATGTCGAGAAAACTCTCGTCGATGGAGTAAATCTCGATGCGGGGCGAGAAGTCCCGGTAGACCGCGTTCACCCGGGCCGACATGTCTCCATAAAGGGCGTAGTTCGAGGAGTAGACTTGGACACCCTGCTGCCGGCACATGTCCCGGATCTTGAACCAGGGCTCGCCCATCCGGATGCCGAGCGCCTTGGCCTCGTTGGTCCGGGCAATCGCGCAGCCATCGTTGTTGGACAGCACGATCACCGGCACCTTCGCCAGCCGAGCATCGAAGACCCGCTCGCACGAGCAGTAGAACGAGTTGCCGTCGGAGAGCGCGTAGGCCCGGGCGCTCATTCGCAGCGGCGCTTCGCACAGACGGACCCGGAGACGACGCCCCAGACCTCAATGACAGCGTCGGGGGAGAGTTGGAACTCGGGGAAGCGAGGGTTGGCGAAGTGCAGCGAGATGCGCGGCCCTTGGCGCTTCCAGACCTTGAAGGATCGCTCGCCGTCGATGTCGACAACGACGATGTCGCCGTTGCGCGGGGTGAGCGAGCGGTCGACGACGGCGAGGTCGCCGTCGAACAGGCGGGCTAGGATCATGCTGTCGCCGGCGACCCGGACCAGGAAGGTGGCCGGGCGGTTGACGATCAGTAGGCGCTGGAGGTCGATCTCTTCCTCGATGAAGTCGTCGGCCGGACTCGGGAAGCCGGCCTGGACAGGCTTGGCGAGAAGGGACACCGGCATGGAAAAGCCGATGTTTATGCCAGTGATCTGCATGGTGCTCCTCCAAGAGTCCAGGAACAAAAGCAGAACACGTTTGGCCGGTTCCGTATAGCGGCTACGCTTGGGTGCGAAGCCACAATTCGATGAGGTCCCGCCGATGGTGGAGTGGGGAAAACCCGTCTCCCGCGATAGAGGCGGTTCATGCACCCGCCGTCCGCGAAGGGATGCCACGGACGGTAGGGGTGGACTACGTAGGCAGGGCGCCGTTGATCGCCCGGATCACCTTCTCCGCATTGTCCAGGGTGGCCTCGATGGCGGGGGTCTTTTCGTCCAGAACGGCGGGATTGCGAATAAGCCAGTCCGCCGGCGTGAAGTGATCGAACTCTGGCGTGTCGGGAGGCAGCAGCTTGAAGGCCGCCTCCACCCGCTTGACCAGTCGCACAATACCCCCCGCCTCCTTGTCGAGCTTGGCGGTCGTCAGCACACCGCGGCCCTTCAGGCCGTAGGCTCCGTTGACAATGGCGAGGTAGACTTCCGGGTCGAAGATGTCCTCGACATCCCCCTCTGGCAGGCCGAGCACGTCGGGGTAGTTCATGATGCGGTTCTCGGGGATCGCACCTGCGGCCCGGAGTTGCTCCAGCTTGCGCTTGTCGCCCTGAGCCCTGTCGGACATCACCGCGATGTGCAGCTTCGCGCCCTTGAACAGCGAGACGAACGACTGGATCTTGTCGAGGCCGCCGGCCGGGCAGATCGTCCAGCGCGGATCGAGCGCGATACGCTTGCGGCGCTTCAACTGGGCCGAGAGCGCATTGAGGAAGACGAGGTCGCCGGGCCCCTCGACCAGCAAGGTGTGCTTGCCGATAAACAGGGCCTGGGTCACGTCGTAGCCCAGCGCCGCCTGGAGCGGGAACAGCGTGTCCGGATCGGTCGCCAGGACGTCATCGCGCACCTTGGTGCCCTTCGTCGTCGGGAAGCCGTTCGGCCGCTGTTCGATCTGGTCCTCGACGATGCGCGAGAGCGTCAGGTCGTCGGGTGGAACCATGAACGGCGAATGGGTCGAGAACACCACCTGGTGGTGGGGCACCAGCTTGTCGCCGAAGTACCTCAACAGGTCGGCCTGGGCCTTTCCGTGAAGGGTCAGCCCTGGCTCGTCGAGCAGGAGCACCAGGCTGCCGCCCTGCTTGCTGACCTGGGCGAACTTCACCAGGAACGAGAAGAACCAGATGAAACCGGCGCTCCGCTCCGAGAAGGGGACCGAGACGCGATGCAGGATGTTTTTGACGCGGGCGCGCGCGATCACGCCCTCGTCAAACGGCGCGGGGTCGTTCGGCTCCGCCTTTGTGACCCTGACCTCGATCTCCAGGAACGGGTTCTGGGTCCAGTATTCCCGCAGTTGGTCGGTGATCGCGTTCGACGCGGATTCGCATTTCGCGTTCAGCGACTCGTAGGTCTTCGACTCGCGGATCTCCTCGACCGAGGTCCCGGCGAACTCCAGGAAATCGAGGAAAACCAGCTCGGGGACTTCGAGAGGCTCGCTCGACCTATGCGGGCGGCGACCAAATCGATGGACGCCGCCATCCTCGTCCCTCTCGATGTCGTCGACGCGGATCTGGCCGGCCATGCGGTCGTAGTGCGAGAAGTACATGAAGCTTGGGCAGGCCGAGCGAACGTGGCTCGCAATAGCGTTGAGCACCGATTTGCCTGGCAAGGCTTCCAGGGCATCCAGTAGCGCCTGTTGGGCTGCGGATATTTCCTCCAGGCCCTCCAGGGCCTTCCGGACCGCTGCCGCCGAACCGGAGGCCGCAAAGGCGCGTCGCTCATCCTCGGTTAGCCCATGCCTGTCGGTGAGGAAGGCCATGCAGGCGGCCTCGTCGAGGTGCACGGTCACTCCGATCCCGCCACCGTAGCGCCGGCTGAGGGTCACCTGGGACGACGCGAGGCAGCCGGGCCCGAAAGATGCGGCGAGGTCGTTCATCTCGGCGTCGGACAAGGTCCACCGGGTCGCGATGACCATGGCGTCGTCGTCCGCGTGACGCCTCTCGTATTCGTTCAGGTAACGCCGCGGGTAGTCCCGCTCACGGTCGAACGTGATAGGCGTCGACGCATGAGGTTTCAGGCCGGCGAGCGCGTGAAGCAGTGCCGTCTTGCCTGCCTCGTTCTTGCCGACGAGGCAGGCCATGTCGCCGAGGGTGATCTCGCCGGAATCCTCGACGCTGCGAAAATTCGTGACCCTGAAACTGTCGAGCTTCATCCGAGACCTCGTTGTCCGGTCGGCCTCGGCGGAGGCCTGCATGTGAAAGGATGATGGTTAGGGCGTGCCCGGAGCCGAAGCCTGCGCGGGTGCAGGGGCGGCCGGAGATCCGTCGTTGAAATCCCCGTGGGTGGCCAGCGCCTCCGGTCGGTAGGGGCCCCTGCCGGTGCATTGCGTCACCTCGGCCAACCGGAAGCGCCGGTAGACGGTCTCATGGACAGGCGCCCCGGGCGGCACGTAGCGTGGCTTCACCGCCCAGCCCAGCCTGCCGGCCAATGGCAGGAGCCAGCCGGGGACGATGCCCGCGATGGTGTCGCGCATCCCGGCGACCTCGCAGTGCTGCATGCCGTCGAAGGCCGGGTGCAGGTGCAATCGCCCGGTACCCGTCTTGCCCGGTTCCATCCCGTCGACCAGGAGCGGATACGGAATGGTCGTGGCCTCCTCGACCATCCAGTCCAGCGCGATGTCGGAGAGCCGGCTTTCGACCTCGGGATAACTCCCGCCCACGTCGGAATGGTTGCCTGCGAACCACATCTGGATCAGCGGATCGGGCTCGTCGCCGACCCTTTGGCGAATGGCGTCCTTCTTCGCCCATTCGACACGGGGGAAGTCGGCGCGGGTCTCGTCGATTGCCAGGGCGTGCCGACCGTAGCCGACGTGGCCGCTGAGGAACCTGTCGTAGTTCCCGGACCGCCATTGCGCGAGGTTGAAGCGCGTCTTGCCGTTGACGGGGGAGTTCACGATGAACTTGATGGTGGTAGGAAGCCAGCGCCACAGGACGAAAGCCGCGCCGAGGATCGCGACGACCGCGAACGGCTTCCAGAACCCCGTATGGAATGCAAGGTCGAGCACGACCGACGGCCCGGCGGCGAGCACGGCGGCCAGCGCGAACAGCCCTGCCGCGAGGCCCCAACGCCGTACGCCGACCGATCCGAGGGATGCGACGGTGTCGAACACGCCTACGAAATGAGGAGCCACGTTCGACCTCAGGTCGTCGCCTGACCCGTATCGGTGCCGGAACCGACGCGCCAGCTCCTGGCGCTCCCGGTCGTAGTCGCCCCGAGGGGACCCGGCGCCATACTCGTAGACTCCCATCACCGCCTCGTTGGCGATGTCGCGGGTCGTCTTCCGAAACCGTGGAAGGTAACTGCCGGGGGGTAGTGCCTCGGCCGGCGGCGGGAGCGCGTGCTTCCGGCCTGGAAGCTTCTCCTTCATCCATTGGCCAACCGCCGCCCAAAGGCTTGGGGCCTTGCACTCGCCCCCGGGCGCAATCGTCGGGACGCCACACAGGAAGAGCACGTTTGCCACGCAACGGGCCGTGTAGGCTCCTCGGCTGAAGCCCACGAGGAAGATACGGTCGCCCGGCTCGTAGTGGTCGATGATGAAGGCGTAGCAGTCGGCGATGTTCTTCGTGATGCCGAGGCCCGTCACCGAGGACAGGAGCTTCTGCAGCCTTCGGTAGGCGCTCAGCAACCCGGTGGCTGAGCCGTCGGTCCCCAACCCGGGGTCGTAGAACGCCACCTGATCCTTCGGGTCGATGCCGCTGTCCGGGCCAACCCGGCAGACGCGATAGAGTTTGTAGACGTTGCTGAGGCGCTGCTCCTCGCGCAGCCCGCCCTCCTGGCCGGTCCCGTCCGAAAAGACGACAATGTTCTTCGGCATGCCCATTCCGACCCCACGGGCCGCCCCCCGAATTATATGGTTCAACCGGAAACCCGACTTCGCGTCGGCGGACCGTCCTTGGTCCGCTTCGGGCCCGTGGCCCCCTTCATCCGTCGAGCGCCGGCGGTCTTGGCGTTCCCTGTGGATGCCTTGCTCCTGGCCGCCCTGGCAGGCCTCGCTTTGGCATCCTCGGCCAGCGAGGCGCGCACCGTCCTGACCGCCCCGCGGATGCCCTGGGTCACGTCGTGAAAAGCCTCGTCCGCGGTTCGCCAGTTGCTCACCACCCGGCCGTCTCGCGGCAACACCTTTAGCGCCGAAGCGCCGGTATCCTTCCAGTCGCAATGGCGGAGCACGACGACCACCACACGCATTGCGCCCCTGGCCCGGCGGCCCATCGCACGGCGGTACTCCAGTTGGCACCAGTGGCTGTGGATGTACTCGGGGCTCATCAACGCCACGAAGACGTGGGCCTCCCGAAGCTTACGGGAGATCTTGCTGTTCAGTGCGTCACCGGCTTCCATGTCGCCATCGAACCAGGTCTCGACCTCGTCGCGCTTCAGTTGCGCCAGGTGGACCTGCAGCTTTGCCTGCTGTGCTGAGTTCGCGTGGCTGTAGGACACGAAGATCCGAACCGTTGGCTTCTTCGTCTTCGCCTTTGGTGCGCTCGGCTTTGGCGGACTGGAGGCGCACGCGACCGCCGCCCCTTTCGTCTTGGGTGGTGTAGCCTTCCTGGCCCCTGGCCCGGATTTCGTGCGCAATGAGCCCCCCAGGCGGCGGCCAAGTTCAGGAATAATGTCGTCTGAACACGTTTTGTTCCAGTCGTCCTGCGCTCATCCTGCGCTGTGGATCTCTCCCGCTCCGAGCTTGCGGGATTTGGGCCCGCGATGCGATCACCGCCGCCTCAAGAAGCGCTCACACGATGAAAATCAGGGACCGCCACCCTCGACTCTGACCCCTGGAGCGCCGCGAAAAGCGATATCGAACGCATACTCGTCGAAACCCACCAGGAGTTCGGTACCCGCCAACTCGAAGCTAACGTGGGCTACATAGACCGGGCGATTGGCATGGTCGCCGACGCATCAGATACACCTTCGTCGAAAGCCAGGCCCAACCTCGGTCCCGAAACGCGTTCCCTCCACGTTGCACTCGCGACCGGACGGAAGGGAGGGCCGTCCCATGTCCTGTACTATCGGGTGCAGGGGGACGGGCATGGGCACGCTGAGGTCGTCATCCTCCGAGTGCTGCCCGACAGAATGGAGCCGCGTCTCAGGCTGGCCGTCGATCTCGACCTGACCGATGATGAGGACGACACACCCCAACCGGGGATGTGACGGCCGGAGGCAGCGAGATCATCCGCCGATCTTGCCTTCGGATGCCATCCTGAACCGAATATCGCTGTGACGTCGAAGGGCTGTCTAACGCAACTCGCGGCCACTCGGCTTTGATCCAACACCCCACGGGCAGTGGTTCAGCGCTTGACGAACCCGATGTCGACGGCGACGGCCTTGAGGCGCTCAGGCTCTCGCTCTTTCCGTTCGGAGTAGCGGTCAACGAGATAGGAGGAGCGCTCGCGGGTCAGGAGCGTGAACCTGACCAATTCCTCGCAGACGTCGACCACCCGATCGTAGAGCGGCCCAGGCCTCATCCGGCCGGCCTCGTCAAATTCCTTATAGGCCATCGGGACCGAAGACTGGTTCGGGATGGTGATCATCCGCATCCAGCGCCCGAGCACACGCAGGCCGTTGACCGCGTTGAAGGACTGCGAGCCGCCCGAGACCTGCATCACGGCCAGGGTCCGGCCCTGCGTCGGGCGCACCGACCCTTCCGACAGGGGGAGCCAGTCGATCTGGCTCTTGATCACCCCGGTCATGGCGCCGTGGCGCTCGGGGCTGACCCAGACGTGGCCCTCGGACCAGATCGAGAGGTTCCGGAGTTCCTCGACCTTGGGGTGATCGGCCGTGGCGTCGTCGGGCAGCGGCAGGCCGTGCGCGTCGTAGATCCGCACCTCGCCTCCCATCGCCTCCAGGAGACGCGCGGCCTCGTAGGCCAGGAAGCGGCTGAAGGAACGCTCCCGGAGCGAGCCGTACAGGATCAGGAAGCGTGGGGCGTGGGTGAACGGTGCCTGCACCTGAAGGTCGGTCGCCGCCGGGACCACGAAGTGCTCCTCGCTGAGGTTGGGCAATCCATCGGCGAAAGGCTGTTGGGGCTTGTCCAAGACGCTTCGTTCCTTTACGTTTCAACGATGGTTGAGATATTGACATCATGATGGACGAACGGCAAGCCGTCGCCGCCTTCGCGGCCCTTGGGCAGGAGCATCGCCTACGCATCGTGCGCCAGCTCGTCACCGCCGGCCCTGAAGGCATGGCGGCCGGCATGCTGGCCGAGGCGGTCGGCGTCTCGGGCACCAACCTGTCATTTCACCTGAAGGAGCTCAGCCATGCCGGGCTGGTCACCTCGCGGCGCGAGGGACGCTCGATCATCTACAGCGCCGCCTACCCGGACCTGTCCGAGCTCATCCAATTTCTGATGCGCGATTGCTGCCAAGGGCGACCCGAGGTCTGCGCCCCCGCCGTCGCCGCGCTCGCCGCCTGCTGCCTGCCCACCGGAGACACCGCTCATGCCTGACCGCGTCTACAACGTCCTGTTCCTCTGCACCGGTAACTCCGCTCGCTCGATCCTGGCGGAGGCCATGCTCAACAAGGAGGGCCAGGGTCGTTTCCGGGCCTTTTCCGCCGGCAGCCAGCCGAAGGCGGACGTGAACCCGCTCGCCGTTCAGGTTCTGCGCGAGACGGAGTACCCGACCGAGGGGCTGCGCTCGAAGTCGTGGGACGCGTTCGCCGGCCCCGACGCGCCGGTCATGGATTTCGTCTTCACGGTCTGTGACAACGCCGCCGGCGAGGCTTGCCCCTACTGGCCCGGCCAGCCGGTGACGGCGCACTGGGGCATCGAGGACCCTGCAGCCGTCGAAGGCAGCGACATGCAGCGCAAGGCGGCGTTCATCACCGCCCAACGCTACCTGAAGAACCGGATCGGAGCCTTCGTCGCTCTGCCGCTCGACAGCCTTAGTGGCGTGGCGCTCTCGTCCAAGGTGCGCGAGATCGGCCAGCGGGCCGGCGCCACCTCGCCCCGCCCGGAGGTCGCGTGATGGACGTCGTCATCTACCACAACCCGGATTGCGGCACGTCCCGCAACACCCTGGCCCTGATCCGCAACGCCGGCATCGAGCCGCATGTGGTCGAGTACCTCAAGACGCCACCGAACCGGATCCTGGTGCGCCAACTCGCCGACAGGGCTGGCGTCACCGTCCGCGCTCTGCTCCGCGAGAAGGTCACGCCCTACGCCGAACTCGGGCTCTCGGACCCGAGCCTGACGGACGACCAGCTTCTCGACGCCATCGCCGAGCACCCGATCCTGCTGAACCGCCCCCTGGTGGTGAGCCCGAAGGGCGTTGCCCTGTGCCGGCCCTCCGAGGCGGTCCTCGACCTCCTCCCGGCCCAGCAGGGCGAGTTCGTGAAGGAAGACGGCGAGCGCGTCGTCGACGAGCACGGGCGCCGCGTCGCCACCGCCTGATCCGCTCCACGTACACAAGAACAAGAAACGGTCCCGATGCTCGCCCTTGCCATCTTCGTGGTCACCCTCGTCTTCGTCATCTGGCAGCCGAAGGGGCTCGGCATCGGGTGGAGCGCCCTCATCGGGGCCGCCGTGGCGCTGGCCACCGGGGTCATCAGCCCCGGCGACATCCCGGTGGTCTGGCACATCGTCTGGGACGCGACCTTCACCTTCGTGGCGCTGATCATCATCTCGCTGCTCCTCGACGAAGCCGGCTTCTTCCATTGGGCGGCGCTCCACATCGCCCGCTGGGGCGGCGGCCGGGGACGCCTGCTCTTCCCGCTGCTCATCCTCCTGGGTGCAGCCATCGCGGCGGTGTTCGCCAATGACGGGGCGGCCCTCCTGCTCACCCCCATTGTGCTCGCCATCCTGCTCCGGCTGAACTTCAAGCCGGCGGCCGCGCTGGCCTTCATTGTTGCCTGCGGGTTCGTGGCAGACTCGACGAGCCTGCCGCTGGTGATCTCGAACCTCGTCAACATCGTCTCGGCGAACTTCTTCGACATCTCCTTTAGCCGCTACGCGGCCGTGATGGTGCCGGTGAACCTGGTCTCGTTGGCAGCGACCCTGGTGGTGCTGTGGCTGTTCTACCGGCGCGACCTTCCGGCCACGTACCCGGTAGCCGAGCTCGAAGCGCCGCGCCACGCGATCAAGGACCCGCTGGTCTTCCGGGCGGCCTTCCCGCTCCTCGGTCTGCTTCTGGTCGCCTACTTTGTGACCGCACCGTTCGGCGTGCCGGTCTCGGTGGTCACCTGTGCCGGCGCACTGATCCTCCTGGCGCTGGCCAACCGCAGCCGCGTCATCCCCATTCGCAAGGTCCTGACCGGCGCCCCCTGGCAGATCGTGCTGTTCAGCCTCGGCATGTACCTCGTGGTCTACGGCCTGAAGAATGCCGGGCTGACCGGCTACCTGGCGCAGGGGCTCGTATGGCTCTCGGGCTTTGGCCCGTTCGTCGCCACCATCGGGACCGGGTTCGCCGCCGCCATCCTGTCCTCGGTGATGAACAACATGCCGAGCGTGCTGGTGGGCGCGCTCTCAATCCAGCAGGCCCCGGACCTCTCGCCACTGACCCGGGAGCTCATGGTCTATGCCAACGTCATCGGCTGCGACCTCGGCCCGAAGTTCACGCCCATCGGGAGTTTGGCGACCCTGCTCTGGCTGCACGTCCTCGACATCAAGGGCCAGCGCATCACCTGGGGTCAGTACATGCGGGTCGGCCTCGTGATCACCCCTCCGGTGCTGCTCGTCACCCTGGCTGCCCTTGCAGTGTGGCTACCCGTTCTTGGGGCCCGGTAGCGGACCGATGACCCCGGTGCGCCGCTGGCCCGTGATCTCGGCCCTAGGCGTCGTCCAGATCCTGACCTGGGGCTCCTCGTTCTACCTGTTGTCGGTGCTGGCCACCCCGATGTCGAAGGACACGGGATGGCCCCTGGGTTGGGTCATCGGCGGCCTGTCCCTCGGCCTCCTCGTCGCGGGCTTGGTCTCGCCACGGGTCGGAGCGTTCATCGGGGAGCACGGCGGTAGGCCCGTTCTGGCCTTCGCGGCCGTGGTCCTTGCCTTGGGCCTCGGCGTCCTCGGCCTCGCGCCGAACCTGCCGACCTACCTGGTGGGCTGGCTCCTCGTCGGGCTCGGCATGGGCACCGGCCTGTACGATCCGGCCTTTGCCACGCTTGGTCGGCTCTACGGCGCCGAGGCAAGACCCGCCATCACGACCCTGACCCTGTGGGGCGGCTTCGCCAGCACGGTGTGCTGGCCGCTCTCGGCCTTCCTGATCGAACGGGTAGGCTGGCGCGGCACCTGCCTCGCCTATGCCGGGCTGCACCTGGCGGTCACGCTTCCCCTCGTCCTGCTCGTCATCCCGCACCCCCCTGCCCACGGGCCAGCACGTTCCGAGGGCCCGGTCTCGGCCGTCCGGCTCGATGCACGCGAGCGGCGTGCCTTCCTCCTCATGGCGGGGGTCCTGACCCTCGGCGGCACCGTAATGGCCATGGTCTCGGTGCACCTCATTACCCTTCTCCAGGCCCGTGGCGTGGCGCTGACCTCGGCCGTCGCATACGGCGCGCTGATCGGCCCGTCACAGGTGGGGGCGCGCATCGTCGAGATGGCCGGGAAGGGCCGGCATCACCCTCTATGGACCCTCACCGCGGCGATGGTCCTCGTCGCCATCGGGGTCGCGATGCTGGCGGCTGGTCTGCCCGTGGTGGGGCTGTCGCTGGTCCTCTACGGCGCCGGCAACGGGATCTATTCCATCGCCCGCGGGACGGTGCCCCTCGCGCTGTTCGGTCCCGAGCGCTACGCCCCGCTCGTTGGCCGGCTCGCCCGTCCGGGGCTGGTGGCGCAGGCGCTTGCGCCCTCCCTCGGGGCGGTCGTGCTGACGCAGGCGGGCGCCGATGCGACCTACGCCCTCTTGACCGTGCTCGCCCTCGCGAACGTCGCGCTCGCCGTATCCCTCTG
This sequence comes from Methylobacterium sp. Leaf100, assembly GCF_001422845.1. NCBI lineage: Bacteria > Pseudomonadati > Pseudomonadota > Alphaproteobacteria > Hyphomicrobiales > Methylobacteriaceae > Methylobacterium > Methylobacterium sp. Leaf100. Next base: position 51,564 of record NZ_LMMW01000062.1, on the reverse strand, counting down.
GCGCGTCCGGTAGTCACCTCCCTTCCTCACCGCTCCGCGATGTGGCATCGTCCGTCCGTGACCTTCTGGCTCGCCCTTCGGCGGCTGCTTCCGCTCCTTGCGGTCCTCAGCCTCGCCCTTGCGCCGGTGACCGCATCCGCGGCCGCCGCGGGCATGCATGCGCCGATGGCCGCTCAGGGCCACGCCATGGCGATGCCCGACGAGGCCATGGACGACATGGCCGGGATGGCCATGGACGAGATGCCGTGCTGCCCCAAGGAGCGGCCGGACATGCCCGACTGCTCGAAGGGCTGCCCCCTGATGGCACTCTGCCTGGCGAAGGTCGCCACCGGCCTGCCCGGCGCCTTAGGGTTGCCGGGACGCGTCGCCGTCGTCGAGGGGACTGCGTGGGCCGTCACCGCCTCCTTCGACAGCGTCTCGCAAGGGCCACCCTCCGAGCCTCCCCGAGCCTGAACCCGATGCCGTCGGCGCCTGCGCCGGCACGGTGACGCGCGTCCGCGCGTGGCCATCCATCGCGTTCAGGAGACCCCACATCGTGACCAAGACATCGTTTTCGCGCGCCCTCACGGTTGCGCTGCTCGGCCTCGCCCTCACCGCCGCGGCCCGGGCCGACACCAAGGACTACGAGTTCCAGCTGGTGAAGGACGAAGCCAAGCAGGGCGAGGCCATCCTCGACGTCCGCCTCGTCGACAAGCGCACGTCCAAGCCCGTGCCGAACGCCGTCATCTTCGCCAAGCGCATCGATATGGCGCCCGACAGCATGGAGGAGATGACCTCCAAGATCGAGCAACTGCCCTCGCCGGAGCCGGGCCTCTACCGGTTCAAGGCGAAGCTGACGATGGCCGGCGGCTGGCGCCTCTCGCTCGGGGCCAAGGTCCAAGGCGAGACCGGCACCGTCGAGAACAAGCTGGTGTTCAAGGCCACCAAGTGAGCCGGACGGCATGGCTGGCCGGGACCCTCGCCGCGCTCGCGGCGGGGGGGCTGGGCTATGGCGCGGGGCATGAGGGCAGCCCCGTGCCGGCGCTCGTCCAGCAGGCGCGGACCGGGTTCGCCCATTGGCTGCCGGGTGCACGGCCGGCCTCCCCGATGCCCGCGCAGGCTCCGATCAAGGCGACGGGTTCGGTGGTCTACTACCGAGACCCGGACGGGAAGCCGGACTACGCCTCCGAACCCAAACAGACGGCGGACGGTCGCGACTACCGCGCCGTCCACGCCAGCGAGGACGTGCGCTTCGACGAACCCGAAGAGGCGGAAGCCATGCCTGACGCCGGCCACGGCGACATGGCCATGGCTCAGGCCAAGACGCCCGCGAGCGCCCGCAAGGTGCGCTTCTACCGCAACCCGATGGGCCTTCCGGACACTTCGCCGATTCCGAAAAAGGACTCGATGGGGATGGACTACCTCCCCGTCTACGAGGGCGAGGACACCGACGACGGCACCGTGACCCTCTCGCCCGGCAAGGTCCAGCGAACCGGCGTCCGGACGGAGGTCGCTGCACGGCGCGTCCTATCCATGCCGGTGCGGGCTCCTGGAACCATCGAGGAGGACGAGCGCCGGATCTCGGTCATCGCGATGCGCACCGACGCCTTCATTGAGAAGGTCGAGGCCGTCACCACCGGCGACCACGTCCACAAGGGCCAGCCGCTCATGCGCCTGTTCTCGCCCGAGATGAACGCGGCCGCCGCGCAGTACCTCACCGGCATCGGCTACGAGGGCGCCCGGCGCCGACTGGAGAACCTCGGCATCCCGCCCGAGGCCATCGACGAGATCGAGCGATCCCGAAAAGTGCCGGCGACCATCACGTGGTCGGCGCCACGCGACGGCGTCGTGGTCGAGCGCAACGTCTCCGACGGCATGCGCGCCAAGTCCGGCGACACCCTGTTCAAGCTCGTCGACCATACCCGGGTATGGGTGCTCGTCGACGTGACCGAACGCGACCTGGCGTCCGTGGCGGAGGGCCAAACGGCGACCGTGCGTGCCCGGACGTTTCCCGACCGGACCTTCACTGGCACGGTGACGCGGATCTATCCGCACCTCGCCATGGGGACCCGGACGGCCCGCCTGCGCATCGAGTTGCCGAACCTCAACGGCGACCTGCGGCCCGGGATGTACGGCGACGTCGAGATCGCGACCGGGAACGCCAAGCCCGTGGTCGCCGTCCCCGACGACGCCGTCATCGACACCGGAACCAGGCAGGTCGTCCTGCTCGACAAGGGCGAGGGCCGCTTCGAGCCGCGCCCGGTCAAGCTCGGTGCCCGCGGCGACGGCTACGTCGAAGTCCGGGAGGGCATCGCGGCAGGCGACCGGGTGGTGACCGCCGCCAACTTCCTCATCGACGCCGAGAGCAACCTCAAGGCGGCGCTGCAGGGTCTCTCCGAGCCGAAGGTAGAACCAGGTCCGCAGGCGGCGGCCGATGGGAGGGCGCCATGATCGCCCGGCTCATCGGCTGGTCGGCCCGGAATCTGGTTCTGGTGTTGATCGGGACGGTGTTCGCGGTGGGGGCCGGGCTCTACGCCCTGAGGACCCTGCCGCTCGACGCGATCCCGGACCTCTCGGACGTCCAGACCATCGTCTACACCGAGTACCCCGGGCAGGCGCCACAGGTCATCGAGGACCAGGTCACCTACCCGCTGACTACCGCCATGCTGACGGTGCCCCGGTCGAAGGTCGTGCGCGGCTTCTCGTTCTTCGGGGTCTCGTTCGTCTACGTCATCTTCGAGGACGGCACCGACCCATACTGGGCCCGGAGCCGGGTGCTCGAATACCTAAACACCGTGGCCAAGCGCCTGCCGGCGGGGGTGACCCCGACGCTGGGACCGGACGCGACCGGGGTCGGCTGGGTCTACCAGTACGTCGTGGTCGCCAAAGAGCGCACGCTGGCCGAGCTCCGCTCGCTCCAGGACTGGGTCGTGCGCTTCGGGGCCTCTCGTGCCGAAGGCGTGGCCGAGGTCGCAGGCGTCGGCGGCTTCGTCAAACAGTACAACGTGGTCGTCGACCCGAGCCGGTTGCGGGCGCAGGGCATCACCCTGGCGAAGCTCCGGGACGCGATCCGGGCGAGCAACGCCGACGTAGGCGGCCGCACCGTCGAGCTCTCCGAGTTCGAGTTCGTCGTCCGTGGCCGCGGGTACCTCAAGAGCATCGCCGACATCGAGAGCATCGTCCTGAAGACAGAGGCGGGCACGCCCCTGCGGGTGAAGGACGTCGCCCGGGTCGAGCTCGGTCCCGACGAGCGCCGCGGCATCACCGAGATGAACGGGGAGGGCGAGGTCGCCGGCGGCATCATCCTCCAGCGCTTCGGGGCCAACGCCCTCGACGTTATCGCGAGTGCCAAGGCGCGCCTCGCCGAGGTCGCCGCGAGCCTGCCCAAGGGCACCGAGATCCTGCCTGTCTACGACCGGTCGCACCTCATCGAGGCGGCCATCGAGACGCTCAAGGGGACCCTGATCGAGGAGAGCGCCATCGTCGCCCTCGTCTGCGTCGTGTTCCTGCTCCACGTCCGCAGTGCGCTGGTCGCGATCCTGATGCTGCCGGTCGGCATCCTAATGGCGTTCGCGGGCATGAAGGCGCTGGGCTTGGGCGCCAACATCATGAGCCTGGGCGGCATCGCCATCGCGGTCGGCGCCATGATCGACGCCGCCATCGTCATGATCGAGAACGCCCACAAGCACCTGGAGCGGGCGGACCCTGGCAAGCCCCGGGTCCAGGTCCTGATAGAGGCCGCCTCCGAGGTCGGTCCCTCGCTGTTCTTCTCGCTCCTCATCATCACGGTCAGCTTCCTGCCCATCTTCACCCTGGAAAGCCAGGAAGGGCGTCTGTTCGGGCCGCTGGCCTTCACCAAGACGTTCGCGATGGCGGCGGCGGCGGTGCTGTCGGTGACGCTGGTTCCGGCGCTGATGGTGCTGTTCGTGCGCGGCCGCATCGTGCCCGAGCACCGCAACCCGGTGAACCGGCTCCTGATCTGGTTCTACCGTCCCATCATCGCAGGGGTCCTGCGGGCGCGGGTGCTGACCATCCTGATCGCGCTGGGCGTTCTCGGCGCCTCGGTCTGGCCGGCCCTGCAACTCGGGTCCGAGTTCATGCCCGATCTCGACGAGGGCACCCTGATGTACATGCCGACCACCCTGCCGGGCATCTCGGTGACCAAGGCCGGCGAGCTTTTAGGGAGACAGGACACCATCCTGAAGAGCTTCCCGGAAGTCCTGTCCGTCTACGGCAAGGCCGGACGGGCCGCGACCGCGACGGACCCGGCGCCCTCCGAGATGTTCGAGACCATCGTCAACCTGAAGCCGAAGGCGGAGTGGCGCCCGGGCGTGACGCTGGCGAGCCTCAAAGCCGAGATGGATGCCGCGCTCCAGTTCCCCGGTGTCTCCAATGCCTGGACCCAGCCGATCCGCGCCCGCATCGACATGCTCGCCACCGGCATCCGGACCCCCGTCGGCATCAAGGTGCTCGGAACCGACCTCGCCGAGATGGAGAAGGTCGCCCGCCGGGTCGAGGCGGTGGTGAAGGCGGTGCCGGGCACGTCGAGCGCCTATGCCGAGCGCGTCCAGGGCGGGTACTTCCTCGACATCACGCCCGACCGGGAGGTTCTGGGCCGCTACGGCCTATCGGTCGGGGACGTGCAGGACGTGATCGCCATGGCGCTCGGCGGCGAGAGCGTCACCAACACGGTCGAGGGCCGCGAGCGCTACACCGTCAACGTGCGCTACCCGCGCGCCTTCCGGTCGAGCCCACAATCCATCGCGACCGAGGTGCAGGTGCCCATCGCGGGCGGAGGCACGGTCCCCTTGGGCGAAGTCGCCAAGGTGGCACTGACCCGGGGGCCGACCCAGATCCGGACCGAGAACGGGCAACTCGCGGTCTTCATCTACGTCGATGTCTCGGGACGGGACCTTGGCGGCTACGTGGCCGATGCACGGGCGGCTGTTACCGGCGAGGTGAGCCTGCCACCCGGGACCACCCTCCAGTGGAGCGGGCAGGTCGAGTACCTCGACCGCGCCACGGCCCGGCTCAAGATCGTGGTGCCCCTGACCCTCCTGACCGTGTTCCTGCTGCTCTACCTCAACTTTCGCCGGCTGACTGAAACCCTCATCGTGATGCTGTCGCTGCCCTTCGCACTGGTGGGCGGCGTCTGGCTGATGTGGTGGTTGGGCTTCAACCTATCGGTCGCCGTGGCCGTGGGCTTCATCGCGCTCGCCGGGGTCGCCGCCGAGACCGGGGTGATCATGCTGGTCTACCTCGACCATGCGCTGGCCGAGATCCGGACGGAGTGCGAGCGGGATGGGCGCGCCCTATCGCGAAATGACCTGAGGCGGGCGATCATGGTCGGCGCGGTCGAGCGGGTGCGGCCCAAGATGATGACCGTGGTCGCCATCATAGCCGGGCTGTTGCCCATCCTGTGGAGCACCGGCTCGGGCTCCGAGGTCATGCAGCGCATCGCGGTGCCGATGATCGGCGGCATGGTGTCGTCGACCGTCCTGACCCTCGTCGTGATCCCGGCGGTATACGGGCTGGTGAAGGGATGGGGACTGCCGAGATCCGACATGCAGCCGGAACCCGTCGAGGGGCACACGATGCCCTTGGCCGCGGAATGACAACGAGGACGAGACCATGCTGGTGGTCGACGACGAGCCGACGGTTAGGCATGTTGGTCTCCGACATTCTCGAAGACCTCGCCTAACCCGACATCGAGGGTCGCTCGCATCCGGTCGATGATCGAGGAGAGCCGGTAGGAGGCATGGGGCTCCGGCCAACCGATCCCGGGCTTACCTCCGAAGGGGCCCGGGGTGCTTCTCCGACGGCATCGTCTCGCGCACGTGGTGCCGGACCAAGGAGGGGCTGAACGGCTTCCCGATGAACGTCGCCCCATCGGGCAGGTCCCCGGGTTCAGGTCGCACATTGCCGGAGGCGACCACGATGGCGATGTGGGGCCACGTCACGGCCGTCCGCCGCGCCAGGTCGAAGCCGTTGTCCGGCCCGGGCATCTGCACGTCCGTGAACAGCAGCTGCACCTTGCCATGGTGCTCGTCGAGCACCCGCGTCGCCTGGGCGACGTCCATCGCCTCAAGAACCACGAAACCGGCATCCTCCAGGATGTCGGACACATCCATCAGGATGAGGGCGTCGTCGTCGACCACGAGGACATGGGGGGCATCGGCGGGGTCAGGCAGGGGCATGGATACCAAAGGCCGGCCTGGCCGGTAGGTTGCCGCATAACATAGGTTTCTTTTGCGCCATCGGAGCATGGTTGCCTAGCGCCGTTTCCGTAGGTCCCGTGGATGCGGGCCCCTAGTGGTTGAAATCTGACGCTTGGTACCCATTCGCGAGGTCAGCTTGGGGTGGGAAGCAGCTTGGCTGCTTTCAGTCGCGAGACGTTCTTAAGCGGACCTAGGATGACCCGCCGACTCCGGATGAACGGTCCAACCCATCGCATGGTCGAAGTTCGTTGAAGTCGGATGCCGACATCATCAGAGGCGATGCGACCGGCACGAAAGTGCTCTGCCTCGGGAGACAGCGTGATTCACGATTGCAAAGCCCCGGTCACGCGACATCTCGTGCTGGTCCGGCATGGCCAGAGCGTAGCCAACCGATCCGGCCTGTTCACGGGATTGCTGGACTCGCCCTTGACCGAGCAGGGCCGGATGGAAGCCGAGGCAGCCGGGCGGCGTTTGGCCGAGCGCAGCTGGCGCTTTTCCGCAGCCTTCACCTCGACGCTGACGCGGGCGATCGTGAGCGGCCGGCTTATTCTCGATGCGCTCGGGCAACCCGGATTGGTCCCCCAACGCTTCGCCGCGCTCGACGAGCGAGACTACGGCGACCTCAGCGGGCTCGACAAGATCGCCGCCGATGCGCGCTGGGGGGCGGAGCGGATCGAGACCTGGCGCCGCTCCTACGCCGAGGCGCCGCCGAACGGTGAGAGCCTGCGCGATACCGTCGCCCGCATCGTCCCATGCTACCTCCGAACCATCCAGCCGGCGGTTATGGGCGGAGACGTGCTCGTCGTCGCCCACGGCAATTGCCTGCGGGCGCTTGTCATGGCGCTTGAAGACCTGAGCCCCGCGGAGGTCGAGCACCTTGAACTCGCGACGGGCTCCGTCAGGATCTATGAGCTTGCTGCGGACACGACGATCAAGGCCCGCTGGATCGACGGGTGAATCCGCCTGTCGGCCCTCCACAATGGGTCTCCGCAAACTCTGAAGGGGTCCTGCTTTCATCTATTTCAGTGATGGCAAGCATCTAATCATTCCGTTGGAGTGAATGAACGGGCCCTGGGATCCTCCGGCATCACATCGGAGCCATCCATGTCCGCGCCCAGACTTTTCTCCCACCCTCGATCGATGCACGCCTTGGCCGGCACGAGAGCCATCCTTCCGGGACTGGGCCTCTGCATGGCGGTCACCGCCGCAGCGGTCGGCTTCGAGGCCGTCGAGGCGCATCTGTTCGGTCGCGCTTGGCTCGAAGCCCTGGTACTGGCGATCCTGCTCGGGAGCGCGATTCGCACCGCCTGGACCCCGTCGCAGCGTTTCTTTCCCGGCATCGCCTTCGGGGCCAAGACCGTGCTGGAGATCGCGGTCGTCCTGCTCGGGGCGTCGCTCAGCCTCGCGACGATCCTCGCCGCCGGACCGGGCCTGCTCTTCGGCATTGCGGGCGTCGTCGCGGTGGCGATCCTGTCGAGTTACGGCATCGGCCGAGCGCTCGGGCTGCATCCGCGCATGGCGATCCTCGTGGCCTGCGGGAACTCGATCTGCGGCAACTCGGCGATCGCGGCCACGGCACCGGTGATCGGCGCCGACGGCGAGGACGTCGCCGCCTCCATCGCCTTCACCGCGGTGCTGGGCGTGCTGGTGGTGCTCGGCCTACCGCTGCTGGTGCCGCTGCTCGGTCTGTCGCCGATGCAGTACGGCGTGCTCGCCGGCCTCACCGTCTACGCTGTTCCGCAAGTCCTCGCCGCCACCGCGCCGGTCGCGGCGCTCAGCGTCCAGGTCGGAACCCTGGTGAAGCTCGTCCGGGTGCTGATGCTAGGCCCGGTCGTCCTGATGCTCTCGCTCGGCGCAAGCCGGCTGCGCGAGGAGACCGACGAGGCCGCCCCCGGCGTCACCGCTGGCGACCGCCCTGCTCGCGCCGGCCTCGCGATCCACCGCTTGGTGCCGTGGTTCATCCTCGCCTTCCTGGCGCTCGCGGGCCTTCGCTCGGCCGGGCTGGTTCCGCAGGTCGCGCTCGCGCCGATGTCGGAGACCGCCAATCTGCTCACCGTGGTCTCGATGGCGGCGCTCGGCCTCGGGGTCGATGTGCGCAGCGTCGCCAAGGCCGGGGCGCGGGTGACCCTGGCGGTGGTCGCCTCGCTCGTCGCACTCGGCGCCGTCAGCCTCGGTCTGATCCGCGTGCTGGGCCTCGCTTGAACCGATCGGATGCGCCCGAGGCCCGGTCAGGCCCCGGCGAGGCAGGGCGAGACGAAGAGCTCCCCGCGATAGGCCCCGCGCAACGTGCGCACGGACACGATCAGCCAGAGTAGGGTCAGCAGGCCGACGAGGCCCGCTCCGAGCCAGGCGAACCCGCTGAGTGCCGTCACTTCGCCGATCCGCAGGGTGGCCAGGGCATAGACGCCGAGCGGGAAGATGTAGCCCCACCAGCCGAGGTTGAACGGAACGCCGGCGCGTAGGTAGCGCACGGTGACGGCGAGCGAGAGCAGAAACCACCAGGCGCCGTAGCCCCAGAGGATCAGCGCGCCGATCAGGCCCGTGATCCTGAGGATCTCGGGCGCGCCGGCAAAACCGCCTGCCGCGAGGATCGGGCCACCGGCCTGCCCCAGCACGAGCAGGCCGAGCGCCCCGGTTCCGAGCGGACCGAGGGAGAGCCAGCTCGATGCGGCCATCTCACGCGGTGGCAAGTTGTGCAGCGCCATGCGCAGCACCAGGATCGCCAGGATGCTCAGCGCCAGCGGGACCGAGACGCCCCAGAGCACGAAGCTCGTGACGATGACGGCGAGTTGTTGGCTCTCGCCGCTCAAGGCTGGAGCGAGCAGGCCACCGGAGACGGCGACGACCTCGGCTGTCACCACTGGCAGCAGCCATACGGCCGTCATCTGGTCGATGCGGTGCTCCTGACGGGTGAACATCAGGTAGGGGATCGCGACAGCACAGATCAGAGCGAGCGCCACGTCGAACCACCACAGTGGCAGTGCGATTCGGACGGTCTCTGCGCCGAGATAGGGCGGACCGAATATCAGCAGCCCGTTCAGCAGCGTCGCCAGTGCCATCGGGATCGCCCCGAAGAACATCGACACCGTCGAGTGTCCGAAGATCCGTCGGGCGCCATCGAAGTAGAAGATCCAGCGCGCGCCGTAGACTAGGCAGAAGGTGGCGAAAAGCACGACGGAGGCGAGCCAGAGCCCGAGCGGCACAGGGGCCAGCAGGGCATGCGTCTCCGGCAGACGGTCGAGGGCCAAGGCGACCACGCCAGTGCCCATCACCACGGTGAACCAGTTCGGCGTGAATTGTCGGATCACGTCCCGCGGATGCTGGAGGCGCGAGAGCGGCTTTAGGCCTGTGCTGATCGCCAGCAGACTGGATTCGGACACGGGGCGCTCTTGGGCTTCGGAGGGTCAACGCACCGGCTCTAGCACGACCCCGCATCGCGCGCCGCCGCGATAAACATCAACTCGCAAGCGGCGCTTAATCATCAAAACAATCGATTAAAACTAGCTAATCAAACCATTAGTATGAATGGTTGTCGGCCGCTACCTTCTTGTCATCACGAACCGACGTGACGACCCGACCAGAAGGATATCGACCATGACCCGTACGATCGCTGCCGTCGCCCTCGCCGCCTCCGCCCTCGTCGGCATGACGGGCCTCTCGCAGGCCCAGGGCCTCCGCGCTCCGCAGGTCCGCTTCATCACCAGCCCATCCGCACCGATCTACGGCGACGCCGATGGCGCCAACGCCAAGAACCCGGCACTCCCGGCCTACGCCCGTGGCCGCGGCCAGGAGACCGGCGGCCCGGCGCGGGAACTGATCGGTCGCTGACAGCGCCCCCTTGGCCGCCGGGCATCCGTCCGGCGGCACGTGAAGCCTTCGAACACCCGAATGACAGGGAGATCCATCATGACCCGACCCACCTTCGAGACCACTGACGAGGCCCGGCAGGGCGAGACCAGCGGTCATATGCGCTGGGTCCTGTTCTGGACGGTCGCCCTGACTGTCGCCGCCGTCGGCACCGCCTGGCTGACGATCATCTGATCCGGCCGCCCGCCATTGATCGGAGATCGGAAATCTTCGGATGATCGCAATCGGAGATCGTTCAGATCTCTAACGATCATTGGGTGGAATAATCATCTCGCTGTAGCATCTCGTTCACGGAGAGGACGCCTCTTTGCCGGGATGACATGGATCGACGACCCGAGTTTCCGGCGGCGAGACCGAACCGTCCCGACCGACGCCAATGCCGTCCGCCGACGGCGACACCGAGATCCAGCGACCGGCCGACGCGGCCCAACAAACGATTCCAGGGAGACATCATGCGCCATCTGCACGAACCGTTGAACCGCCGCCTCGTCCTGGGTGGCCTAGGGGTCGGCAGCCTCGCCGCCGCCATGCCGGCCTGGGCCGCGGGCTCGGTGAAGCTTCCGCTGCCCGGCGGCCCGGACGAGCGGGCGCTGACCACCGCCTTTCCGGGCAAGGCCGAGATGATCCTTCAACGCACCCATCCGCCGCTGCTGGAGACGCCGTTCTCGGTGTTCGACGAGGGCGTGTTCACCCCTAACGACCGCTTCTACGTCCGTTGGCACTGGGCCTCGATCCCGACCGAAGTCGATGCCGGCACCTTCCGTCTTAAGGTCCACGGCCACGTCGATAAGGAACTCTCGCTCTCGCTCGACGCCATCGCCGGCCTGCCGCGCTTCGAGATCGCCGCGGTGAACCAGTGCTCGGGCAATTCACGCGGGCTGTTCGAGCCGCGGGTGCCCGGCGCGCAATGGGCCAACGGCTCGATGGGCAACGCCCGCTGGACCGGGGTACGCCTCAAGGACGTGCTCGAACGCGCTGGGGTGAAGTCCGGCGCCGTGCAGGTGCGCTTCAACGGCCTCGACGAGCCCGTGGTCGACGACGCGCCGGACTTCAAGAAGTCGCTCGATCTCGACCACGCCAACAATGGTGAGGTGATGATCGCCTACGCGATGAACGGCGAGCAGCTCCCGCTGCTCAACGGTTTCCCGCTCCGCCTCGTGGTGCCGGGCTGGTATTCGACCTACTGGGTCAAGATGCTGTCCGACATCGAGGTGCTGGACAAGCCCGACGACGGGTACTGGATGAAGACCGCCTACCGCATCCCGGACGTGCCGGGCGCCAACATCAAGCCCGGCCAGACCGGCTTCAAGACGGTGCCGATCAACAGGATGGTGCCGCGCTCCTTCGTCACCAACCTGACCGACGGCGCCAAGGTGGCGGCCGGAACGCCGGTGGCCCTTCGCGGCATCGCTTTCGGCGGCGATTGCGGGGTAAAGGCGGTCGACTTCTCCGGAGACGGCGGGGCGACGTGGTTTCCGGCGCAACTCGGCGCGGACGAGGGCCCCTACAGCTTCCGCCGCTTCGACGGCAGCCTGCCGGCGCTGGCCGCCGGCACCCATGCGGTTAAGGTCCGCTGCACCAATACCAACGGCGTCGCCCAGGGCATGGACCAGGTCTGGAACGCCAACGGCTTCATGCAGAACGGCATAGAGACCGTGTCCTTCCAGGCCGCTTGAGGAGACCAGCCATGAACCCGATCCGCCCTGCGGCCCTCATCGCCGCGCTCGCCTTGTCTCCTCTGGTGGCGCTCGCCGCCCCGGCCCCCGAGCCGATGCGCTTCACCTCGCAATCCATTGCGATGCCGACCTCCGACCGGATCTTCCCCGACGGGCCGGGGGCCGAGGCCGTCAACAACAACTGCCTTGCCTGCCACTCGGCCGGGATGGTGCTGACCCAGCCCAAGCTCACCAAGGCGCAGTGGACCGAGACCGTGAACAAGATGGTTCACGTCTACAAGGCACCGGTCGATCAGGCCGACGTGCAGACCATCATCGATTACCTCACGGCGTTGAAGCCGACGCCCTGAACCCCCGATTCCCGAGGCCGCCGCGCTTTTTTCGCCGGCCTCGGGGAATAGACCGCGCCTTCCGGCGTCTCCTCAGGGCGATGCACGGCCGGCCCGGCCTTGCACGACGGATTTCCGATTTCGAACCAGCCCTCACGGCAGGCCCCGGCCGCCGAACGAGCGCGCATGCCCGAGAGACACGCTTCATGACCCATATCCGCACCAGCCTGCGCGCCCTCGTCGCCGGAGCCGCCTTGCTCCTCGCCCAGGGCCAGCCCGGGTTCGCCGCCGGTTTCGACGGGGCGATCAAGAACAACGCGCTGGCGCTGAACGCCGCCGGTACGGTCGCCGCTGTGTCGAACAGCGAAGAGAGCGCCGTCATCGTCTACGACGTCGCCAAGGGCACGGTGCTGCGCCGCCTCGACGGCTTCGTGACCCCGCGCAACATCGTGTTCGCGCCGGACGGCGCCCGCTTCTACGTCTCCGACAGCGGCACCGGCCGGATCACGGTCTACGAGACCGCCACCGGCAAGGAAGCCGGCGTTCTCGCCGCGGGCCCCGGCGCGTTCGGCACGGTGCTCTCGGCCGACGGGACCAAGCTCTACGTCAATAACGAGGCCGCGAGCACGCTGACCGTGTTCGACACCAGGACCATGCTCGCCGAGGCTGTGATCCCCGGCTTCGCGCAGCCGCGCCAGGGCGTGAAGTTGTCGCCGGACGGCAAGACCGTGTTCGTGACGAACTTCCTCGGCGACAAGATCACGTTGGTCGATACCGCCACCAACAAGATCACCGGCGAGATCGCCGGGTTCGACAAGCTGCGCGCCATCTCGATCACCAAGGACGGTAAGACGCTGTTTGCCGCCAACAGCGGCCGCAACACGATCGGCGTGGTCGATGTCGCCGCCCGTAAGGTCACGTCCGAGGTGGCGGTGGGCAAGGACCCCTACGGCGCCGCGCTGACCCCGGACGGGCGCTTCGTCTATTCGGGCAATCTCAAGGACAACTCCTTGTCGGTGATCGACACCGGCACCCTCAAGGTCGTCGCCACGGTGACCGGCCTGAACGAGCCGCGCCAGGCGATCGCGTTCTCGGCCGACAACGCCCACGCCTACGTCCTCAACCGCGACCTTAGCGTCGCCGTGGTGGACCGGGCGAAGAACGCGGTCATCTCGACCATGAAGCCCTGAGGCGTCGCGCGCCGGGTGCCTTCTCGGCTCCCGGCGCGTTCCCGATGTCGACACGTCACGAACGCAGGACAAAGACCCCATGCTCGGCCTGTTCCAGCGCAAGGACCGCCTCATCGTCCACGGAAAGGCGCCCTACAACGCCGAGCCGCCGCTCGATCGCCTGCGCGCGGCCTTCCTGACTGATCAGGCCGACTTCTACGTCCGCAGCCACGGTGACATCCCGGACCTCGACGCCGACAGCTACCGCCTGATTATCGACGGGATGGTCGCGACGTCGCTCGACCTCTCGCTCGCCGATCTCAAGGAACGCTTCGCGCCCGTCACCGTCACGGCGGTGATGCAATGCGCCGGCAACCGCCGGGCCGACATGCTGGCGGTGGCGCCGGTCTCCGGCGACCCGTGGGCGCCCGGCGCCATCGGCAACGCGGAATGGACCGGCGTGCGCCTCGCCGAGGTGCTGCGCGCGGCCGGCCTCGACGCGGGGGGCGCACGTCACGTCGCCTTCGAGAGCCACGACCGGATCGCCCATACGGACACGCGCTTCGGCGCCTCGATCCCGCTCGCCAAGGCTCTCGCCCCCGAGACGCTGCTCGCCTTCGCGATGAACGGCGAGCTTCTCGCCCCCGAGCACGGTCACCCGCTGCGTGTTGTGGTGCCGGGCTTTGCCGGCATCCGCAGCCCGAAATGGCTCGCCCGCATCACGGTGCAGGATCACCCCTCCAACAACCCGATGCAGGCCGACGACTACAAGCTGTTTCCGCCCGACGTGACCGCCGAGACCGCGGACCCCGCCCACGGCATCACCATCGAGGCGATGCCGCTCAACAGCGCGATCTGCGAGCCCGCCCGCGGCGCGGCGTTGAAGGCCGGCCGGCACGCGATCCGCGGCTACGCCATCGCCAGTGACCGCGCGGTCGCCCGCGTCGATGTCTCGACGGATGGCGGTCGCAGCTGGGCGCAGGCCCGGATCGACCGCGACGCCGACGCACCCTACGCCTGGACGTTCTGGGAGATCGAGCGCGAGCTGACGACCGGCGAGCACGAACTCGCGGTACGGGCCTGGGATTCCGCCGGCCAGACCCAGCCTGCGGCGCCGGACGACACCTGGAACTACAAGGGCTACCTCAGCGCCGCCTGGCACCGGGTGCGGGTAACGGTGGCCTGACCGTCACGCCCAGAGCAGGGCGGTGGCAGCGAGGCCCGAGATCGCGATGAGCAGGGCCGCAACCCCGACGGTGAGGATGCGCGGCATCATCGGGATCTCGGCATGAGCGAGTCGCGCCCGGATCGCTCGGTCCCGCCATGCGGCGCCGGCGAACGAGGCGAGCGCACAGGCGATCAGCGTGAGCGACAGCACCTTCAGTGGCCAGACCGCCAGCACCTCTCGCAGGAAGCGCTGCGCGGCCAGGCCGACGCCGAGGAAGGCGAGCCCGGTGCGAAGCCACGCCACGAAGGTGCGCTCGGCTGCCAGCACCGTGCGGTCCTCGGCGAGCCTGACCCGCGGGTCGTCGGGGGGAACGGGTTTCGCGGGCTCGCTCATTCGGCATCCGCCGTTGCGATCAAATCGAGCAGCGCGTCGGCGGCCCGGCTGCGGTAGCGCTCCTTGTGGCGCAGTACCCGGAACGGCCGGCTCGGCAGGGCGAACGCCGCCCGTACCAGGGTCCCGGCTCGAAGCGCTGCGGCGACCACGGTCTCGGACAGCACGGCGGCCCCGCCCCCGGCCTCGACGGCGGCGCGGACCGCCTCGTTCGAGGGCAATTCGAGTGTGACTTGGAGTTGAGCCGCAGCGAGGCCGGCCGCACCCAGCGCCGCCTCAAAGGCCGAGCGGGTTCCCGATCCCCCCTCGCGCAGCACCCAGTCGGCCCCGGCGAGGTCCTTGGGTTCAAGGGCGGTCGCTCCGGCGAAGGGATGGCCTGGGGCGACCACGAGGACGAGCTGGTCATGAGCAATGGTGGTGCTCGCGAGCGTCGGGTCGTCCAGCGCCCCCTCGACGAAGCCGAGTTCGGCCTGCCCGGCGCGGACCGCATCGGCAGCGTCGGTGGTGTTGCCCACCGCCAGCCGGATGGCGATCTCAGGGTAGGCCCGGCGGAAGGCGACAAGGTGGCGCGGCAGCCAGTCGCTGGCGATGGTCTGGCTGGCGTAGAGGGCCAGCGTCCCGCGTCGCATGCCGCTGAGGTCGGCGAGCACCAGCTCGGCGGCCTCGGCCCGGGCGAGCACCGCGCGGGCCTCGACGAGGAACACGCGTCCCGCCTCGGTCAGCTCGATCCCGCGGCCGACCCGATGGAACAGCTTGGTCGCGTGTCGTCCCTCGATATTGGCGATCGCCGTGCTGACCGCCGACTGCACGAGGTTCAGCGCCTCGGCAGCCCGGGTTACGTGCTGCCGCTCGGCCACCGCCACGAAGATGCGGAGTTGGTCGAGGGTCATGGTTGCCGCGGCGGAACCGGCAATCCACGGACCTGCGCGTCAACCGCCTGCGCGACGGTCAAAAGCCGCGCTTCGTCGGTGCGACCGGTGACGACGTAGGACATGCCGCCATCGACCCAGGAGAAGGCGGCGACGTCGCCCTCGCGGGCGAAGCGGAACACCGTGCGGCCATCCGCATCGCCTACGCGGCTGTAGAGCGTCAGCCGGGTGCCGTGATCGTCATCGTACATCAGCATCGCGGCGGATTCGGAACCCGCCGGCAGCAGCCGGCCCCCCATCAGGCGGAAGCCGTAGGCCGTGAGGTCGGGGGTGGTCACCGCCCGGCCGAGGCGCTTCGAGAGCCACGTCACGAGGTGTGGCTTCTCATCGGCGCGCACCTCCACTGGATGCACCGCCTCGACCACGTAGGTGCGGAAGGCCGCCACCGCGTCGTCGGTCGCCGGCTCGGTTCGCGCGAGCGTGACCGTGGGTACCTGCCGCGCGGCATGGCCGAACCAGCCGGCGGCACCGCCAACCGCGAGGCAGAGCACGGCCGCAGCCGCGACCGGAAGCCAGCGCCCGGTTATCGGGCGATGTCGCGAGCGGATGTTGGCCACCCGGAGCCGCGCCGGGATCGCCTCCTCGGCGATCGGCGCGAGGCGGGCACGCAAGCGCTCGCGCAGGGCGCGATCCGCCGAGACCTCGGCCGCCCGCGCGGGGTTTCCCCTGAGCCATGCCTCGACCAGTGCCTGCCGCTCCGGTTCGAGACGACCGTCGATCAGGCCGTGCAGGTCGTCCTCGCCGACCGGGCGTGGATCCCCGCTCATTTCACCCTCCTCAACAAGCCGGTTCGGCCCGTTTCCAGAAAACTTCGCATCCGCTCCCGGGCTCGGCTTAACCGCGACATCACCGTGCCCAGCGGTACTCCGAGCACCTGCGCCGCTTCCGCATAAGACAGATCCTCGACCGCGACGAGCAGTAGCACTGAGCGCTGCTCCTCGGGCAGGGCGTCGAGTCCGGTGAGCACGTCGCGTGCCCCCATAACGGCCTCGGGGTCGGCACCCGGATCGGGCACCTGCTCCAAAGCCTCAGCGCCGACATCGATGCCGCGCCGGCCCCGGCGTCGAACAGTGCCGAGGAACAGGTTGCGCTCGATCGTGAACAGCCAGGCTCGCAGGTCGCCGTCGCGGCGACGTCCGGACCAGCCGGACAACGCCCGCTCCAACGTGTCCTGGACGAGGTCATCCGCCGCTTCGCGGTCCCGCAACAGTGCGACTGCGTAGCGCCGCAACGCTGGGATCTGCGGTTCGATGAGGGCGGCGATCTCGTCCACGAGGCTTTACCGATCAGGGCTTGGCGATGTGCCATGCACCGTTGAGGAATCCGTCGCCGGTGATGTCGCCGGGCTTCGTATCCTTGGCGAAGGTGTAGAGCGGCTTGCCCTTGTAGGCCCACTGCATCGTGCCGTCGTCCCGCGTCACCATCGTCCAGTCGCCACTAGCAGCCGAGCCGGAGGCGGCCATCAGGGCCGGCCAGTTGGCGGCGCAGGGGCCGTTGCACATCGACTTGCCGCCCATGTCCTTGTCGAAGGTGTAGAGGGTCATGCTCTTGGCATCGACGAGCGCCGGCCCCTTGGCAGTCTCGGCCGTCATCGCAGGCGCAGCGGCCTGGGCGGCGGCGGCGGAGAAGGCGAAGGCCGCAAAGGCAGCGCGGATCAGCATGGTGTGCATGAGTGAGGTCTCCCGCGGTCGACCATGACCGCATCGGGAGAGATGCCGAACGGGCGCGTCTATTCCACTGACACACGAAAAAGATTGGTGACGTCAGCGTGACCGCCGACTCGTCCTCAACCACGGCATACGGCCGTCACCCAGGAGCAGTCAGAGGAATGATGCGGCGGCGTCACCACTCTGAAAGGCGGAGATCCGAGATCATGCCCTCGCACGGCGAGATCGACTGCAACGTCTGCTTTCGAGAGATACGTTGGCTTGCTCTTACGGCGTAGTTGGGTCGGAAGCGGACGGTATCAAGCGTCAGGTTTCGACCACTAGGCCTCGGGGTCGATATCCGACGTTTCAGGCCCTCCTCCACAGGGATCTCGGCGTGGATGCGACCATTGCGGGCAACAAAGGTGCGGGTTCTCCTTGGCTCGCCGCTCACCGCGGGGGAACGGGCGAGGATCCGAACGGGTTCTTCGGCTCTGCCGCATGAGGCGGTGAGTGTCCCGAGCCAGCAACCGTCAAGGGACCGATCCAGGAGTTCGGGCGCATGAACCAGTCCTCTCCGTCCGCCCGTGCCGGTATCATGGCGCGCCTCGGCAAGCGGGAGATCGGTCTGCCCGTGACGCTGTTTTGCGTCGCCGCCCTCATCCTCGGGTTTGGTCTCCTGGCCGACAAGGTCATGGAGGGCGGCACGATGGGGTTCGACACCCGCGTCGCCCACTTCTTCCGTCCACCCGGCGCGGCTGGTCCGATTGGACCGGATTGGCTGCACGAGATGGCCCGGGACGTGACCTCCCTGGGCAGCATGGTGGTCCTCTGCTTCCTCATCGCGGCTGTGGCAGGGTACCTGCTCCTGATCCGCAAGCAGGGGGCCGCGGTCCTGGTGGTGGGATCGATCCTGGGCGGGACGGTCATCAGCTTCGGGCTGAAACTCCTCTTCAACCGGCCCCGACCCGAGATCCCCGGCGGCATCCAGGTGTTCACCGCCAGCTTCCCTAGCAGCCACGCCATGCTCTCCGCCGTGACTTACCTGACACTCGGCGCCCTCATGACGCGCGTGGCGGCGGGCGCTCGCCTGAAGGCGTACTTCATGGGGCTGGCCGTCTTCCTCACGGTCGTCGTCGGGCTGAGCCGGGTCTATGTCGGGGTCCACTACGCGACCGACGTGCTGGCAGGCTGGTGCGTGGGGTCGGCCTGGGCGGTCCTGTGCTGGGTCGTGGCCCTCCAGCTTCAGCGACGCGGTCAAGTCGAGAAGCCCGACCATGTCGCGGGCGAGGCCGGCATCGAGGCATAGGACCCCATGCGCCGTTCTTCCTAAACGCATCCTCCGCCTGACTGAAGGGACGGACGCATCCCAGCATTCGTTCAATTAGCAGGACCGCATCGTCCATGCCTGCGGCCAGGCCGTTCGACCATTACGGGCACGACCGAAATGACGCCGTTAAGGGACCCGTAGGGCGGCCCGATCAAGCGGCGCTGGTGGTCTCGGCCCGCCCGGCTTGCCGACTGCCTCCCAAGCTATCAAGGCGGCCCCGAGGCTGATCCAGATATCGGCCATGTTGAAGGTGAACCAATGCACCTCCGCCGGGTGCAGGTCGAGGAAGTCCGTGACGCGGCCGTCCACCCATCGGTCGATGAGGTTTCCCAGTGCACCGCCGGTCATGATGGCGAAACCAACTCCTTCCGACGCTCCGGTCGCGCGGAATGCCAACCGGGCAACGTAGGCCGTCAGCATTCCCTGAAGCGCAAGAAGGACGACCAAGGACGTCGCGTCATGCGCCGGAAGCAGGCTGAAGCTGATGCCATGATTGAACGCGAGCCTGAGGTCGAGCATCGGCAGTACCGCGTGCACGGTTTCGTCGGAAAGCCTGTCGACCGCCAGCGCCTTGGTCCACAGGTCGGTGCCCGCCGCGGTCACAGCGATTACGACGAGGGCGCCGAACCCGGCCCTTTCCCGTATGAGACGCATCGGCTCAAGCCCGGAGCAGGCGAAGGGCGTTGGCCGTCACCAGGACGGTCGCCCCGGTATCCGCCAGGATGGCCGGCCATAGCCCAGTGATGCCTGCGAGCGTCGTCACCAGGAACACGGCCTTGAGCCCCAGCGAGATGGCCACGTTTTGGTGGATGTTGCCGAGCGTCGCCCGGGACAGCGCCACGAGGGCGGCCACGTCCGATACCCGGTCGTTGAGGATGGCCGCGTCAGCCGTCTCCAGTGCCGCGTCTGTGCCGCCGCCCATGGCAATGCCGACGCTGGCGGAGGCGAGCGCGGGGGCGTCGTTGATGCCGTCGCCGACCATAGCGACCGGGCCGACCTCCTTCAACGCGCCGATCTCGGCGAGCTTGTCGGCCGGCAGCAGGTCGGCCCGGACCGATAGTCCCAGGCCCTTGGCGATGGCCTCGCCGGTGCGCCGGTTGTCGCCGGTCAGCATCACGCATTCGACCCCAAGCCGGCGCAGGGCCGCGACGCCGGCGGCCGCATCCTGTCTGGGCTCGTCCCGGACCGCCACGACGCCGAGCGCCTCTCCGTCCCGAACCACGACGACGGCGGTCTTGCCGGCTTCCTCAAGGGCCTGCACCGTCGCTTCCGCTTCCGGCGAGAGGCTGGCCAGCGTCGCGGCGTGGCGCGGGGATGCCACCGCGACCGTGCGACCGGCGACCGTGGCCTGGACGGCCTTGCCGGGAACCGCACGGGCATCGCGTACGGGGCGCAGGGGGATGGCGTCGGCCTCCGTACGTTCGAGGATCGCACGAGCGATGGGGTGGCTCGATCCGGCCTCCACCGTCGCCGCGAGCCCGAGCAGGGTGCGATCCGTCATGTCCGGGGCAAATGGGAGGACGTCGGTGACCCTTGGACGCCCTGCCGTGAGCGTCCCCGTCTTGTCGAAGGCGACGGTGCGGACCCGGCCGATGGTCTCCAAAGCCGCGCCGCCCTTAACCAGGAGCCCGCGACGCGCCCCAGCGGCCAGCCCCGAGGCGATGGCAGCGGGGGTCGAGAGCACGAGGGCGCACGGACAGGCGATCAGTAGGAGCGCCAGCCCACGATAGATCCAGGTGCCCCAGTCGGCCCCTAGCAGGAGGGGTGGACCGAGGGCCGCCAGCGTGGCGAAGGCGAACGCCAGGGGGGTGTAGACGGCGCTGAAACGGTCGATGAACCGGGCGGTCGGAGACTTCGACGCCTGCGCTTCCTCCACCATGTGCAGGATGCGCGCGACGGTGTTGTCGGACGGCATCCGGGTCACCCTGACCTGCAGAGCGCCGTCCGCGTTGACGCTGCCGGCGTAGACCGCGTCCCCGATTTCCTTCGGTCGGGGCACGGACTCTCCCGTGATGGGGGACTCGTCGAGGCTAGACGAGCCGTCCGTGACCTCCCCGTCGGCGGGCACGCGGTCGCCGGGGCGGACCAGCACGGTCTGGCCGATCACCAGGGAAGCGGCCGGCACCTCGCGCACGACGCCGTCCTCCTCGATCAAACGCGCCGTCTTCGGCACCAGGCCCACGAGCGCCTTGATGCCGGCGCGGGATCGGCCGGCCGCGAAGCCTTCGAGCATCTCGCCGACGGTGAACAGCAGGACCACGACCGCGGCTTCCTCGGCGGCATGGATGGCCAGAGCTCCGACGGTCGCGACCGACATCAGCATCTCGATGGAGAACGGCGAGCCGTTGCGCGCGGCGGCGATGGCCCGGCGTCCGTAGAAGGCGAGCCCAAGGAGCGCGCCGGGCCAGTAGGCGTACTCACCGGCTAGGCCCGGTTGGACCTGATCGAGGAGGAAGCCGGCAGCGAACAGGCCGGCGATGGCCAGAGCCAGCAGGCCCTTGCGACTGCGCCAGACGGACGGCTCCGCCTCCTCGTCCTCAATGGCGGGGATGTCCGCTCCGGTGACGTGCGCACGGGCGAGGTCGGCGGCCGTGGGCAGGGTGGCGACGCCGTAGCCGAGACCAGTGATCCGCTCCTCCAGGTCCGCTCGGGGTGTGGCAGCCTCGTCGAGCACAAGGTCGAGGACCTGGGCCGTGTAGTTAACCCGCACGCCCCCGACGCCGGGCAGGCGCGTCACGGCCGTCTCGATCTTGGTCGCGCAGCTCGGGCAGTCCATGCCCTTAACGCGGTAGCGCAGTGCGGTACCGGCGGGGACCGCACCCATGGTTCCTGGCCCTGACATGGCAAGCTCCGTCGACCTGGGCCTCGTGCCGACGGGTCGGAGAACCTACATGCGCCCTGTAGCAACTACAGGGTCAAGGCCATGGCGCACACATCCTCCATGACCATCGGCGATTTGGCGGCGGCGACGAACACCAGCGTTGAGACAATCCGCTGGTACGAGAAGGTCAACCTTTTGCCGGCGCCGGCGCGGTCGGCGGGCAATTACCGCCTCTACGGTACCGAGCACCTGCGTCGTCTGGGCTTCATCAGACGTGGACGGGACCTTGGCTTCACGCTGGACCAGGTCAGGGAGCTTCTCGCTTTAGCCGACGACCGCAAGCGTTCCTGCACCGAAGTCGATACCATCGCCCGCGCGCACCTGGCGGAGGTCGAGCGCAAACTCTCCGACCTAACCCGGCTTGCCCACGAACTGCGCGACGTTATTGGTCAATGCGGATGCGGGTCGGTCGCCGACTGCCGCATCATCGAGGCGTTGTCCCCCCACGGGGAGCTGTCCTAAGGATGCCTGAGGTTCGTTGGGGTCAGGTGGAAATGCGGCTCCCCACCGATGTGGCAGAGGCAGTAAAGAAGGTACACGCAGGCCGGGACGCCCAGCATCACGAGCCAGAACGTATGCCGGGCCGCTTTACGGACATGCGTCCTGACGTGGCGTCTGCGACGCCCACCCTTAGCGCCCCAGTGAGCCGTGGCTCGACCTAACTTCTTACTCATCCGGCCCTCCTACTCGGCGGCCCGGAGGTGCGGTTGGACCGGCATGGGCCGATCCTTCCTTACGACGATCTTCCCTGCGAACTTGGCGTAGAGGGCCGGCAGGACGACGAGGGTCAGCAGGGTCGCCGAGATAAGGCCGCCGATGACGACGGTCGCCAGCGGACGCTGGATCTCGGCACCGGTCTCGGTCGCCAGCGCCATCGGCACGAACCCGAGGGACGCCACTAGGGCGGTCATTGCCACCGGACGAAGCCGGGTCATGGCGCCCTCCAGGATAGCCTCACGCTGCGGACGCCCATCGGCGATGAGCTGCTTGATGTAGGTCAGCATCACGAGGCCGTTGAGCACCGCCACCCCGGACAGGGCGATAAAGCCAACGGCCGCGGGCACCGAGAACGGCATGCCCCGCAGCCATAGGGCCGCGATGCCACCGGTGAGCGCCAGGGGCACGGCGCTGAACACCAGGAGAGCGTCCCGGGCCGAGTTCAGGGCCGAGAACAGCAGCAGGAAGATCAGGAAGAAGCAGACCGGCACCACCACCATCAGGCGCTGGCGCGCCGAGGCCAGGTTCTCAAACTGGCCACCCCAAGTGACGTAGTAGCCGGCCGGGAGCGAGACCCCAGACGCCACCTTGGCCTGGGCCTCGGCCACGAGCGAGCCGATGTCGCGGCCGCGCACGTTGGCAGTGACTACGACTCGGCGCCGGCCGTTCTCGCGCGAGATCTGGTTGGGGCCCTCTGTTACCGAGAAGCTGGCGACCTGCTTCAGCAGTACGGAGGATGCTCGACCGTTGAGCCCGGGAAGCAGCGGGATCGGGATGTTCTCTAGGGCCTCACGATCCTCTCGCACCTTGTCGTTCAGGCGCACCACGATGGGGAAGCGCCGGTCGCCCTCGAACACCATTCCGGCCTCGCGGCCGCCAATAGCCGCGCCGACGACCTCCTGGATGGCCGATGTGCTCAGGCCGAGGCGTGCGGCCTCGGTCTTGTTGATCTTGATTTCTAGGAACGGCAAGCCAGCAGTCTGCTCGACCTTGACGTCGTCGGCGCCCTCGGTCCCGCGCAGGATCGTAGCGACCTGGTTTGCGGCCTTGAGCATCGGCTCGAACTCCTCGCCGAACACCTTAACCGCAAGGTCGCCGCGGGTGCCGGCCAGCAGCTCATTGAAGCGAAGCTGGATCGGCTGGGAGAACTCGTAGACGTTGCCAGCGAGCGCCCCGAGGGCCTTTTCGATCTGCTCCTGCAACTCGGCCTTGGACAGGTCCGGGTCGGGCCATTCCTCCTGCGGCTTCAGGATGACGAAGGTGTCGGACGAGCTCGGCGGCATCGGGTCAGAGGCGACCTCCGCGGTGCCGGTCTTCGAGAAGACGTAGGCGACCTGGGGGAATCGGCTGATGGCCTGCTCCACCTTCAACTGCATCGCCTGCGACTGCGTCAGGGAGGTCGACGGGATGCGTTGGGCGTTTAGCGCGATGCTCTTCTCGTCAAGTTGCGGAATGAACTCCTGCCCCAGCCCCTTGAACAGGAAGCCGGCGCCGACAAGGAGTACGAGCGCGGCCGCGACGAACAGCATGGGCACGCGTAGGGCGGCCCCGAGGACCGGACGGTAGGCAGCCTTGATCGCCCGGACGAAGAGGTTGTCGGTCTCGGTGACCCGGCCAGTGATGACGATGGCGATCATCGCCGGCACGAAGGTGAGCGACAGGACGAAGGCCGCGACCAGAGCGATGATGACGGTGAGCGCCATCGGCTCGAACATCTTGCCCTCGACCCCGGTGAAAGTCAGGAGCGGCACGTAGACGAGGATGATGATGGCCTGCCCGTAGAGGCTCGGCTTGATCATCTCCTCGGCCGAGGCCCGTACGGTAGCGAGGCGCTCCTCCAGTTCGAGCTTGCGCCCGAGCTCCGCCTGTCTCTCGGCGAGGTGGCGCAGGGCGTTCTCGGTGATGATGACGGCCCCATCGACGATGAGGCCGAAGTCGAGGGCACCGAGGCTCATCAGGTTAGCGCTGATGCGGCCCTGGACCATGCCGGTCATGGTCATCAGCATCGCCACCGGGATGACCAGCGCCGTGACGATGGCTGCGCGGATGTTGCCCAGCAATAGGAACAGGACGACGACGACGAGGGCGGCGCCCTCGGCTAGGTTCTTCGCCACCGTCCGGATGGTGGCCTCGACGAGGACGGTGCGATTGAGGACCGTCTGGACCTCGATACCCGGCGGGAGCGTGCGCCGGATCTCGGTCATGCGTGCATCGACGGCGGCGGCCACGGTGCGGCTGTTCTCGCCGATGAGCATCAGTGCGGTGCCGATGACAACTTCCTGCCCGTCCTCGCTGCCCGAGCCGGTGCGCAGGTCGCGCCCGATACGGACCTCAGCGATGTCGGAGATACGCACCGGCACGCCGCCGCGCGTGGTCACGACGACCGAACCGATGTCCTCCATGGTCTCCAGGCGGCCAGCGGCGCGCACGACGTAGCCCTCGCCGTTGTCCTCCAGGTAGCGCGCACCCTGGTTGGCGTTGTTGGCTTCCAGCGCACGGCCGATGTCGGCGAATGACAGGTCGAGGGCGGTCAGCCTCATTGGATCGGGCTGGACATGGTACTGCTTCTCGAAGCCGCCGATGCCGTCGACGCCGGCCACGCCCCGCACGGTCTTCACCTGGGGACGGATGATCCAGTCCTGGACCGTGCGCAGATAGGCTGTGCGTTCGAGCTCTGTCCTCAGCCTCTGGCCCTCGGGGGTAAGATAGCTTTCGTCCGACTGCCAGCCGGGCTTACCGACGGGCGAGACCTTGCGCTCCCCGGGCTTCGCGTAGTGCACCGACCACATGTAGATCTCGCCGAGCCCGGTCGAGATTGGCCCCATGCGCGGCTCAACCCCGGACGGCATCGCCGCCTCAGCCTCCTGAAGGCGCTCAGCAACCTGTTGGCGGGCGAAGTAGATGTCCGTCGTCTCGGAGAAGACGGCAGTGACCTGGGAGAACCCGTTTCGTGAGAGCGAGCGGGTGTATTCCAGCCCCTTGATGCCCGCGAGTGCCGTCTCGACCTGATACGTGATGATTTTTTCGATATCGACCGGCGACAACGAGGGCGCCGTGGTGTTGATCTGGACTTGGTTGTTGGTGATGTCTGGCACCGCGTCGATGGGGAGCTTGGTCAGCGAGAACACACCGAACCCTGCCGCCAGCAGCGACAGAAGCACCACGAGCCAGCGCTGGTGGACAGAGAAGTCGAGGATCTTCGAGATCATGATGGCCGCCCTCAGTGCGCGTGGTCGGCTTCGGCCTTGCCGAGCTCGGCCTTCAGGACAAAGGAGTTGGCCACAGCGACCTCTTCCCCGGGATTGAGGCCGGTAAGGATCTCGAAGGCGTCATCGTCGGCCCTGCCGAGAGTCACGTCCCGGCGCTCGAAGCCCTCCGGGGTCCGCACGAAGGCGACCTTCTCGCCGCCGATGGTCTGGATGGCGGACTTGGGCAGCCGCACCTTGACCTTGTCCTGGGCGATCTCGACCTCGGTGGTGACGAAGGTGCCGGGCCGCCAGGCCATGTCCTTGTTCGGCAGGGCGACGATGACCCGAGCCGAGCGCGTCTCCGGGTTGAGGATGGGACTGACGAACACCACCTTGCCCTCGCCGCGGGCGGCGGCGTCGCCGACGATGGTCACCTTGGCACCCTCGCGGACCTTCGAGAGTTCGGTGGTCGGAACCGCGAGCTCGATCCACACCGAGGACAGGTCGGCGACCGTGTAGACGTCGGCCGGGTCGCCTTCCTTGCCCACGGCGGTGCCGACGTCGACCTTGCGCTCGACCACCCGCCCGGCGAGGGGTGACTTCAATTCGTAGCGGCGTAGGCTCGACAGGTTCGGCGTGGTCTCGTCCTTCCTGGCGGACGTCGCCACCTCGGCGGCGTTCAGGCCAAGGGCCGACAGCTTCTGGCGCGCGAGATCGACCCTGAGCGTCGCCTCCGAGTAGGCGGCCTTCGCGTTCAGGAATGCCGATTCCGCGGAGATCCGCTTGTCCCAGAGGGCCTGCTGGCGGTCGAAGTTCGTCTTCTCCAGGTCAGCCTTGACCGTCGCGGTGAGGAAGTCGCTCTTGGCCTCGGCGACCTCGCGGCTGTCGAGTACGGCCACGACCTCGCCCTTGGCGACCTCCTCGCCGAGGCGCTTGCGCATTTCGGACACGGTGCCGACGACCCGCACGGGAACGCGTGCGATCCGGTCGGCGTCCTGCGCGATGGTGCCGGGCACCAGCAAATGGCGCGAGAGAATCCCGCCCTCGACCATCGCCAGCTCGATGTCCTGCTCGGCGGCCTGCTCGGCCGTCATCTTGATCTTGCCCTCGCCCTCCTCGTCGTGGCCGTTCGCCTCGCCCTCGGCGTGCTTGTGGCCACCGGCTTCGGGCTTGGCCTCTCCCTCGGAGTGCTTGTGCTCGCCGGAAGGCTTGGGCTCGCCGTCGGCATGCTCGTGGCCATGGTCGCCGTGACCGTGCCCATCGTCGGCTGCGGGTGTCACCGGCCTGGTAACGGCCGCATTGGTTGGGGGCGTCGCCCGGGCGTTCGTGAGGCCGGCGGCCGCGAGGGCGCCCTGCACGACCTCGGACACACGGGGGAAGGCACCGCCGATGACGATGCCGATGGCCAGGAAAGCCACGGAAAGGAATGCACGCATGGGAATGGGCCGGGTTCCGACCGGGACGTCGCACGGCCGCTTAGGCGGCGGGAAACGGTCCCGTACTGGGTATTTCGCGAATTAGAGGCAGCCGTGACCCGTGTGGGGCCGGCCGGGACGCGCCACGGACGTGGCGGCGTCGCCTCAGGCGCGAGGCGGCCTGGGTTGGCGGTCGGGCGAGACCGATCCGATGGGTGTGGTCACGGTCGCGTAGGAGGCACGCCCCGTCCCGCGGGGCGGTAGGGCCGGCGTCCCGTCGACGCTGAGTGCCTGATGGCAGCCGCAGGTGGCATGGCAGGCGGGGCAGGCATCGGAGTGATCGACGGCGGCTGCCAGGGTTGGTGCGGACACGGACAGTTCGTGACCAACGGACCGGTGGGCCTCGGCGGAATGGATCGCGCCCGGGACGACGAGCGCCAGGACCAAGACGAGCGAGAGCACTCGCACGGTGGTCGCCCACCAGCCGCGCATCGTCTCGTAGGCCCTGATCCGAGGTCCCGTGGTCATGGTCGCCTTATGAACGATTCAGGGCCACCCGTACATGCCGGATGGCCCTTTGGCAGGGTCGAACCTTAATAGTCGTCGTGGTGATGGTGGTGGTGCCGGCGCTCGCCGTAGTACCGACGTTCCCCATAGCCTGAAACAGCCGTTCATGGAAGCGTGGATGAAGATATCCGGGACGCCGTGAAACAGGTTCACGAGATCCCGGATCGGCAGAACTCAGTGACGCTCGATGATCGTCGTGCGACGCTCGCCGCCGTGATGGTCATCGTGGTGGTCGTCATGGTGGTGATGCTCGCGCACGACCTCGCGGTGTTCATGGCGGTCCCCGTGATGCCCCTCGCCGTGGCGCTCACCATGACCGTCGCCATGGACCCTGACGCCGCCCGGGCCGACATCGATGTGCTGCGCAAGGGCCGCGACCGGCGAAAAGGCCAGGGTCACGATGGCGGCGATGGCTCCGAACTTGGTCTTCATGTTGAGGCTCCCTCTCTCGAATACTGCGCAGGAACGTACGGATCGAGAAAACCGATCCGAATGCTCCCGGTGAAATTCGGGAATATTTGGCAAGGGAGTTCGTGCGACGCGGGATCGTGTGCGCGAAACGACGATCCTGCAGGGCGGCACCCACGCGGGTTACGGCATGGAAGCGCAACAGCTCTTCGTGGTCGGGCGGAGACTGGAAGGACCACGGGAGGGGTGCCCGCCCCGGCACGAGGCCGAGGCGGGCGGTTCACGGCACCGAGGAGGGCACTACCGTACCGTGAAGCCGTCGGGCGGGAGCGGACCGGTCATCCCCCGCCAAGGGCGTAGCCTATGCCGACGGCAAGGAAGGCGAAGACGACCAGGAGGGGAAGCGTACGCATCGGTGCATCCTCCCGGCCTTCCGAGGTCAGCGTCGTCCGCTCACTTCTTGCCGTGGGAGTGACCGTGGGCGTGCCCATCCTTGTCGGAATGGACGGGCTTGCCGTCCTTGCCGACCTCGCGGGCCTCGCTCTCGCGCGGGTCGTCGCGATGGGCCGGGCCACCGGCCACGCCGCCGGTGTTCGGCACGGAGCGCTCGGGATTGTTCGCGTTCCCATGCCCGTCCTCGGCGGCGTAGGCGGGAGCCGAGAGGCCTGCTAGTAGGCCGAGGGTGAGAAGGGCGGCGATGGTACGCTTCATAATTCTGATCCCTGGGGTTCGGCAGCCGGTGCGGCCGCTTCGAGACCTGAGATAGCGACCCTGTTTTACACCCGGACGCCTGGTTCGTGACGAAGTGTGTCAGCGACCGGCGCGCGGCAGGGAGATCCGGACCCGAAGGCCGCCTCCCGACCGATTGGATAGGGCGATGCCGCCTCCCTCCGCCTCGACGATCCGGCGCGCGATGGTCAGGCCGAGGCCGGTGCCGCCGGTGTTGCGGTTCCGCGACGCTTCGAGGCGGGTGAACGGCTCGAAGGCGCGGGCGACCTCTTCAGGCGGGATGCCTGGACCATCGTCCTCGACGGTGAGCACCAGCTCTTCCGGCTCCACGTCGAGCGAAATAAAGGCGCGGGTCCCGTAACGCACGGCGTTGTCGACGACGTTGTCGAGCGCGCGTCGCAGCGCAACTGGGCGCACCGTCGCGAGTGCGCGGCCAGGGCCCGCATAGGCGACCTCGCGGCCAGCGTCCGAGGACGTGTCGGCGATGCTCATGAGGACGCTCGCGACGTTGGCAACCTGGCGCGGCTCCGGGTCCGCGTCGCCCCGAAGGTACGCCAGGGTCGAATCGACCATCGCCTGCATGTCGTCGAGGTCCGAGCCCATCGCCCGGATCTCGCCGCCCTCGGGCAGCCCGTCGAGGCGGAGGCGAAGCCGCGCGATGGGGGTGCGCAGGTCGTGGGAGACGGCCGCCAGGGCCTGGGTCCGTTCCGTCACCAGCCGATGGATGCGGTCCTGCATCGCGTTGAGGGCCCGGGCGATATCGCGGGTCTCGTCGGGGCCGGCTTCCCTCACGGGGACCACCTTTCCGTGCCCGATTTCGGCCGTAGCGCGGGTGAGGTCGCGCAACGGTCCCGCGATCCGGTGCATCAGAACGACGGCGGCGACACCGACGAGGATGGCCATCGCCGTCGCG
Organism: Methylobacterium sp. Leaf100; assembly: GCF_001422845.1. Lineage (NCBI taxonomy): Bacteria > Pseudomonadati > Pseudomonadota > Alphaproteobacteria > Hyphomicrobiales > Methylobacteriaceae > Methylobacterium > Methylobacterium sp. Leaf100. The sequence continues at coordinate 22,045 of NZ_LMMW01000062.1, read as the reverse complement.
AGGTAGGCCCACGATCCGAGCCGTGCGAGGCCGGGTGCATGGGCCGAGCGGAAGGTCAAAAAACTCCCGTCCGCCAGGGCGAGCGCACCGCCCAGGTCCTCCTGATGAAGGGCCTCGTGGCCACTGTCCATCGCGAGTGCGAGACCGGGTTCGAGGCTCGGCTCCGACGCGATCATCCGGGACCTGAGCGACCACATCGCCGGGTCGCCGGCCCTGTCAGGGAGCAGGGTCGAGGTCGGCGACCATCCCAGCTCGAAATGCGCGGACGACAGGGCCTTCGCCTCGGCGTCGCGTTCGGTCTGTGGGCGGCGGAGCACCGCCTCGCGCGCCAGGGTAAGCTGGTTGGCGACCTGCCGCGCGAACGCATCGTCCGCCGCGGCGGTCGCGGATTGCCGATAGAGAAGCAGTGCCCCGCCGTGGACGGCGAGGATGGCCAGGAGCAGGACTGCGACCGTTCGGGCTTCCAGGCTGCGGGCCAAGGGTGCCAGGCGTCTCAAGCGCGCTCAACCTTCGAGGCGAGCATGTAGCCGGCCCCGCGCACGGTCTTGATGACCGGAGGCAGGCCCTCGGGCGGTTCGAGCTTGCGCCGCAGGCGGCTCACCAGGGTGTCGACGCTGCGATCCGTGGGGGACCCGAGCCTGGCACGGGACAGTTCGAGGATCATCTCCCGGCCCAGCACGCGCCCCGGGTGTTCGAGGAAGACGAGGAGGAGGTCGTACTCGGCGCCGGAGAGGTCGACGGCCGCCCCCTCGGGATCGACGAGCGAGCGGCTGCGCATGTCGAGCCTCCAGCCTGAGAAGGAGAGCACCTCGGATACCGGGGACGAGGGCGACGAGGGTGCCATGGAGGCGCGGCGCAAGACGGCACGGACACGGGCCAGGAGCTCGGGCCGGCCGAAGGGCTTGGCCACGTAGTCGTCGGCCCCAAGTTCCAACCCAAGCACCCGGTCGGCCTCCTCGTTGCGGGCGCTGACCATGATCACCGGCACCGTGCTCCTCGCGCGCAACGCCCGGAGCAGGTCAAGGCCCGAGGCCCCGGGCAGCATCACGTCAAGCAGGACGAGGTCGACGCCACCGGCAGGCAGGAGGCGCCAGAATTCAATGGCGCTTCTGCAACCGGTGACACGATAGCCCGCCTCGCGGAGAAGGCGGGTGACCAGCAGACGCAGGCCGTCGTCATCCTCGACGAGGAGGACGTGTTCCGAACCATCGGAACCCGCGTTGCCCCCGTTTTCGTGGATCAACGATTCCTCCGTCCTGCAATGGGCGTCACCGTTCCGTCCGCGGGGGCATTCATACACCCGATGCCGGTCAAACGACGTGGGCGGGTGCGAGGATGCAGGCGGTGTCGCTGCTGGTCTCCACCTGCAGGGTGGTGTGGCCGATGCCGAACCGTTCCTTGATGCCGACGGCCGTTTTCATGAGGAACTCGTCGTCGGGCCGGCCGCCAGGCATTAGGAGATGGGCGGTAAGGCATGTCTCCGTGGTGCTCATCGCCCAGATATGCAGGTCGTGGAGTGACGCGACCCCCGGAAGTCCTTCGAGGTGGCTGCGGACGGCGTCGGGGTCGATGCCCGGCGGGACGGCGGCGAGGGATAGCGTGAGGCTGTCGCGCAGGAGGCCCCAGGTGCTCCAGACGATAATGAAGACGATGGCGAGGCTGACGACGGGATCGAGCCAGGTCCATCCGGTGTAGAGGATCACGAGGCCGGCAATGACCACCCCGGCCGAGACGGCGGCGTCGGCGACCATGTGCAGGAACGCGCCCTTGATATTGATGTCCCCCTTGGCACCAGAGGCGAACAGCCAGGCGGTGATGCCGTTCACCAGGATGCCGACCGCCGCGACGATCATCACGGTCTTGCCGGCGACCGGGGCGGGCTCGCCGAAGCGCTGGATCGCCTCCCAGGCGATGGCGCCAACGGCCACCAGCAGGAACACCGCGTTGAACAGGGCCGCCAGGATCGAGGAGCCCTTCATCCCGTAGGTGTACCGCGCGCTCGGGGCGCGCTTGGCCAGCACCGTCGCGATCCACGCCACGACGAGACCGAGCACGTCCGAGAGGTTGTGTCCGGCATCGGCCAGCAGGGCCATCGAGTTCGCCAGCACCCCATAAGTGGCCTCGATGGCGACGAAGCCCACATTGAGGGCGATGCCAATTGCGAACGCCTTCCCGAAGCTCGCCGGGGCGTGGGAATGCCCGGGATGGTCATGGGTCGCATGGGCCTCATGGTCATGCGACCCGTGGTCGTGACCGGCGTGTGCGTCGTTCGTCGTCATGGTCGTCCTGTAGCGGTCTTCGACATTCAACGGGTTTGACCGGGGCTCACTTGGCCGGTGCGGGGAGCGTCGCGACGGCGTCTCTCTGGTGCTCGGTCCAGGCCTGCTGAAGAATTTGGATTGAGGAAGTCACGAAGATCTCGGCCATCACCGCCGCCACGATCAGGTCGGGCCACGCCATGACGGCACCCTTTAACCTTAGAGCCGCGACGACGATCATGAGTAAAGGTCCGCCCTCCGCTAGGTAGGCTTGCACTCGATTTGCGCGCCGTGAATTTTGGGGAGGCTCCTACGTGGCGGGCAGGAGGCTTTTTTTGGAACGTCGGTCGCATCGCCGCAGCCGGCAGTTGGTGATGATGGTGAAGGGGGACGGCGACCGAGGTCTGTAAGTCGTCTGGATGTGCCCGCACGAATGGCGGAAGGGTATGGTGCTGCATCCTCGGCGGGGGCGGTTAAGGGCCAGTTTCAAAGAGCCGTGTGCCCACACTATGGAATCGTCAGAACCGCCTGTCGACGCCAACATACACCCTTTATTGACGTCGGCGGCTGACCTGGGCGCATACTGATGTAGCCAGGGTCATCGATCTCAGCCGCTTGTTCTGCCAGATCGTCCCGAGCCACTGTTTCTAGCAGCCGTCGATAAAATCAGATGTCACAGGGTTCGATCACTGGCTGGATGAAGCGCAAACCTGCGGTGTCTGCATGGCGGAGAGCGTCGCTGCCGGCATCACTTAGCACGGAGACGCCATTCTGTCCGCGCTGATACCGCTTTGGAGCAGCAGGCAGGTTGAAGGCACATCACCTTTCTCACCTGAAGGGATTCGAGATCAACCGCCCTACCGAGCAAGCCAACCGACACCGCCTATATCGAGTTGTTCAACGGCCGCCCACGGGGAGAATGTCTGAACGCCTAGTGGTTCCTGTCGTTGACGGATTAGCGCGAAAGCATCGACGAATGGTGGCGCCAATATAACAAAAATCAACCTCACACGACCTCAGATAGCTTAACGCCAAATAATTCGGTGTCAATCATTTACATCTCGATTAATTTTATCCAGATCAGAAGAGGAACAGAGCTAATCTAAAGTTATGTCGGTCTATATTTGCACTTTTTCCACCATATTGAGACAAGCCGTTCTAACCCTTGTTTGCCAACCTAACTACGTGCCCCCACCAGGGCGCCGCCGCCTGCGACTAGATGACAAGGTTAGCACCTCATAAAGAAAACAATAGATTTTTACACGTTACCTGACATAAGCTCTTTAGATGCATCTGATACATAGGGCGAAGTTTCATCCAGGTCATGGAGGCGCCGGAAAAGCATAACTAGGCCCAAATTCGGGCCAGGAGGACCCCTGGGCATGGGAAGTGAGCCCGCAGTGCAACGGCCGCGCGACCGCTTTACCGACGACCTGTTCAACCCCGACGGGCTAAGTTACGCCAATGTCGAAGAACAGATCAAAGCCGAGAAAGAGGCAGCCCGGCAGGCCGCAAAGGCTAGGAAGCTTGAGCGTGCACGCGAAGTCTACGCGCGCAATCGTCTGATCCGCCTCGCGGCGGCGGCGGCGGCCGACTGAAAAGAGCAAGCCCGGCAAGCTGTAAAGCTCGCCGGGCTTTTTCCATGCCTGCAGGGCGGCGGCATCGCCTGTCTTGTCACGACTTAGCGACCATCGAACGCTTCAACGGCCGGTTTATGAGCTGTCGAAATCACCCCCCCCTTGGGGTCCCTTCCTTGGGCGGCTTGCTCGATTCGTATTTCCCCGATGGTGTTCATGGGTAAGCCGTGGAGATTGATGGACCTCCCATGGGAGCCCTCAAGGATCATGGCATCATCCCATATTTATTTGCATACCCCGCCAAGGCTCCTGGATGACCGCCAGGGCATACCCGAACACCCTGGGTCTCAGAGTGAAGGCAGACTGAAACTCATGGGCGTGTCATGGGAGAAAACGGACTTCGTATGGGCAAGACATGGGAGGAGGTAGGGTAAGTCTCGCGTTAACCTCAGGCGTTAAGGCTAGGCCCCTGTGAACACTGGTTAAATGCCTAAGCTGGGGGCACGTTTCGAATGTGCGGGCTCGCAGAGGTGCCGGGCCGCGCACGGTCGACACCATGCGGATAAAATGCCCCCCCGAACCAATCGCCCCCCCCAGGGGCATGACTTCCCCTTGGACTTCCATTGGAGGACCAAGCCTGCCTTCATCGCCGCCGCCGGCGTCAGCCTGATAGGCCACCCCCGGGCCCTTGAGGCCCGGAACTCTATAATGACGAGCCTCGTCCGCGCCGCCCTCGCGGGCCAGGGCGGCTGGGTCTCATACTCGCGGTCAAAAAGGTTCTACGAGCCCCTGTCCCGGTACGAAGGGACCGCGTACACGTACGACCGGGTCAAGGCGGCGGTGCAGGAGCTCCTGGACCTCGGCTTGATCGAAGAAGAGCGTGCGCTCCCCGGGCCCGCCTCGCACGGCTGGCAGTCACGCATGCGGGCTACCGACCGGCTCATCGCCGCCTTCAACGACTGCCCTTTCGAGCATGTCGGGCCAAGGGAGGTCATCGAGCTCCGGGACGTCGACGGCGAGCGCATGGCGTACACTGACACGGACAACACCCGGCGCCTGCGCAAGGTCATGGAAGCCCGCAACGAGGCCGCCAGCGCCATCCGCATCGAGATGCCCGAGGGCGACGGATGGCTCCACACGCCGGGGCACGTCCGCGCCCGGTCCGAGAAGACCGGCGGCTGGGTTGGCCTTCGCCCCACGCCAGCGCCCATCATGGTCCGGATCTACGGCCGCGGCCGGTGGGACATGCACGGGCGCCTGTACGGCTGGTGGCAGCAGCTCCCCCAGGCCCGACGCATCGAGCTCCTCATCAATGGCGAGGTGGCGTTCGAGGAAGACTGGAGCGCCTGTCACCCTAGGCTCCTCTACGCCATGGCCGGGAAAGTCCCCGTCGGCGAAATCTACGACGTGGACGGGTACGACCCGAGGCACGTCAAAGCGGCGCTCCTCACCGTCATGAACACGAGGACGACCTACGGCGGCATCCTGTCTCTCATGAAGCGGGAAGAGGACAGCCCAGGCGAGTGGCCGCACTCCCTCGACTACACGAAGGGCTTGATGAAAGCGGTCACGCACCGGCACGAGCCCATCGCCCATTTCCTCGGGGCCGACATGGGGGTCCGCCTGATGCACATCGAGAGCGAGATGTGCGTCGAGGTCCTCAAGAAGTCCGAGAAGGAGAACATACCGGCGCTGCCGGTGCACGATTCTTTCGTGACGCAGGCCTCGAAGGGGCCCCGAGTGACCGCCATCATGGCCGACGTCATGGATGCGACGTGCGCCGAGATAAACCCCTGTCAGACCTCAAGAAAGAGGGGATTCACCCCACATATGGGAGCGCGGGGTGCGCGGGCGGTTGGTTCCGGGTGTTGCGTGGGTTCTTCCGCCTCCGCGTCTCCTGAGGTCGTCAAGACTGAGGCGGTCTCCGTTCCTGTCTCGCCCGTGGCTTCTCCTACCCCTCGGCCCTTGCGCTGGGACCCGGCGGAGAGGCTTGAGGCGATGATCGCGTACCAGATCAAGACCGAGAGGATCTTGATGTCTGAGGAGCGGTGTGAGGGGATTTTCGAGGCATGGGAGCGGCGAGAGGCTAACGCTCGTGCAATCGCGAAATCGGTATGTGCGTACGAGAACGAAGCCGGAATTCGTGCCTTCCCGACGCACATCGTCCCCGACCGTATCGGTCCCAAGACAGCCTCCCTCAAGCGGGGGCGTAGCCCGAGGAAAGCTGGTTCCACGGTCAGGGGCCGGAGGCCTCGGGGATGCCTCAGTGAGGTCAGGGCGTAGCCTTCAGGATAGCCTCAGGGATAGGGGCCGGAGGCCTTAGGAGAGCCTCGTAGGATAGGGGCGTAGCCTCTAGGGTCACCCTATACCTTGCGGGGGCCGGAGGCCTCAGGAGAGCTTCCCAAGCTGTCAGGGGGGTAGCCAACCGAGATGACATTTTCCTTGTCAGGACCGTAGGTTACGTCGCTTCTCCCCTTGTACAATTCGTCTGAATTCGCTATCTTTTAGCTGTCTCCGCATGGGACGGGCGTTGCACCTCAACCCCCGAAACCCCGTCCCCCGCACCACGGAGGACGGGGTTTCTCGTTGTGGCTTGCCAGGGTCGAGCGCACCCTATGAGCATGTCCGCCGGCATCCCCTTGAACCCATCCCTCCCTGCCTCGAAGGCGACCCGTCGTGATGCGGACCGGGCGAGGAAACGCGCCGCCCGTCAGGCCCTTCGCGAGGCAGGCGCGCCTGACCCTCGCCAACTCGATGCGGCTATCGTCGACGCCCTTCGGGACGTTCTCCTGGCCTGCGCCAACGCGGTCGGGAACCGACCGGGGGAGCCCCTGGTGGCTAGCGTCGTGGATGCCAGGGAGGTCCTCCGCCTCGCCCTACGGGGTCTCCGGGGACGCGATAGCGGTGGCGTGCCCCTTCAGACGGAGGCGATACGTGCGGCCTTGGTGGCTCGTCTCGCGCCCCCTCAAGACGGGTCAGGGGCGTAGCCCAAGGGCATCCCTATGCCCAAGGGATGATCCGCACTCCGTCCCTCACCCCTGCACGATTTCATGCAGGGGCATGCCCGTTGGCGGTTTCGATGCCCTGCGTACCCGGAGGCCTCGGAGGGCCTGGGATCGTCCGTTGCACGGCCCCGGGGCAGGATCCCATTCGTGCGCTGGTCCGCACTGCCTCGCCCTCCCTGACCCCTCCTAAGGGGGGGCGACGGGAGGGCATCCCTTCCCGAGAACCCCGCGACAAAGGGCCAGATAGGGGGGGGTGGAGTGGGTCCCTCCTGGAGGGTTCGAAAGCAGGAGTCGCGGGTCCGAAGGCTGGCCCGGCACACACCAGAAATTTTTGGGTACGCACCCCGCGTACCGCCTGGATGATCAGAGGGTTACGGGTGCGCACCGACGTCCGTCTCAGGTACGCAGAGATCCAGTTCGCAGCCGTGCGTACCTTGCGCGGCTACGACCGCAACGCGCGTACGCACTCGGACACCCAAATCTCCCAGATCGGAGCCGCCATCGAGCGCTTCGGGTTCACGCAGCCTCTCCTCGTGGACGAGCACGACGTGGTCATCGCTGGGCACGGGCGCCTCGCCGCGGCCATGCGCATCGGGATGGACGAGGTACCCGTGATCCGCGTCACCGGCCTGTCCGAGGCGAAGCGCGCGGCCCTGGTGCTGGCCGACAACCGGATCGCCCTCAACGCCGGATGGGACGAGACCATGCTCGCGAAGGAGCTCCAGTCCCTCCAGGAGAGCATCGACGCTGGCGAGCTTGAATTCGAGTTGGGTGACCTCGGGTTCGGGGAGCAGGAGCTCAGGGATTACGCGGAGATCCTGGCGCCGCCACCGGAGGCCGAGGAGGCCCGGGACATCCAGGTGACGGACTAGCCCAGCGTGTGCCGGGCGGGTGAGACATGGATGTTGGGTCCCCACCGGTTCACCATCGCCGGGGCCAGTGCCAACGACCTCAGGGCCGCGGACACCCTCATCCTGGCCTGGGAGAGGCAGAACAAGGGAGAGGCCTCCCTCGCCGGCGGAGGCGTGACCTTCAAGGCGAAGGCCACCTCGCTGGGCATCGAGTTCAAGCGCCAGGACACCAAGGCCCAGAAGGCCCGGATGAAGGCTGACTGACCATGGCCGCCGGGGTCTCAGGACGCGCACTGGCCAAGGTCCTCGGGATATCCGAGGGGGCTGTGCGCAAGCTCAAGGACACCCGCCTCGTGGGCGCCAAGCTCCCGGGCGGCCTGTTCGATCCGGACAAGGCTAAAGCCTTGTACTCGGCCAACGTCGACCGGGCCATGCAGCGGGAGCGGCCTGGTGCCCAGACGGCCGTCGCGGCCCATGCGTCCGACGCGGAGCCCTCGGCATCAATGCCGGCCCCCGCCGCAGCGGGTCCAGACGTGACCAAGGCCCGGGCGTTCTGGACGTTCGAGAAGGCGAAGCGCGAACAGATCAAGCGGAAGAAGGACGAGGCGTCGTCCATCGAGAGGGCCCCGACCCTGGCCCTCGTCACGACCCTTGCCCGCGCATTCCGGGACGGGCTGTTCGGGTTCATCGACCGGCACTACGCCGAGATGGCGGCCGAGCTCGGGGTCGACCCTCACGTGCTCTACGAGGTCCTGACCCGGTACCTCCGGAGATACGTCGAGACGTCCATCGACCGCATCAAGGTGGCGCTCAAGTGAGGCTCGCCACCTGCTCCCTAGCGGTGGCGGCCGGCGCCATTCGCCTCCTGGATCCCGATGCCGTCGTCTCCGTCTTCTCCCCGGGGTCGGACCCCCCAGGCCATGGCCTCGCGGCCTCACCTGCGACTGTGCTTCCGTGACGTCGAGGCCCCGTCCCCGGGGGCACGGGATGCGTTCACCGAGCTTCAGGTTGCCGTGTTCCTAGACTTCGTTGCCAGGTCTCACGGCAACCTCCTGATCTACTGTCACGACGGCCTGTCCCGATCTCCCGCGCTGGCCATCGTTGCCCTCGCGGCCCGGGGGCGGGATCCCGTCGAGGCGTGCGCCCTGGTTCGTGCCGCGGTGCCGGAGGCCTCCCCGAACCGCCTGGTGCTGGCATTGGCCGGACGGACCCTCGGTGTCGACCTGGTGGCGGCCGCCTCGGGTTTCACCTTCCGCCGCGGCCCCGTGGGCGCCCTCGGTCGCGAGACCGGCCTGCGCAGGGTTCTGAAGTGAACCTGGCCCTCACACAGCCCCTCGCCAGCGAGGACATCGACCTCTCTAGCCTTCTGGGCTTCGACGGGGCCGAGGCCGTCATCGAGGCCTGGTGCACCGGAGCCGCCCCGGACCCGCGCGAGACGGTGTGGGAATGGGCCGACCGCGACGGCAACGTGATCCTGCCAGCCATCTCGGCGGCCGAGGCCGGAGCCTACGACAGCAGCCGCACGCCGTACCTCAGGGAGATCCTGAGCAACCTGCCCCCATGAGCCCGGTCATGACGACCATCCTCATGAAGGGCTCGCAGATCGGGGCCAGCCAAGCGGGCTTGGTCTTCCTCCTCTACTGCATCGCCGTCGGTGGTGGCCCGACCCTCGTCGTGGCCCCGACCATCGCCATGGCCGAGCTCTACTCGAAGCAGCGCCTCGACCCGATCATCGACGGGTGCGCACCGGCCCGGGCCAAAATCCCCCCGAACCGCGGCAAGAACTCGGGCAACACGCTCCGGCTCAAGACCTTCCCGGACGGCATGGTGCGCCTGACGGGTGCCAACTCGGCGAACGCCCTCAAGTCGATGCCAGCGAAGAACGCCATCTACGAGGAACCCGACGAGTTCGTCCCCGACCTGAAGGGACAGGGCAACGCCGTCGAGATGACCCGGCGACGCCTGACGACCTATGGGCGCCGTGCCAAGGAGTTCGCGAACTGCACCCCGACGCTCTCGTCCCGGACCATCATCGAGCCTCTGTTCAAGGGGGGCGACCAGCGGCTCCACCGCATGCCGTGCCCGCATGGTTGTGGGCATCGGACCGTTTTCTCGAAGGAGCTATTCCGGTTCGAGAAGGGGGGAACACGAGGGCGCGCATTTCGTCTGCGAGAACCCCGAGTGCGGCAAGCCTATCATGGAGGCCCGGCACAAGACGGCTATGATGGGCGCCGGGGTATGGGTGCCCCAGGTGGAGAACGCCCCCGAGGGGATGCCCCGGTCCTACTACCTGCCGGCCTTCTACTCGCCCGTGGGATGGGAATGGGCCGCCATCGCCAAGAAGATCGAGCAGGCCGAGGGTAACTACGAGCTCTCCAAGTCGGTCTGGAACCAGATCTACGGCCTGCCTTGGAGCGACGTCACCGAGACCCCGAACGCCGAGACGATCTGGGCCCGCCGCTCGGGGTACGTCTCGCGTCAGGTCCCGGCCGGGGTCTACTTCCTGTGCGCCGGCATCGACGTCGGCATCGACCACATCGAGATCGGTGTCTGGGGGTTCGGGAAGAAGAACCGCCGCTGGCTCATCGAGCACGTGCGCCTGCGCGGCCGCTACACCGACCCGGAGCTATGGGCCCGGGCGAAGGCTTTCCTCTATCGCCGCTACCTGCACCCGTCCGGGGCCGTGCTGTCCATCCGCAGGGCGGGGGTGGATCGTGGCAAGTGGCCCGACGTCGTCATGCCCTGGGCCATGCGACAGGACCCGGACTGGATCACTGCGTCCCGCGGCTCGGAGAAGATCGACGCCCCCGTCCTGAAGGAGAGCAAGTGGAGGCTCCAGTCGGCGGACGGCACGTGGTCCTCCGAGGAGGGCGTCAAATACTGGACGCTGGGCGTCGGGCATCTGAAATTGGAGCTCATGGGGCAACTCAACCTGCCTCGCCCGGCGCCGGGCGAGGACACCCCCCCGGGATATGTCGAGCTTCCGCAGGACACCGATCTCGCCTTCGTCGAGCAGCTTGTCTCGGAGGAATACGTCGAGATCAAATTCAAGGTCCGGGGCCGGCCGAAGATGGCTTGGCGCCCGATTGGTGACGCCCGTCACGAGGCCCTGGATACCTGCAACATCGCGCGTGCGATGGCGGAGCTCATCGGGTGGTCGACCTGGTCCGATGTCGAATACGGCCGTGAGGACCGCGCCCTCGCGAAGGCCGCCGACGAGATGCGCCTCTTGATGGGGAACCTCGCCCGCGAGCGCCATGCGGCCGGCGATACCCGCCCGGTCGCCGAGGAGGACGTCATGAGCAACATCGTCAGACCCATGATCTACGGTGGCACCGAGGACGCCGAGCCGGCGGGGGCGGATGTGCGCATCCGGGTCATCCAACGCGCTCCGAAGGCGGATGAGCCCCCCCTCAGATTCCGATTTCACCCAATCCCGAGCCCGCGAAGGAAGAGGATCCATTCGCCGGCATCGCATCCTCATGGGGAGGCTGGAGCGAGGAGGAGGGCTCCGGCGGGGGTGCCGGAATTGTCGGTTGCACGCCCGACAGCGACCCATTGCCCATGCCCGCAATGACGCGGACCGCACGGGACCAGGATGGCGACCTCTGACAGATGGCCTTCATCGTGAAAGGAGTGGGTCGGTCGAGGTGGATGGGGAGTGCTTCGGTCACGTGAAGCCGGGCAGCCTTGGCGATCAAGTTCACGCTGTCCACGAGCGCCGCTCGGATGTCGGCAGGGCCGAGCTCGTCCTTCTCGGGTGGGTCGGTTTTGACGGTGATCTGGAACATGCCGGCATCGTCCGACCCCGCCGTGAAACCGACGAGCCATCCCCAAAATCGGGTGCCCGCGGCCCCTTGGATTTTCGATGCATTGTCTAGGAGTAACGGGTAGGTGCGCCCCTTATCGCCTGAGCAATCCTCGGACACGTCCGCGGTCATCGTAGCCCAGGGAAACGGTAACTCTGGCGTGACGATCGCCTTGCCAGGGCGATCTGGAGCTGAATCTATGAGGGCCTGGACGCAGGGGGATCGACGATGAGCCGGCAGACCGACAACCTCCACCACGGCATGCATGGCGGGATGCTGGCTGTCGGCGTCGCTCTCGTGGCGGGCCAGCGTGCGCGTCGTGAAGCGCAGGCATGGGCTCAGGCAGACGCGGATGCCGAGACCGCGGTCCATCGCTTGGGGCAGGCTCTCCTCGCGTCCCGCCGTCGGGAAGCCGAGCTCTCCCGAGATCTCGCCGCGGCTCAGGCGGAAATCCGCGCCCTCCGCCTCGCCCGCCGGCTGTAAGAAATCTGACGTAGGGGGGGTTGTGCCTTTCCCCTGCGGACCGAATCTGGACCATTTGCGGACCACGAAAAAAGGGCCCGCCGGATGACCGGCGGGCCCTTTCGCATTCGGGGAGAGGGGGTGTCAGGCCACCTTTCTACGGCGGCCACGCTCCAGAGCGAGGCTGACCAAATTGGCGATCTCAATGTCCTCAGGATGGTCGGAAAGCGGACGCGTCCACGTCCATTTTGCGGATGTGTCCGCATTTGGCGCGGATGTGTCCGCAACGGGTGCCGGGGTCGTCTCACGACGGGCGTCCCGGGTGAGGGAGGGCAGGCCCTCGATGAGGTCGCCTGAAACGTGAGCCTCCGCCTCGTGCGGGAGGGCGGCAGCCAGCGTCACGAGCTCGGCATGCGACAGGCCCCGAGCCCATGCCAGGATGGGCTCGGGGAGGGTGGACGTGTCCGCCGCTGGCCCCCCGGCGACGAGGTGCCGGGCGTAGGAAACGAGAGGCACGCCAACCTGGTGGCGGGGAGCGGGGCCCCATGCCGGGGACGGGGCAACCGCGGGCGCGGGGGCATCGAGGTACGCCGCGGCCGCATCGGTGGCGGGCAGGACGGGGGTCGTGACACCCGTTGCGGACCGGACCGCACGGAGGACCCAGCGGCCACTCTCGAAGATGAGGGCGAAGACGGTGGCGATGGCGGCTGCGGCGAGGGCGGCGATACGGGCGAGGAAGCTCATGGGCGGTGGTCCTGTGCTGGGGGGTGACGATCTCGATTGTCCGGGTCGCCTCGCAATCGACAAATCAGGCCGGCGCGAAGAGGCTCTCGACGACCGCCCGCGGCAGCTGCTTATGGTGGACGCGGAGAAGCCGGAGAGCGTGACTCGCCTGCGCCACGTCGAGCTCCGGCAAGGCGGCGAGGACGTGCCCATCGAGCGTCGTGCTCTTGCTCCAGCCGATGTCATTTTGGACCATGGCCCGGTCTTGATCGTCCGCGGTGATCAGTCGGACAGCTGCCAGGGCGGCCTCCCGAACCGCGGGCAGGGCGGCCAGATTCTGCTCGGGTGGATGCAGCAGGGCGACCTTGTCCTCGGACCTCAGCACGTTTGCCGCGGCGCGCTTGACCATCGCCAGAAGTCGCATTGCATCCGCGACGTCGAGGTCCGGACGCTGGAGGAGCCCCTGCGCCTCGTCGACGTCAATCCGGCGTGCCCAGGACCATCCGCGCTCCTTGAGTGACCGCGTCGCCTCGTCCCGTGCCCGTGCAACGAGATCGGCGATCCGTTGCGCCTCCGCGGCCGCCGCTGCGGCCCGGGTCGCCTCCCTGGCGGCGACCCGGGCCGGGATGCCGTCGATTGCGATTTGGACGGCGTCCATGTCGTGATCGGGCGCCTGCCAGAACGAAACGTCTCGCCCCTCACACGTGATGCCGAGTGCTGAGAAATCAGTCACGCCCGCGGCCATCGCTTCTTGGCATTCAGGCGTCCGGACGGCTCGGCTGCGGTACCGCAGGCCAACACGCGTGTAGTGCAGCTGCCCGGACTGCCACTCCAGTCCCCACCAAGCGGGCGGCTGCACGTAAGGGGGGGGCGGCGTCGTATGGGCCATGAGCGATCCTCGAATCTGCGGATCTGAGTAATGTAGCAATCCTATTTCGTATCACAACCGAAACCCATCAGGGTCTTTCGACAACACCGGACCACGATTTCGACAACGATTTGAACAACAGCCTGTTGTTGAAACTGTTGTTCAAATGGCAAGAAGCCTGAAACTATCGCTCTGGTTGTATAACATCAAAGGCATAATTTGGGAGACCCTGGAAATTCTCGTATGGGTTGCGATATAATATTCTCGGCGGATTCGCGGAGGATGGGATGGATGGTCGAGTTGACGGAGGGGGACGTCCGAACGTTGCTTCGCGGGGCATGCCGCCGGGCCGGCTCGCAGGACGCTTGGGCACGTCGGACGGGGCTCTCGCCGCAGCACGTGTCAGACGTGCTACTGGGGCGGAGGGAGCCGGCTGGGCAGGTACTGAGAGCTCTAGGGCTCTCGCGACGGGTGAGGTACGTCGAGACGGCCTCAGAGGGCCCAAGCGATTTTGCCGGATCCCAAGATCGAGGTGCGAGGAGTACCTCGATCTCGGGATGACCTACCGCCAGATCGCCGCGCGCGAGGGGTGGGATGAGAAGACCATCGCCACCCACTGCCGCGGCCTCGGGCTCACATCTCAGCCGCGCCAGCCGGTTGTCACGCTGCCAGACGTCGAGAGCGCGCGTGAGGGCCGGGAGACTGTCCGAGAGGTCGCGGACCGGCTCGGCGTGACGATCCAAGCAGTGCATCAGTGCGCGTACCGTCACGGCACGAGGATCCCCCGTCGCCCCTCCCGGATCACATATGAAGTGATGCGAGAGATCGTCCTCTCTCGTGCCCCGATTTCGCATGCTGCCGAGGGTCTGGGTGTCACGCGCGAAACGCTCTACCGCCGCGCCGGGCAACTTGGTCTGCCCGGCGACCGCCGCGGCCGGACGCTGCTCCGCCGCCGGGAGGGGGGGGTCTGATGTGCGATCTCATCGAGAACCTGCAGGGACTCGGGTTCGCCCAAGTCCGGGCCCGCCTGACGCAGGCACGGGCCGCCGCGCGGGCCCTGATCGACGACCCAGAGATCCCGGAGATCCGGCGCGAGCATCTCGCGGTTGCGCTGGATGACGCAGATGCCCGCCTGCTCGACATGGCCCGCAACATCCTGTTCCACCTCGCCGGCGAGATCGAGGCCGCGGGCGAGCCCGTCGAGGAACGCGTTGACCTGGACGCAAACAGGTCACCCGAGGAGCGTGCGGTGGTCGTGGGGATCCTCGACGATCTCCTTGCCGAGGATGGCCCGTCCCCCGATCCGGTCGCGTCCGGGATGCCTCGGCCTCTGCCGCCGCCGCCGCTTCCGCCGGGAGCCCGGGGCGCACCCACCAGAATCTAGACGCCGCATTTCGAGGCCTGGGCGCCCGGCTAGGGGCGCATTTCCCGCAGCCCTTTCACCGACAGGACCACGCATCATGCGTATCAAGACCTTCGACCACCGGCCCGTGCAGGCCATCATTCGCGGCTCGCTCGACCGCTGCTTCGACAACCGCTCGAACGAGTACCGGGCCGCCGTCATCATGGAAGGCTTGTTTGAAGCCGGCTTCGAGATCGTCCCGAAAGCCAGGCCTGCGGCCGCTGCGTTCAATTCTCTTGGGGCGATGCCCGTGAAGGTGGTCGTATTCGAGGAGCCCGACGACGTTTCTGAGGCCCCAACCCTTGCCCCCAGGGATGTCCACACCCTGCCGGGCGGCCGCAAGGCCTCTGTCATGACGCTCAACGAGAAGCGCATCCTCCAGGCTATTGCCCAGGAGAGCTGGGCAAGGCTCTCGACCCGCGAGTTCGAGACGTACAAGCAGTGCCTCAGTGATTGGTCGGAGGGCGAAGCATCGGGTCCCCGCAGCGGCTACCACGAGGCGCTCGCTCTCATCCGTGCCGGTGAGACGTCCGCGGTCGCCATCGCTGCGGCCCTGGGGGGTGACGGGCGGACGGGTGAGGAGGGGGACGTTTGGGCACTCTACGATGCCCGTCACCGCACCCGGGCACGCTACGATTACAAGGCCGACCCCGACCTGCAGCGGCCCATCAACGCCGCCCAGGGTTAGTCATCTATGACCCTGGGCGCTCGCATTTGAGCGCCCAGGGAGCCGCCTTGGTTCAGAGCTTGATCGTAAAACTGGCATGCTCTGAAGCGGAACGCAAACGCACATGCCCAAGACTAATATGTATCCGTATGTTTACGACCCGAGTTACACAAAATACATTTCCAGATATTGGACGCCACCAAGGGTTCAGAAGAAAGCGGAGTGGCAAAACGCTTGCCGAAACGCGTTCTCGGGCCTCGATATCGCGGACCGCGAGTTCGTCCGTGCATCTGCTTTTATATTATCTGATAAAGACGATTCTTGGACCAAGGGTCGCCTGAGACATCGATTCAATCGTCTGCGAGTACGTATAACTACATTGAGAAGTGAATTTGTACGTTTGTATCCTATGACATTCTACCATGGTATACAGAACTGTCCATGGCGGGAGCGGCATTCACTGACACGCCCGCTGGAAGGGCCGGAGCGGCGCCTGAATTTAATTTGCAGGCTCGCACTCCCCGGTTTGTCGAGATGGCTCGGCCGGCCTCTGCGGTACGTCATTGAAAGCGGCAGGCATCACATGCCCGGCGACGCGTGTGTGTGGCCCGACATCATTTGCATCGTCCCCGGCCCGGGGTTCCTTACCGTCATTGTCCGCCGGGGCCTGCATCACCCCCCGCCGTCGAGCACGATCTATCCGATGTCGGCCGTCGGTCCCCAGGAGGGCAGTGACGGCGTATGGCTCGCAAGGGGTTCCTGGATCTCGAAACGACATCGCGACCGGCCGCCGACGGAGGGCTGGTTTGCCTGGTCATACGTGCCCGGTCCGAGCGGTGAAATCGAATTTCTCGTGCAGGGCGGCAGTGCGAAAGTGGCGCTCCGTCGATTTTGGGCGATCTACGATGCGACTGTGGTCGTGCCCACCTGGCATGGCAAGACGCCAGCGGACAGGCACCTGGCCTGGCTCCCTCCCGAGCCAGCCCCCCTCGACCTGACCGCCGAGGACGAGGAGGCCCTGGAGGGGCTAGAGGGCATCTGTGTGTAGCTGTCACCGTGTGAGGACGCGTTCCTCCGGCTGCGTGTCACTCGCGGCCATGCGTTCGAGGATCTGGCTGAGGGTCACCGGGCGGTACGACCACACGTCGACCCCGACATCCTGTGACTGGGTCGTGCCGGGCAAGAGCCCATGCGTGTGCCCGAAGAGGTGGAGCGACCCCCGATAGGCACGCGGCCACGAACGCATGGGGTAGTGGCAGAGCACGACGTGGCGGTCCTCGACGGAGATCTCCCTGATCCCGTCGTGCTGCTCCGCCCAACCGAGCTTGCGATTCTTGCGGTCATGATTCCCGGCGATGAGGATCTTGCGGCCGTTCAATCTCCGGAAAATCTTGCCGGCATACTCGGGCGTCGAGAGCGCGAAATCGCCGAGATGGTAGACCGTGTCCCCGGGCTGGACGGTCGAGTTCCAGGCCTCGATGAGCATCGCATCGTGCTCCTCTATACTGGCGAACCCAGGGCGCAGACCATGAAGAATTGAGGCATGCCCGAAATGGGTGTCCGCAGTGATGAAGTTGGCCATGACGGCCTCCATAAAATGGAGGCCGGCGCGCGCGCTCAGGTCCTCCTCAGGTGACGGGAAGGGGGGCGAATGCCCGGGTTTTTCGCGACATGGGGGAGGCCTCGGGGGCGGGGTGAATCTGGACGATCGCAGCTCGCCGAGAGGTGGGCAAGCGCGACGTTTGCGCAGGGTAAAGAAATCCCTGGCCTCAATTTGGGATCGACTCCCGGCCTCGTTTGTTCTTCATTCGTTCTCATGAGCGAATCGATGGAGACAGTCGTGGACGAGATGGAACGCGCCTATCTGGATGCCTGCGACGGTGACGCGCGGGATGCCCTGCGCCGGGCCCTGGGCGATGCCCTCCAGGAGCTCGCGGCCGTGGACCGACAGGTCAGCCGGGGTTTCGTGCGGGCGGGCAAGCCAGCGGATCTCGCCCGCAAGCTGGGACCTGAACGACGCGCCCGGCAGGGTCAGGGGGCGGTTGGCTGAGCCCTCCCGGGGCCTCGCTTCGTGCGTTCCCTCGTGACCGGTGCCGGCAGCGCGGCCAGCGCGGCCCGCTCGTTCTCGTAGGCCTCCAGCACCGCATCGACCCACAGGGCCATGCCCTCCGACTTGAGGGGTATCCGTTGGCTCCGGTCGTAGTGAAGGCGCGTGACGGCGGAGCGGCGGTCGCGCTCGTCCTCGGTCACTCCGGCCTCGTGGTCCAGGATCGCGGACGCGGCCCCGCCCAGGCGATGGTCCGAGAGGAACGTCGTGATCGCCCGGCGGACGTCATGCAGCGTCCAAGGCCGGATGCCGTGGATCCCGAAATAATCGACCAGCGGCCGCGCGGTGACCGTCGACCCCGTCACCTTCTTCCCCCGCAGCCGGTAGAGGAGCGCGTTCAGGGCACCCTGGCCGACATGGCCGTCCCCCCGGATCGACGGGAAAAGCCAGCGATTCGTCTCACGGTCGGGATCCTCGGCAAGCACCCGGTCGATCACGTACCAGGCGCCCGGGGGGAGGGGGAGCACAAACGGGCGATCTTCCTTCATGACCCCGGCGCTCCATGTCACGGCGCGCCAACCCGGTCCCGGCACGCCGGCGTCCTCGGGGATGGGGGCAACGTCCAACCGTGCGGTCTCCGCGACGGCGCCCGTGCGCTGGCCCGTGAGGACAGTGAACCACAGCATCGCTAGAGTGCCCGGCGCGGTCGCGTGTTCCGTCTGACCGAGTGTCCGGTATCTCTCCGCGACGGCCAGGGTCCGGGCGAGCTCGTCGATCTCGGGCGCGTGCCTGCGCTTGCCCGGCTTGTATCGGATCGTCCACTGGTCTCGCCAGAGCGGCCACTTCTCAGTCGCCTTCGCCATGCCGGACACGCCGCTATGGTTCGACCAGGCCCAGTCGAGCATCTCCCGTCCCTGGCGTACGGCCCGGGCGGCCGCGCTGCGCGAGTTCGCGGCGATGATCTCGTTCCGGATACCCTGCAGGTCGGTGGCCGTGACCTCACGGACGGGGCGGCGGGCGATCCGGTCGAATGCCTTGTGGCGCAGGTACGAAGCGTATGCGGGGAAGTACCCAGGGTCGAGGTCCGGCCGCTTCTCCTCAAGGAACAGATCGACGAGGTCCCGCCATTCCCACGGGCCGTGCCGCCGCCGGTCCTCGTCGCTCTGCCGTTCTACCTCCACCGGCCAAGCCGCGTCCGCCGAGGTCTCGTGGTCGCCGCCGGTCGTGACCATGGCATGCGCGTAGACGGCGACGTCCTGCCGGGGGTCCCGCCCATCCTTCACGTCCAGCCGGGCCCGGGCGGCCGCCTCACGCGCCGCGGCGACCGAGACGGAAGCCATGTCCCCGAGGCGGAGGGTCGACATGCGGAGCTTGAGGATCCAGTTGCCGGCCGCCGGCGTCACGCGGAGCACGAGCCCCGGGAAGGCGTCGTCGCAGAAGTCGATCCCGCGGCCGGGGACGGTCCCGCTATCGATCATCCGGCGCGCCTTCTTCAGGTGCTCCGCCGTCAGCCGCGCCCGCTCCCGTGCGTATGTCCCCCGCGATGCCGCCATGTCCGTCTCCGTGGATACCGCATGGATACCGCACGTCCGAAACGCGGCCGCAAGAGTCCCCGGGAACGGTCCACCGGGAAAAGCCATGCAGGATTAACGGTTTGCGCGGGAAGCGCCGGGGAGGTGGCGAGGCGGAAAGCCCGGGGGATCGTCCTTCCAAGCTGAATACCCGGGTTCGATTCCCGGTACCCGCTCCACTCCCTTCGCGTTTGACACCAATCACTTAGCCCACTGGGCATCCCCGTTCGCGGGACTATCTCACGGGCCCAGCTCACATAGCCGTGATGTTTCGGGACTTGAGACGGGGAGGGGACGCGGCGCAGAGCGCACCCGACGACGATCTGCGCCGAGGCACCTGGCGAAATCCGGGTTTCGGCTTTCTACGGCAGCTCTGTGGGCGAAATGGAAGCCCCTCAGGTCGCTCGTCTTCGGCACCGGCAGCCCAGAGCGCGCTCACCGCCCATGAACAGTCGGAGGCGCACCTCACCTCACCGTGCCCCTCGACGCCGTAGCCGGGCCGTGGTTCCTAAGGGAACCGGCCGTCGTAGAGCTGGGCTCGGGAGGGGACATGCTGATTGGCCGCGCCATCGCCGCCACGCTCGGCTGCGCGCTTTGGATTGCGCCCGCGCAGGCACGCATCGTCGGCATCGACATCACCACGGTCGAACCATTCGCCGAGGGAGCGGAATTCGGAACCGCCGGCGCCTACGAGCGTCTCGTCGGGACCGCCCGAGGCGAACTCGATCCGGCAGATCCATCGAACGCCGGCATCGTCGACATCGCGCTCGCGCCGCGGAACGCCCGAGGAATTGTCGAGTACAGAACCGACCTCTTCATCCTGCGTCCCAAGGATCCCGCCCGCGGCAGCGGCACGCTGCTGTTCGAGGTGCTGAACCGCGGCCGCAAGTTCCTGTTCAACTGGGTCTTGGATGCCCCCGCCCAGGCGGTGCAGGCCGTCAACGATCCACGCACCGCCGCCGATGCGGGGACCGGCCTGGTTCTCCGGCGGGGCGATACCATCGTCTGGTCCGGCTGGGAGGCGGACGCCCTGCGCCAGCAAGGCGGCATGGCCATCGACGTCCCCGTCGCCACGCGCAACGGCAAACCCATCGTCGAGACCGTCCGCGACGAGCTCGTCAGCGCGACGCGCGGGCCGGCCGAGGCCCCGTTCTACCTCACGTTCAGGACGGCCAGCTCGGACAAGACGCACGCGCAGCTCACCGTCCGCCGCCGGGAGAGCGATCCGCCCCGACCGGTGCCGGCCGAGGCCTGGCACTACGTCACGCCGCGTCAGCTCGAGCTACTTCCGAAGGGTACGAAGCCGCTCCCGGGATCCATCTACCAGTTCACCTACACGGCCACGGAACCGAAGGTGCTCGGCATCGGCTTCGCCGCCACCCGCGACGTGGTCGCCTACCTGCGCGGCGCCCCCGAAGGCGGAGTTGCCACGGCCGCCGGCGCGATCCGCCACGCCGTCGCCCTCGGCGTTTCGCAGAGCGGGCGCTACCTGCGCGATTTCATCCATCAAGGCTTCAACCGCGACGAGGCCGGCCGCCGGGTCTTCGACGGCGTGCTGTCGCACATCGCGGGAGTCGGCGGCATCTTTCTCAATGCCCGCTTCGGCCAGCCCTCGCGCACCAACACGCAACACGAGGACCACTTCTACCCGGAGAACGCTTTCCCGTTCTCCGCCGCTCAGCAGCACGACCCTGTCACGGGACGAACCGGCGCGCTCCCACGCGGCGACGGCTTCGATCCCCTCCTGATCGAGGTGAACACCGGCACCGAGTACTGGCAGAAGGGTGCCTCGCTGCTGACGACAGATCCCCTCGGCCGCACCGACGTGCCCCTGCCGGACACGGCGCGTGCCTTTCTGGTCTCGAGCGGCTTTCATTACGGCCGCGCCGGTCTGGCCTCGACCA
Organism: Methylobacterium sp. Leaf100; assembly: GCF_001422845.1. NCBI lineage: Bacteria > Pseudomonadati > Pseudomonadota > Alphaproteobacteria > Hyphomicrobiales > Methylobacteriaceae > Methylobacterium > Methylobacterium sp. Leaf100. The sequence continues at coordinate 901 of NZ_LMMW01000062.1, read as the reverse complement.
AGGGAGCGTGCACCAACCCGCGCAGCACCCTCAACCCGGCCCCGGCGGTCCGAGCGCTCCTCGTAGCCCTCGAGGACTGGGTCACGTCCGGCAAGACCCCGCCGGACAGCCGCGTCCCCCGTTTGTCGGACGGCACCCTGGTCGAGGCCGCCGGCATCGGCTTTCCGTTCCTCGTCGGAGTGCCTGTTCCGACGGCGCCGAACGCCCTCGCGCGGTTCGACACCTATGTCGATCCGCGGCCCGAGAGCGGGCCGCAGTACCGGCCCCTCGTCCCGCGCGTCGATGCGGACGGAAACGATGTGGCAGGCATCCGCCTTCCCGCCGTGGCGGCGCCGCGCGCGACCTTTACGGGCTGGAACCTCTATGCCGATCCGTTTCCAGCGGGTGTCCTCTGTGACCGCGAAGGCAGCCAGCTCCCCTTCGCACGCACCCGGGCGGAGCGGGTGGCGACCGGGGATCCGCGCCCCTCGATCGAAGAGCGCTACGCCGATCCGGACGCCTACGTCGCGGCCGTCACGAAATCCGTCGACGCCCTCGTGTCGGATCGCCTCTTGCTTCGAGAGGACGGCGATCGCCTGATCGCAGCGGCACGGCAGGAAGCAGTGCCCTAGCCGGTCGAGGCCGAGCCCCACTGCAGCGGTGGCGGCCCGCAGAGCTCGCCACGACTGAACGGTCGGGCAGATCTCGACTTGGTTGAGGCCGGCCATTCTCAGGCTGGGACGGCAGGCTTCCAGGCTTGCCACCGCCCCAAGAGGGTTGACCTCCCAGCCTTCGACCGAGTCGTTGATCCGCCTGAACTAGAGGCTGTTATGAACCGGCCGCGAGTTGAGCGGCCTGTTTGAGCATGAGGCAGACGAAGGCGACGATGTGGAGATCTGCGAGCGTGCTGGGATAGCGCTCG